>CAMYUW010000010.1 GCA_947302275.1 uncultured Prevotellaceae bacterium
GTCATTTCACCATTGACAAAGAAGAAGACCTTGTTCTTCCAGATCGGGCCACCCAAGGTAAAACCGTAGGTAGTCACCTGATCCTTGTCGCGTGCTCCTGCAATCTGCAAACGCTCAACAGCATCACCACGCAAGTTCTCGTTGCGGTGATAGATGTAAGCGCTACCGCGGAAGGTGTTGGTACCACTCCTGGTAATCGCGTTAACACCACCACCGATGAAGTTGGTCTGACGCACGTCATAGGGCGAAACAACTACCTGCATTTCCTCGATAGCCTCGATTGAGATGGGATTACCGCCACCAGGCAGGTTATCGCTCAGACCGAAGTTATTGTTGAAGTTTGCACCATCGACCGTGAAGTTAGCCAGACGACCGTCGGTACCACCAAAGCTCATGCCATTGCCACCGAAAGGCGACAGACGGGTCACGTCGGTCAGGCTGCGGGTAACAGTAGGCAGGCTAGTGATCTGCGCACTGTTAATGTTAGTGGCAGCACCGGTCTTCTCGGCACGGAACTTGGTAGCCTCGGAGGTAACAACCACCTCACCCAGGGTGTTGGAGTTAACACTCATGTCCACATTCAGGTCATAGGTCTCGGCCAGCTGCAGGGTAACATCCTCAACTCGACGGGTCTGATAACCGATGTAGCTCACCGTCACGGTGTAGGGGCCACCGGGGCGCATACCCTTGATAGAGTAGCGGCCGTCCATGTTGGTAACGGCGTTGTACTGAGTGCCCGAGGGCGTGTGCAAGGCGGTAATCGTTGCGCCGATCAACGCCTCATGATTCTCATCGGTCACAACACCGGACAGTGCCGAGGTCGTCACCTGCGCACTCGATGCCAATGCCACAAAGAACATTGCCACCAATGCCAAAAGCTTAACTGTTCTCAACATACAAATGATTTGTTTTAATTGATGAATAAATTAGTAATTATAATTATTTTTACTGTTTTATTGATTGTTTTTAAAAAATTTCGCGCCACACTAGTGGGGTATTCCCCATACTATTGTGGCGCGTAGGTCGCTAAAGGCACTCTCTTCCAGCGGGTTATAAAATTGGCTTGCCGCCTCTCCGCTACAAGTTATCCTAAAAGGTATGCCAAACTTATGTTTCAACACTTCTTAGTTAATGCTGCTTTTTCAATTCGGGTACAAAATTACTCATTTATTTCCGCCCGACAAGCAAGTTTCTTAAAGTTTTTATCAACAAAAACACAAAACCGTGACGCGGGGTCACTTTTTCGGTCACGACTCGCGTCACGGTCTTGCCCTGAATTCAAGATATAATTATCTGTGTTTCAGTATTATAAACCGAATTTCACATCATCCAGACACCAAGTCGCATAGTTGATGTCTTGAGTAGCAGAATAACGGAAACCGATATAATAGATACCGTCAGCCCACTGGCTCAAGTCTATTGTTCCCGAATCACACCAGTTGCTATATCCAGTGACCGGAGCAGTGGCTAGGGCGGGATCCAGTTTCACCTTGACAGTCGCGGCACTCGGATCCAACGAGTTGAGCACATACACTTCCAATTTGCTGGTCGTGCTGCCATAGGCGTTGACCTCGGTACGGAACGACAAAGTCTTGGTGGCGGCATGCTCGATATCGAGGGCAGGCGTGATAAGCCAGGTGTCGAAGGGAGGATAATTGCCCTTGTAACCCGTGGCAGCAGCATAGCCGTTGTTCATATACATGGTCTGATGCCAGCTCTTGTCACCACTGACGATTTTATTGGTCCATGAGTAGGGCAGGCTGTAATCAAAGCCCTCGTTGAGCGAGGTAACAGGATCGAAGCTGACATCACCGCCCGTTACATCGTTGCGGTCACGCAGGAAAAGCCGCCAGGAGGTGCCATAGTGTTGAAGTACACCCACGACATCCACCTTGCCACG
Source organism: uncultured Prevotellaceae bacterium (assembly GCA_947302275.1). GTDB lineage: Bacteria > Bacteroidota > Bacteroidia > Bacteroidales > Muribaculaceae > Sodaliphilus. The sequence goes on from CAMYUW010000010.1 coordinate 1,901, forward strand.
AGGCAGGATGTCATCCCTGAAGTCGGCATAGTTGCTGATGCGCATCAACAGTGTGTTACCATTAGCGTCAACAATCGTGCGGTTAGCGCCAGCACTAGGCTCGGCAAACGTGGTATAACCATCGGCCTCGGCAAACACCACGTCGTTGATGCTCACGAGAACGCCCTGATAGCGCATCACGGTGGCCGCATCTTCCTTGCCGAAAATTTCGCTCAGGCTGATGGCCATGGGCTGTACCTTAGAGGGATCGGGAGTACCATTGAGTGTCACCATTTCCTGCCAGTAATTCTGGGGCAAGAAGGACACTTCCCAGAATTGACCAGGCTCATACCAGGAGGGATAGCCCACCTCCTGGTCGCCATTGTACTTACCCACCCAGTATCCCTTGAGATTCAGGACAATATCCTGACCGATGGGATAATCCTGATACAAATTGGTCTGGTTGATGGAGATGGGGATACCTGTCCCTGATTCATCCATAATATACAGAGTCTTGTAGATATTGCCCGACTCGTCACTCGACACCACCCAGCCGTGGATGATTTCCTTGTCGGTAATCGTGTCGACATAGTTGCGCGCGTCTTGCCAGTGTTTGGCTTTGAACTCGGCAATGGTCATGTTTGGGGTGTCATCGTCTACGGGCACATATTCACCCAGCACGACACCAATCAGCAGATTGATATCCGCGACATTCACCTCTCCGTCATGATTGAGATCACCAAAAGGATAGTTACCTTTGGTCACTTGATACTTTCCCTGAACAGGCAGCGACTGAGCACTAGTTGACAAGGCCACCAGGCAGCACATAGCCAACACTACAAAAAAATGAGTTTTACTGAACATAACTGATAAATTAAAAAAACAAAATATAACAACAATAATTGAGTTATCTTCTTCCCTAAAACAAGTTGCGCCACACGAGGGATTTTCTCCTTACTCATGCAGCGCAGCTAGTGCTCACAACATCGCATTTCTTCAGCCGATGAAACCCTTGATGGGATCCATCCGCATTTATTATCCAGAATGGTAAGTTATGAGTTTGTTTTGACATCCTTTACAGTTAATTTGCCCACAAAGATACTCATTTACATTAACTTATCGGGCATTTCAAGCCCACGGCACCCAAATAATATATTTTTTTAACATCCATTAGATTCCATTCACGCCCTTACATCCATCCACCCAAAACAGGCCTAAATAGTCCTGTTTTTTCATTTCTTCACGCGGTCGGGATGCTGGGCGATAAAGGATTTCCAGGACTTGCTGCCTTTGGTGCTAAAGGGCTTGTTGCGCTCGTAGAAGTGGCACAAAGCGGCTGCCAGGGCATCGGTGGCATCGAGCAAGGCGGGCATCTGAGTCTCGTCGATGCCCAGTGTACGTTGCAGCATCAGCGCCACCTGTTCCTTGCTGGCGGCACCATTGCCCGTAATGGCCATTTTGATTTTGCGGGGTTCATACTCTGTAATGGGTATTTCGCGATTGAGGGCGGCAACCATCGCCACACCCTGAGCGCGGCCCAACTTGAGCATCGACTGCACATTCTTGCCATAGAACGGCGCCTCGATGGCCATCTCGTCAGGCATATACGCATCGATGACACCGCTCACACGCTCATAGATATGCCTAAGTCTCATGTAATGGTCCTCCATGCGGTTGAGTTGCAGTACGCCCATGACGATAAGTTCCGGTTTCTTGCCGTTCACGCCCAGCAAGGCATATCCCATCACATTGGTGCCCGGGTCAATACCGATGATGATATTCTCGTACTGCTTCTCCATCACTGCAAAGATACCACATTTTTCTGTCACATAAATAACAATGGCCACGAATAATTCCGAATCATTCGTGGCCATCCGTGTCTTAGCTTACTATCACCAAGCTCCTGACAAGAGGTAGTCGATGAGGCATGTCACATCGCCAATGGTAACTTCGCGATCTTGATCACAATCAGCATTATCGATGTTGACACCCGTCGAAACACCACTCAGCAGGTAATCAATCAAGCAGGTGACGTCTTCAATGGTAATGACATTGTCTGTATTGACATCACCACGCACAACGGTAATCGGCTCGGTCCACTTGTCCACCACAAGGATGCCCTGACTCAGGTAGAGCGTGAGGTTATACTTGCCCGTGGCCACCTTGAAGGAATTCTCACCAGGTATCACGGTCAAGTTGGTGCCCAGACGCGCCTCATTGATCAGGAAATTATTGCTGGTAGCTCCCAAGCGGTTGGATGCAATCTCGCTCCATGCATTGGCGTTTGAACCCAAAGCCGTAGAGAAGCTGAAGTAGCTGAAACCGCCATAAGGATCCACAAAGTCGATGGTGGCGGTGTACTTCTCACCGTTGGTAGTTGTCATCTCATAGCCGTTATTGGCAGCCCAACCGGTCCTGTTGATGTTACCTAGCACATAGACCTTATCATAGCTGGCAGCACCTGCGCCTGCATACTTCTCGGTCACATCGACATAAGTGTCGGCAGCCTTATAAGCGTAGGTCTCCAACTCAGAGTTGGGATAGAGGAAGAATGCGTCACGGTTCACCGCAATGGTTGAAGTCTGATTCTCAAAGCCGCCATCACCATTGTTGAAGATAACATTCACCTCAGGGGCATTCACGTGCAAGCAATACCACTCGATATCGTTAACTGTCACCTTGTCCAAGCTGCTGATAGCCTTGCCGGGCCATGAGTTACCGGTAACACTACCCTCGTTGGTCCAAGCCCAGACGTGCGCACCGGTCATCGATGTTCTGACATAGACATTGATGCCTGTGGTGGCTTCATCGGTAATGGTATAGATATAGTTCTCGACGTTCTCGACCTGGTCACCATTGAGGACACCCACCTTAAGGGTAGTGCTCTCGGTGAAGGTCATCGGGGTCGAGCTGGTGATCATCGTGCTACTGGGTGTAGGATCGCTACCATCGGTAGTGTAAACAAGAACAGTACCGCTGGCACTGGGAGCAACGGTGAGCGTCACATTGCCCACATAGTTGCCGGCAGGCTTGCTGACAACCGGGTAACCCATGATGCGACCATCCTTGCCCACATGCTGCCAGTCGATGCCGTTGCTGATGTACAGATTATAGGCTTCACCACCTTGCACAAGGGTATAGCCAGCGGGGGCACCGTTAAACACTGCTCCGCCCAACTGCAAATAGAGGTTACCGCGGGTTCCCTGGGTCTCAAGGATGTAGCCACCACTGCTCTCCTGTTGCGTGAGAATGGCGCTCTGGTTGTGGACACCAGCAGCACGACGGGCCTTGATGCAGTTGTTGATTTCATCAGCATAGACAAGATAGTGCTTGTAGAATACGCAAGGGGTGCCAGGCATGGTCAAGATGAATGCGTTGGCTGCCATAATGTTAGTCTTCAAGCAATCATAGTTGGAGCTTTGACCCGTATCGTGGTTATCGACAAAGGTCACCGAGTAGCGCTGATAATTGGGATCAGCAGCGAGGCCCTTGTCATTGAGGGCACTCCAGTTGCCGCTGGAGAAGGCATTCTGCAATGGATATTTCAAAGCGAAGTCAAACACAGCGGTCTGGATACGGTCGTCCTGTTTGGTCTCATTGAGCCACCAACGCAGAGTCTCGGCATTGCCGTCCCAGTACTCACCCACCGAGAAAGTAGGCTGGCTGGCCTTGTTGTACAGGCCCACGTAATAGCCAGCATAACCCTTACACATATCGTAACGGAAGCCGTCATAGCCCAGTTCATCAATCAGATACTTCTGGTAAGTCTTGACGTTCTTCTGCACGTTGGCGCTGGTGTGGTCCAGGTCACGGCTGCCGTCAAAATTCTCACCCTCGTCATATGCGCCAGTGGCGGCATAACCTGCACCGGAGCACTCGTCATTCCTGCAGATGTCTGCAAGCGACCAAGTCATACTGTAGGTCTCGCCAGTGACAGGACCTGTCACGGTCTCATCGGCAAAGTCCACCCAGCCGGTCTTGCCGCTCTTGTGGTTGATTACCATATCCATCAACACACTGGTGTTGTGGTTGTGGAAGGTCGAAATCATGTTGCGCAACTGATTCTCGGTACCGAAGCAGGAATTGTGCTTCAGCCAATAGACGGGCATATAACCCATGCTCTCGCCGACACCGTTTACGTCAACGCTACCAGAGTTGGGAACCCATACCACATCAAAGTATTGTCCCAGTTCTTGGGCCTGATCGGTCAGGTTTGCCCACTTGGTGGCCTTGAAGCTGTCCCAATAGAAGCCTTGCAGCATCACACCGCCGTACATAGCCGGCCAACCCTTGCCCGCAACGGGGCCACCACCACTGTCGCGCGTAATGACACAGGTGCGGTTGCTCAGGTTTACAGTAATCGTATAAGTGCCAGCAGGGATACGGAATGCTACGTCGATATTCTCGCCCATCGGGTTCAACTGAATCGTTTGTCCCAGCATCGATGAAGTCACCCAGAAGTTGGTGCCCTCATCTGCGACAGGTGTCAGACGGTAAGCCGCAATGCCGTCCCAATCTTCGCTGTCCTCAGCCAATTTGGTCGTAAACGAGAAGTAGCTCACGTTGGCATCCTCCTCGCTGTGCTCGCCATTAAAAGTCACCTGAGCGCTATACAGGCCTGTGGAAGCATCCTTAGCCATCGCTACACCCGTGTTGGGCAACCAGCTGTTTCCATTGGCCTCACCCAAGATAAACAGGTCACCAGAAGGTTGAGGTCCGGGAACGTCGCCATTCTTGTGGACAAGCAGATAGCCGTTGGTCAAGTTCACAGTGAACTCCCAAGTACCAGCAGGAATCTTGAAAGCGGTCTCACCCTTTTGCAACGGCATCTGGACGTCCTCTGTCACGAGGTAGTCCTCATCGCCGGTAGCGCCATAACGATAGTTGGCGATGGCATCCCAGTCACCTGAAGCCACCGAGACTTGGGTTGTGAACGAGAAATAGCTGTAGCCCTCGTTCTCGCCCTGGGTGGTCACTGTGGCAGTGAATACGCCTGAGGAGGGGTTATAGTCCATAGGCACGCCAATGCTGGGATCCCAGCTATTGCCGTTAACCTCGCCCAGGATGTAGAGATTGTTTGAAACAACGGGGCCGTCACCTTCTTCAGTAATCTTGAAGCGTTTGTTGATCGTGTCGAACGTGAAAACATAGTTCGAACCGTCACCAGTAAAGGCATAGGCACCTGAAGAGGTCTTCTGGGTTGTAATCCACGTGTCGGCAGACACTTCCTGGTCCGCATTGTTCGGACCATAACGGTAGTTGCTGTTGAACGTGTCCCAACCAGCGTTGTCGTTTGATGGAGCCAATGCTTCACCGAACACAAAATACACCTTACCACTGATGGTGGCCGTGTAATTGTAGGTTCCGTCAGCCTTAGCAGTCATCGAAACGCCGCCAGCAGGATTCCAACCGCCAAACGGATCGTCGCCCACGATATACATCTGGGCGCTGACTTGCAGCGTCAGCATCGACACCACAAGTGCAAGAAACAGTGTAAGCGTTTTTTTCATAATGAATACTTTTTTAGAGTTATAATAAAATTGTTGGTTATTCAGATGGCGGCAGACCCCCTCGGGCCTGAAATGAAAATCTTTGTGTCTCCAAAATTACTGAATAATGCTACATTCGTAATAATAAGTAGGCCAACCAGTAATAAAAATTCAACGCAAACGATTGCATTTCTTAAAACTTCCCGCAAAAGAATTATCTTTGTGGCAGGATAAAACATTAAGGGCTATGAAACAGGTTATTTCTTTACTCCTACTAATGGCGCTCCTGCTGCCCGCCTCGTCCCTTGCCGACAACATCGAGCAGGACGGTATCTGCTACTCGATAAGCGGCGACACGGCCATGGTCATTCCGGGCCGTTTCCCCTACAGCGGTGATGTGGCCATCCCAACTAGCATATCACGCGGCAACACTTCCTATACCGTCACCGCCATCGGCCACTCCGCCTTTCGCGACTGCTCGGAATTGAAGAGTATCTCCATTCCTGCATCGGTCAAGACCATCAAGGAGCATGCCTTTGTCGGATGCACGGGACTCGACAGCGTGGCCATCAGCGACTTGGCCAACTGGTGTAGCATCGACTTTGAATCCAACGCCGCCAACCCCTGCTACCATGCCCACCATCTGTTCCTGAACGGGCAGGAAATCATAGACCTGGTCATTCCCGACTCGGCAACGATAGTCAATTCTTTTGCCTTCACAGGATGCGCGTCACTCAATAGCGTGAGCATCCCGAGCACGGTAACCGATATCGGGCTGTCGGCATTCACGGGCTGCAGTTCACTATCGACCATCACCGTGGCGAGCGACAATCCCTCCTATGACTCTCGCGACAACTGCAACGCCATCATCCTGACCGCATCGGGCACCCTGATTGCGGGATGCAAGAACACCATCATCCCCAGCACGGTCACAGCCATCGGTGGATGGGCGTTCCGCGATTGCACAGGCCTCACTGGCATTCACATCCCCAGTGAGGTGACCGAAATCGGCATGGAAGCGTTCTATGGCTGCTCCTCGCTGCTCGACGTCAACATTCCCAGCAAAGTCACTTACATCGGCTACCAGGCTTTCTACGGTTGCTCAGAACTCAGGGAAATCGCTATCCCCCGCAGCGTCAGGGCCATCTGTTCGTCGGCCTTTGAGTACTGCCCCTCGATAACAAGCATGACCGTGGCCCAGGGCAATCCCCGATATGATTCCCGCGAAGGCTGCAATGCCATCATCGAAACTGGCGAGAACACGCTGATTGCCGGATGCAAGAACACCGTCATCCCCACCTCTGTTACCGCCATCGGGGACTATGCTTTTTCGGGCAGTTCGTCACTGGCAAGCATCGATATCCCGAGCAGCGTGACAAGCGTGGGTGACTACGCCTTCCGTGGCTGTTCGGCATTGCGCCAGGCCGTTCTCCCCGATGGTGTCAAGAGCATAGGGGCATGTGCGTTCTTTGACTGCTCATTACTCAACCAGGTAAACATCCCGGCATCGGTAGAGAACATCGGCAGTTTCGCGTTTGAGCACTGCCCTGCCATCTTCAGTATGACGGTGGATGCCGACAACCCCGTCTATGACTCCCGCGACAGTTGCAATGCTATCATCGAGACGGCAACGGGCACACTGATTGCCGGGTGCATGAACACCGTCATTCCGGCCACCGTCACCGCCATCGGCGATAACGCCTTCAGCGGCTGTTTCATGCTCACCCGACTCTCTATCCCCAAGTCGGTCAAGACCATCGGACATTACGCTTTCACGGATTGCTCCTCACTGGCCGTCATTGACATTCCCAGCACCATCACGGCCATTGGTGACGCGGCCTTCGGCGGCTGCTCGGCACTGACTGGCATCGATTTGCCCAAGTCGGTAACATCCATCGGTGATTATGAGTTCTACCGCTGCACCCAACTCGCTAACGTCAAGATTCCCAATTCGGTCACATCCATCGGCACGGGGGCTTTTCGCGGTTGCTTTGCGCTCACCGAAATTGCTATCCCCAAATCGGTCACCCGCATCGGCACGTCGGCATTCAGCGCCTGCCCCATGCTGACCAGAATGACTGTGGCCAGCGGAAATCCCAACTACGACTCCCGCAAGGGCTGCAATGCCATCATCGAGACGGCTACAGGCACACTGATTGCAGGTTGCCAGAATACCGTCATCCCCGACGACGTGACGTCAATCGGCTATGCTGCCTTCGATGGCTGCTCCACCCTGGAAGCCATCACCCTGCCCCGCTCCATCTCCACCATCGGCAAGAAAGCCTTCCGTGACTGCCTCGTCCTGAAAGACGTCACCAGCCTCATCACCGACCCATCGATGGCCATCATCGCTCACGACGCCTTTAAACTGACATCCGGCGACTACACCGGCCGCACCCTCCATGTGCCCGCTGATGCCGTCCCGGCCTATCAATCGGCCCCAGCCTGGAGCGAATTCTTCCCCACCATCCTCCCAATCCAGTAAACTGAGCGAAACTGGGCGGCAATGTCAGCAATGACACCACAAGCGCAAGAAAAAGTGTAAGCGTTTTTTTCATAATTAATTTATTATTAAGTTATTTAGAAGTTTTTTGTTTATTCAGAAGGCGGCAGGCCACTTTGGCCCTTGATCATTGTCATTGTGTCTCCAAAATTAGTGAATAATCTCCACACATTTTCTAACACCTGCCCCGTCACACTACAAAAAACAACGCAAACGATTGCATTTTTCGTTCAGATTCTAACAGCACAAGAAAGCAAGGCATGAAACATAATCCCGACCCATTGGCGACTGCCATAAAACTGTAAAAAGTTGAAGACGCGGCCCATTGGCATGCTGAAAACACGCTCGCCTTTGCCACAAAAAGGGCTGAAGCGTTCTGCCCCAGCCCCAATCATCCTATAATAGCATCAATTCTAATTAATTACGATTCATCTTTGCCATACGTGACTTGAACAATTTCGACATCTTAGGTGACATCAATGACTTGAGAATTGCAGAACCAGCGGCTGGAGACCAGTCATCACCCGACCATTCGGGCCATTCTGCAGGATAGCTCATGCCATCGCCATCCCCATAAATCACGAATATTGAAACAATATTATCATTATCATCTTTTACATAGATGATATAAGCAAATTGAATGTTACGGATACCCGCTTCTGTCTTTTCTCCCGAGATGAGCATTCCGGTACCATAGATGAAATCAAAAAATCCGCTGGGCTCGTCCAACATATAGCAGAAAGCGGCTGTGAACTTATTGCCATAACCAGTGATGCTTACTTGCGCTTGTTCATCATCTGTATCAAAATATTCATAACCTGAGTCCACATCCCTATAGTAGGCACCTACGGCAAAAAGAGCAGTGCCGTCTGTTTGATCCTGGAAATCAATAATGATTCTCGTCATGATTTCATCATCATCCTCATATTCATCCCATCCGTAATTAGCCAAAAAGGAAACAGGATCTATTGCATACACACCTTCTATAATAGGAGGCTCATCACCACTATAAAGATTCATGCCGCAATCTCTCAACAGGGCTAGGGTTTCTTCTTTAATTCCACCAAAGCCACCAGGTCCAGGAGGGGGTGTGGGATCTGAACCGCCCACTATCGTGTTAATCACAGAGTTCACGTCAGCAAGGGTCACTTCTCCGTCTCCATTAACGTCAGCATCTGACGATACGTTTCCATCCAATATCGCATCAATGATGGCATTGATGTCGGCAACAGATACTTCGCCATCACCATTCACATCTGGACTTCCTTGCGCATAAGCGGCCATAGGTATCGCCAATACCGCAAACAGCAAAACAAAAGATTGTAGTAACTTCTTCATAAATTGATAGTTTTAAGATAATTATTTATATGTGTATTTATGTAATTGTCTATTTTTATGAAATTGTGGGTATCTGGAGACAATACCTAGATGCGATAATTCTGCCTGCTAAAATACGGACATGTTGTTTCCCGAGGACTCCCAAAACATAAAAATCGACTATCAATTTTTTTTTGATAGTCGATTTTTGAAGTTTTAGCCTGAAAAAACTGGATTTTAGCAACAATTCATATCAACTCAAGAACTGGAAGACATCATGTAACGCATAGTTTAATGGTAATTTTTAGCCGATCAATTTGGCCAGAGTGCATAAGGATAAATAAAATTCGCATAAATTTAACAAAACCACAGCCATTTCTATCCCCACTATTGTCCCTATCCAGTAACATGCTTCAATCAACAAACTGGAGAAATAAGAAGGCATTCGGGACAAAAATTGGTTAAATCCTTTTTTATCCTCTCGACATACACTAATTTTGCAAGCGTAATAGCGAATAAGATATGAAAAAGCTGGTGATATTTGACCTGGACGGCACCCTGCTCAACACCATTGAAGACTTGGGACAGGCGGCAAATTATGCGCTGGAACGCAATGGCTATGCGACCCACAGTATGGCCAGCTACCCTTACTTTGTGGGTAACGGCGTACGCCGGTTGATGACCCGTGTGCTACCTGAGGATGCCCGCGACGACGAAACTGTCGACCGCGTGCTTGGTGATTTCCTGGAATACTACGACGTGCACTGTACCGACTATACCAAACCGTATATCGGCATGCCAGAACTGTTGCAGGACTTGCGCGACATGGGTGTGGCCATGGCTGTAGCCAGCAATAAGTACCAGAAAGCTGTAGATAAGATTATCACTCACTTTTACCCTGATATCAACTTCATCGCTATCGAGGGACATCGCGAGGGCGTAAACGTCAAGCCCGATCCGAGTATCCTCTTTTCCATTTTGGCCAAGGCACGTGCCCCCAAAGCCGAAGCGCTCTACATCGGCGACAGCGGCGTAGACATGGATGCCGGGCGACGCGCATGCATCGACACCGTGGGTGTGACATGGGGGTTCCGCAGCAAGAAAGAGCTTGTGGAATATCATGCCGATGCCATCGTTAACAATCCCGTGGACATCCTCGACATCGTCGAGAATGGAATCCGAATCTCGTAACCCCTACCCTATTAACACAAAACGCTTAACCCTAAACTTAAACTGCAATGGACTGGTTCTCTGAATTATGGATAGGTAATGGTGTAGCACACACCATACTCATTTACGCCATCGTCATCGCGATGGGTGTCCTATTGGGCAAAGTCAAGATATTCGGTATCTCACTCGGGGCAACATTCGTCCTTTTCTGCGGCATCTTCATTGGCCACCTCGGTGTGGAGGTTGACGCCGCCACGCTCAAGTTTATTCAAGAGTTTGGATTGATTCTGTTCATCTTCTCTATCGGCTTGCAGGTGGGACCCAGTTTCTTCTCGTCGTTCAAGCACGAGGGCATCCAACTCAACAGTATCGCCATGCTCATCGTAGGTCTCAATGTGGTGGTGGCTCTCGCCATTTATTTCATTGCGGGAAACATCAACATCACCGACCTAGTGGGCGTGATGAGCGGTGCCGTAACCAATACGCCTGGGCTGGGTGCCGCACAGCAGGCACTCATCGAGACCGTGGGCGACCATGCCAACGACCTTAACGAGTCAATGTCGCTGGGCTATGCAGCCGCCTATCCTCTCGGTGTCATCGGCATTATCCTGTCGATGGTACTATTGAAGGCCTTCTTCCGCATCAATGTCGAAAAGGAAATCAACGACATCGAGCGCGAGAAAGAAGATAGCCAGCTCAAACCCCACGTCGTCACCTATCAAGTGACCAACAAACTCATTTATGATATTCCTGTGACGCGCCTGCATGCCATCATCGACCGTAATTTCACCATCTCACGCATGAAGCGTTCCGATGGCACTGTCGAGATTCCGCAAGGAGAAACCATCCTTCATCAGGACGACGTGCTACGAGTTGTCATGAGCGCCCATGATCAGGATATCTTTGATGCTATCGTCGGGCCGCACGTCGATTTTGACTGGCAGGTGGAAACGTCACCCAAGGGCATCACCAGCAAGCGCATAGTGATTACCAACAACGAGCTCAACGGCCGCAAGATTGGTTCCATCCGCCTCCATGAGGGATACAAAGTCAATATCACGCGCATCTATCGTGCTGGTGTCGAACTGCTTGCCAGCCCCAACCTGTCGCTGCAAGTGGGTGACCGCCTCACTGTCGTGGGACGTGAGGAGGACCTGGACCGCTTGGGCAAGCGCATGGGCGACTCTTACAAGCGTCTGGAGCATCCCAATCTGTTCACCATGTTTATCGGTATCTTCCTGGGTATCCTTGTGGGATCTATTCCTATCATGCTGCCTGGCATGTCGGTACCCATGAAACTTGGTCTTGCGGGTGGTCCACTCGTAGTTGCTATCCTCATCGGACGTTACGGTTACAAAGCCCGTCTGGTAACCTATACCAGCACCGCCGCCAGCCTAATGCTCCGTGAGTTGGGCCTGTGCCTGTTTCTTGCCTCGGTGGGTATAGCCGCAGGCGGCAAATTTGTCTCTACCATCCTAAGTGCTAATGGTGCGTTGTGGGTACTATACGGTTTCCTCATCACCATGATTCCACTGCTAATCGCCGTGGTCGTTGCACGAGGCAAGATGCACCTCAATTACTGCACCATCATGGGCCTCGTGGCTGGTGCCACCACCGACCCGCCCGCACTTGGTTACGCCAATAACACTGCCGGCAATGACGCACCTGCCGTCGCCTATGCCACTGTCTATCCTTTGACGATGTTCATGCGTGTACTCATCGCCGAGTTGATCATCATCTTTGCTGTAGCCTAGCTCAGCAAACTCCCATAATAACTGACTGTGTCATAATTGGCTTCGCCGAACTAACGGTTCGCGCGCGAAGTGCGATTATAGTTGCGCCAAATGAATGATGCCCCTTTATTTGTGGGAAAGGAATTCGCAATTAGAAGGGATAGCCAACGGAAAAGTGGAACTCGCTGTCGTTCTTGAAATTGGGATGCAATAGGGGCCAATGCTCTTGGCCGCTGGCAGGATTGTGGGCCTTCATGCCCATATCCATGCGGACGAGAAAGTATTTGAAATCCAAGCGAATACCCAAGCCATAGGCGGCAGCAATCTGCTCATAAAACTTATTGAACTTGAACACACCTCCCGGCTGGTCCTCTTTATAATCCTTGATGGTCCAGATGTTACCTGCGTCGATAAACAGACCCAACTCAACGACCCAGAATAACTTGGCTCGGTATTCAAGGTTCATGTCGAAGCGGATATCACCACACTGATAAAAGAAGTTGGACAGTTTATTATTGCTGTTGAAGCTGCCAGGCCCCAGGGTGCGCACACCCCAACCGCGCACGCTGTTAGCGCCACCGCTATAGAAACGTTTCTCAAAAGGCAACACGTCGGAGTTTCCATAGGGGATGGCAATGCCTGCCCCCACGTGGAAGGCCACCGACTGCCTCCGATCAAAGTAATGAGTAATAGCATAGTCGGCATCGGCCTTGAAGTACTGGGAATAGCGTATTCCCAGCCACTTGTAGCTGCCATCATCATCCGCCTTCTGCCGCGTGAGATGGGACAAGCCATGCAACAGGTTGCCAGCAGTCTCGGCATTGACACGGATGGTAAAGACATTGCGCTGGAAACGCCCCATCTGCAAGACGTTCATCTCCTCCTTGTTGGTGCGGTAAAAGTTGTAGCCCATCCTCATGATCAAGTGATTCTCATAACTGTCGCGCAACAATCGGTTAATGCGGTTATAGAAATCATCGTTGATCTTGGGCACACTGATGACACTCAGGTCCAGCAGCGTGAGAGTGTGGGACATGCGTCGACTGCGCTCGGTCCACTGGTAACGCCAGCCGCCACCAGCAATGACGCGGGTGTAATCGGGACGGGTCTGGTAGTCAAAATTAACAGAAAAAACAGTGGACGCCTGTATCTTGCGCTTGAACGAGCGCTTAAGGAACGGTGCCATAAACTTTGGGAAAGTGATACCCAAGTCGGTGGAGTACTCGCTGTAGTTGTTGTTGATGAGGCCGCTCAAGTTACCCGATAGACTCTCGTATGCCACCTTGAACTTCGCATTCAACACCTCTGAACCCTTGAAGATGTTACGATGCTGGTAATCCAATCCGACACCAAATCCCAAGTCACCAGCGCTATTGGTTCCTTCGAGCGAAGCCGAAATAGTCTGGGATTTATCGTGCTGAAGCAGCACAAAAGCATCAACCATGAGCACTCCATCAATCTCCCCAATGGGCCTGATGTCAATATTAATCTGCTTGATGATTCCCAAACGCCCTAGGGATCGGTAAGTGCGGCTGATGGCTTCTGCATTATACAACTCGCCGGGTTCAATGTGGTTACACTCATCAAGCGTCTGAGGCCGCAAGTAATGCTCACTGTCCTCAATAACCTTGATGCCACTACTGAGAGTCACGGTATCTGCGCCCCAGTAACCATCCCGCATCGCAACAGGGTCATAGTTGGTGACATAAATCACATTGCGCACATAGAAAGGCTCATGCTCAGTATAATAGGGCATGTGTTCATTGCGATAGGGTTCACGGGTGTTCAGCGTCAAATCCACGGCATGGGAATCAGCAGCGGTATCAGCAAAAAACGTGATGTATTCTTTGTTGAAGGCAAAATAACCGTGGTTGCGCAACTTCTCGGTAATCTCTTGCCGCCATGTATCCAGCCTGTTGAAATTGAGCAAATCACCTTTGCGGACATTGAAATCGGCGGAGTCAGCCAAAATGATCTGGCTCAACTCCTCATCAGGAATCTCATAGGATATGGACCGGATATAGTATGGTTCACCTAACGTGATATCGTAATTGATACTGGCTTTACGCTTTACACTATCCGTTTTGACATCATAAGTGACTGCATTATTCATGAAGCCACGATTAATCAATGCCGTATGCAACTGCTCGGCACTCGACTCGGTAAGCAAGCTGTCGTAAATGACTGGTGGAGTGCCCACACGCCTGATCCACCGGTTAAACCACTTGGTGCTATCTTTACCAGAAATGTTGTAAATCGCCAACTGCAATTTGAATCCTCCCAAAACGCGATGATTGGCATTCTGACGCAGGTAATTGGCCAATTGCCCTTTCTCAACTTCGGGATGCGGGTCGGCAATGTTGATTTTTACCTTATCCAGCAGGAGTTTTCCCTCGGGGACATGCTTGGTCGAGGAACATGAAGCCATCATCGCCACCAACATAACAGTGAGGGCGATGCTTTTCAGTATTCTGTAAGCCAAGCGGTTCATTTCTTACGGCAGATTATACCGAGACCCAGGTCACGCTAGAACGATTCACTCAAGAAGGGCAACAATCAATTAAAGTTGCGCTGTGCCTTATCGATGACCAGGTCGTAGTTGGAATCGTTGCGCAATGACTTGAGGCTTAACGGTGACAGATTATCGTAACGCAACTTGTAAAGGCTGCCATATCCATTATCAAGAGCTTTCTGAAGATACTCCATAGCCTTAAAATTATCACCCCTCAGTGCCATAAATACTGCGGCATAATAATAGTTCTCACCGCCAGGAAGGTTAGTTCCGGTAATGGTGTTCAACCACTTGAACGCATCGTTGTCACGGCCCAACTCACTGAAGCCTATGCCCCTGAAATCAAACAAGTCGTCACTCAAGAGAGACACAATATTAAAGTCCTTGACAGCCAACTTGAAGTTATCAAGTTTTTTGAGCAGCAGGCCTCGTGTCAGCAGAGCCTCGGCATTGCCGGGTTCATTGGCTACGGCAGCATTGAGATAACCCAAGGCTTCATTATCCTTGCCCTGAGAGGAAAGTAACCCAGCCTTAGCCAACAACATGGGCACATACTGAGGAGCAAATGCTGAACACTGGTTCAACGTCTGCATTGCAGCCTGATAGTTGTTGCCCTCACCCGAGTTGAGCTCAGCCATAGCTTTCAGCAAATAAAACTCGGGTTGTGATGAATCGCGTGCGAGTGCCTTATCGGCATTAACAAGCGCCTCGTCAAAACGGCCCAATTCAAAGTTGCACTTGCCAGTAAGGTAATCCATCGTAGGACTATCGTAAAGATGGTTGCGCTGGATGAAGTTCAGATCCCTTAATGCCTGACCATAGTGGACGTGATCAATGGCGATATTCGCTCTCAGGAAACGATACAAGCCACTGTTTTCGTTTGATTTGTCGGCCATTTCGGCCAAGGCGTTCATCACGCCATCATAATAAGTATCGCTCAAATCAAACAGTCGCTGGGCGGCCACACCGCCATTGCCAACCGACATGCCCATCAGCAAGTCCACAACAGCCGACTCGACATTACCCTGACGGGTATATATATCGGCACGGTTGACATAAACCTGGGGCTCGGTGCGGAAGAGATCCACCGCTTTATCCACATGTTCCATAGCAGCTTTGGCATTACCGCGGGCCAGTTCCACCTGGGCCATGCCATACATGGCATCGTAGTTCATCGACTCGGCACGCAGGATAGTCTTGAATCCTTTCTCAGCTGCAGTCAGATTGCCGGCCTTGAGGTTGGCCTTGGCAATCATATCAGTGCAAGCCAAAGACTTGGGCTGCAACTCCTGAGCCATATGCAGGTCAGCCAACTCACTGGTATAATCATGGCGAGCCTCACTGATACGCGCCCTCAAAATGTACTCATCAAATCGCAAATCGCTATCGGTCTTAGGCGTGAGCAACAATGCCTGATTAACATCGGCCAACGCCGATGTGTAATCACCATTATAAAAATGCTGGTGAGCGCGGGCAAACAGCGTGTTGTAGTCGTTGGGCTCCTTGGCTAACTGGTCGTCATAAACCTTCATGACGGCATTGGTGATCTTGTCTCGGAGCACCGCGTCACTGCTTTGTGCCGCTATGGTCATCGCACAACCAGCGATGACAAACGAAAGTATGAAACTTTTTATTCTTGTATTCATAGTGCTTGGATCGTGATGAGTTTGTTTACTCTTGATAATCAATCTCGTTAATCGTCATCTTCAGACGAGTCAGCCGCGTAAGCAACCCCTCAAGCAGGTCAAGCTTGAGCATGTTGGCGCCATCGCTCTTAGCCACAGCCGGATTCTGATGGGTTTCCAGAAATATACCATCTGCACCCGATGCAATAGCAGCACGAGCCATGGTCTCAATGAGTTCTGGACGGCCGCCAGTCACGCCTCCACCTTGATTGGGCTGTTGTAAGGAGTGGGTAATATCCACAATGACAGGTGCATAGGCCTGCATTACGGGAACGCCACGGAAATCGACCACCAAATCCTGATAACCGAAAGTGGTACCACGCTCGGTGATGGCCACATCGTCATTGCCAGCATCGCGGACCTTCTGAACGGCAAAACGCATGGACTCGGGTGCAAGGAATTGCCCCTTCTTGATGTTGATCATGCGACCTGTGTGCGCGGCAGCAACAAGCAACTCGGTCTGACGGCAAAGGAATGCGGGAATCTGCAACACATCGACATACTCGGCTGCGATATCAGCCTCCACAGGCTCATGAATGTCGGTCACTACAGGAATATTAAAAGTCTCACCGACTTTGCGCAAAATGCGCAATGCTTTTTCGTCACCGATGCCGGTAAACGAATCGATGCGTGAGCGGTTGGCCTTGCGGTAACTACCCTTAAACACATAAGGAATATTCAGCGCTTGGGTAATCTTGAGCGCCTTTTCAGCTATATCCATCGCCATCTCCTCGCCCTCGATCACGCAGGGACCGGCCAGCAGGAAAAAGTTGTGTTTCGGCGATGCCATTAATTCTTTCAACATATCTTTTCTTATTTAGTAGTTCTTATCTGTTAATAGTCATATCCAACGCATGTACGGCGGCTACCGTCATCATGCCTGCAGTCTCGGTGCGAAGACGGCTCTCGCCCAAAGTGACAGGAACAAATCCCGCATCTCGGGCCGACCGCACCTCTTCGGGGCTAAAATCACCCTCGGGACCGATGAGAATCATCACATCCTGCCCTGGCCTGTAAACTCCGGCAATCGTGCTGCGCTCGTCCCGCGGCAGCATTTCGTCACAATAGGCAATGCAACGAATGCCGTTAAATGGTTCTGCAAGCACTTGCTCAACAGGAGTCATCTCGTCTAGGCGAGGGAGAGTGGCCTTGAGTGATTGCTTCATGGCAGAGACCATGATTTTTTTCAGCCGCTCTGTTTTGAGTACGGTTCGTTCGCTGTTGTGGCAACGCAACGGGATGATGCGGTCAATGCCCATCTCTACACATTTTTCAACCAGCCACTCCATGCGATCCATGTTTTTGGTTGGAGCGATACCCAAGACAATCTGATGTCCCCAGTGCGGCAGGCGTTCAACACTCTTTTCCACCTCGACGGCGCACCGTTTGGGGTGCGCCATCGTAATGCGGCAAGTGTATAGGTTACCATTTCCGTCCACCACCTCGATGGTGTCGCCCTCGCCCATACGCAACACCTTGACGCAGTGTTTGGAGTCCTCCTCACCCAACGTCAAAGTGTCGGCTATGTCAGGGCAATAGAAACGGTGCATATCTTACTTCTGACGTTCGTGCTTGTACTTGAACAGGAACATAAACGACACGGCAACCACCAGGGCAAATGTAGCGAAAATGAACCATGCGGTGCTCCAGCTCGTCGGCGTGTTACCCACGAGGAAGCCGTCCTCAGTCCAGTGGCACAGGCTATTGACAATGGCACCAGCGGCAAGCGTGCCGATGGTTGCGCCCAAACCGTTGGTCATCAACATGAATAAGCCCTGGGCTGATGCTTTGACATCGGGAGCACATTCCTTATCGACAAAGATACCGCCCGAAACGTTGAAGAAGTCAAAGGCAACGCCGTAAACCAAGCACGACATGACAATCAGGATGATTCCGGGCCAAGCAGGATTGCCGGCACCGAAGAAGCCAAACCTCAATACCCATGCGAACATGGCGATCAACATCACGACCTTGATGCCATAGCGTTTCAGGAAGAATGGAATCAAGAGGATACACAATGCCTCAGCAATCTGGGAGAGTGACACGAGCATCGTAGCATTGTTTGCGCCAAAGGTGTCGGCCATCGCGGGATCACTCTTGAAATGAGTCAGGTAAGGGGTAGCGAAACCATTTGTCACCTGCAGCGACATTCCCAGCATAGCCGAGAAGATGAAGAACATCGCCATCTTCTTGGTCTTGAACAGCTTGAAAGCGCTCAAGCCCAACTGTTCCGAAAGCGACTGCGATTCCTTCTTCACCAACTTGCACTGAGGCAAGGACATACAGTACAGGAACAAAACAACACTCAACAGACCCGACACCACAAACTGCATGTAAGTGTACTGGAACTTGTTGGCATTTTCACCCAAGGTAAAGCCGAAACTGCCTCCATCGAGCACGGCGCAGTTCACAAACCACATTGTAGCGATAAAACCGATGGTGCCGAACACACGGATGGGCGGGAAATCCTTTTCGGTGTCCATATTGTTGTCCTTGAGGATAGTGAAGGCCACCGTGTTGGACAAGGCCAGTGTGGGCATGTAGAAAGCGACACTCAACGTGTAGATAGTAATGAAGGCCATCTTGTCAGGCATGGGGTTGGTCATACCCATGTAAGCCAGAGCTATCATCGCCATACCGGCAATCAGATGACAGATACCCAACAGGCGCTGGGGCTGGATATACTTGTCGGCGACAATACCCATCAGTGTGGGCATGAAGATCGACACAATGCCCTGAATGGCATAGAACCAAGAAATCTCGGCACCCATGCCGGCACGTCCCAGATAGTTACCCATGCAGGTCAAATAAGCGCCCCACACGGCAAACTCCAGGAAATTCATCACAATGAGTCTCAACTTTAGATTTTTCATAAGAACCTAATATTTTAAATTACGATTTATTTCAACTGGCAAAGGTAATAAAAAACCATCACTTACTCCCCACCTTGGGCAGGATTAGTTTTTTGAGCGATGATTTTCTGGACGCGAGCAGCTTTCTCGTACTCCTCCTTGGCGATATAACGCTGCATGCGCTGTTCCAGTTTCTCGACGGGTAAGTCTTCAAGGCGCACGCGGCGCTGAGGCTTGTAATCGCCATCGCGGCGCCACTCATAACTCGTGAGTTTCATCACTTCGGGCGTCGTGTAGATGGGCGCAGACGAACGCAATGCAATGGCAATGGCATCGCTGGTCCTTGAGTCAATGTCAACAGTCACCGTGCCATTGGATAAATGCAGGAAAGAGGCAAACACGCCATCCTTAAAACTATAGATGGTCACCCCCTTCAACTCGATGCCATACACATGGAACATCGACACAAACAAGTCATGAGTCAATGGTCTGGAGGGCATTATCTGTTCCAGATTCACGGCAATAGACTGTGCCTCGGCTGCGCCGACGACTATCGGAATCCGACGGGCCTCGTCTTGGGTACTGTCGGCATTTTCCAGCAACAGGGCATAAGCTCCTGGCTGCACCTCACTGCGCGTGATGCCCAAGACCTTGAGTTCTATTAAATTCTCTTTATCCATGTAGCATTACATTTTCCATCTGATGGGATGATTCTACTGACGGCATCATAGCCATCTAAAAATCCGTGTGCAAAAATAACCACATTTCACCACTATACCAAATAAAGCCGAGACAAAATCAAGGCCATTCCATCGGTTATCTAAATCCATGATGTCATGATTTGTTCAGCACGAGAGGCTATTGGCCCATAAAGGTATCATAATCAATACCGTCATACATGAGCCGCGGGGCTGGCTTAAAAGCCGGATGCAGAACATTGCGGGTGCTGTCAGTCCACTGGCTGCGCACTTCGCCCAGCCATAGCATCATCTGGCCGACGATATCATTCATGAATGGGCGGTCGGCGGCTGCCTTGATAGCAGCAACACGTTGAGGGCAACGTGACTGATATACAGGCGAGTACCAAATCCAAAAAGGTATTTCGTTCTCGCACTCCACCATCTTGACGGTCTTGTGCGGATTGTGATCACGCTCGATGAAATCGCGGTAATCATAAACCTCCTCGCCATGATCACTGAGCATCACCACGACAGCGTTGCGGTCCCTATAGCGGTCAATAATCCTCGAAAGCACATAGTCGTTATAACGCGTTGCGCGGTCAAAATCCAAGATAACCTGACGGCGTGAGTCATCCAGAAATGCGGACTTGTTGGGAACATCAGCTACATTCCACACCGCCCATTGGGGATTGTGGGGATAGCGGGAGTTATAACTCGTATGCTGCCCCATCAGGTGGAAAATCACCAGATTGCGCTTAGCAGGGGTTACTTTTTTGAAGAAGTCTTCCACCAGTTCCTCGTCAAACGTGAAAACCCGTTCATTGACGGCATGATAGACTTCGTCTTGCATCTGCTGTGCAAACAGATACGAATTAAGCGACAGGCCAAAGACATTGTTTGCCATATAATTGCGCTGGTTGTCCCAGAAGTCAACTTGCCAACCCGCATGTTTCATCACAGCCATCCATGCAGGGTACTCATGCCATTGTTCACCTGCACCCACACTGTTGACACTCAACAGGTTCTTGAGCACAACACTGGTAAGATTAAAAGGAGATATGACGTCGCTAAACACGACTAGCGAACCGGCGTCACGCTCTGCGCGCATTAGGGGGGAGGTCTCAAGCGGATAACCATACAAGCTGGAATGCCGCTTGTTATAACTCTCGCCTATCACTAGAACGAGATCCATCGAGTCAATATCACACGTGGCAGTACCAGCTTGAGCCTCATGCACAGCGAGTTTAATGGCGGCAGCCGTCTCATGCCGTTGAAGTTTGAGTGTCATGAGCGACATGTGGACGCTGGAAATGACATCGTCGGTATAGAATCGCTCTTGCGCCAACTCCAAGTCATAAAGCGAGTGGTAACGGCACAGGAACTTCTGGCACAGCCACAGCCCTCGCCCCAACATGGCAACAAGCAATAACGAAACGATCAACATTGGAACCGCATGTGACAAGTAACGCTGGACAACCTTTCGCCATCTTTCGGCAACAAGGACCAGCACTAATACCAAAGCTAAGAGAATGAGCGCCCGACGCGTACCGGGCATACCTATCCACGTCCTCAAGAACTCGACACTTTCGCCATGGTTAGTTTCCATGATTAGCTGCAATACCTGAGGCGTATAAAAGGTACTGAAATTCTTCATCAGGAAGAAACTCACCAGCCACAGCAGCAGTACAATAGTGTAAACCAAACATTTAGGCCATGCGCGATGCTTCATGAGCGAAACAAGCCAAACAATTATTGTGGCCAAAACCGCCGAGACACACATCCCGTTAAACAAGTTCTCCAGCAAGACGAAACCAAAGTCACCGACAATCCTGACATGATACCAAAGGCTAGCCAGCGCCTGCGGGGAGAATGTAATCACGATTGTCAGCCACAATGGCCATTGCTCCAGCACGGGCGTAAAAACCGCTCTAATGGCTTTAATTATTTTTTCACGCTTGTTCATCAACGCTCACCTCAGATGCCTGGTCAAATTGGGCGCTTCTTGCACAGACAACCCGTCAATCAATTGGTGATGATGCCACTTCCATAGCACAAATGGCCACGCTGGTCATAAATGACAGCGAACTGGCCCGGGGCTATGCCCTGAACATCCTCCTCACTCTCAATGACCCACTGGAGATCACCGATACGGGTGAATTTACCACGCATGATATGGGGAGTGTGACGGTTCTTGAACATGATGTCCACCGGACCATCCACCCCCTCCCAGGGATTACCCGAAATGAAGTGCATCTCATCAAGGCGGAGTGTGCGGCCATATTGTTTGGGGGTTCCATAGCCATTCGAGACGTAGATCACGTTTTCATCGATGTTCTTGCGAACAACATACCATGGTCCACCACTCAGGCCCAGCCCCTTACGTTGACCGATGGTGTGGAACCAGTAGCCACGATGCTCACCCAACTTGCGTCCGGTCTCCAACTCGATGATAGGGCCAGGGCGCTCACCCAAGTGACGGCGGATGAAATCATTATAATCTATCTGGCCAAGGAAGCAGATGCCTTGACTATCGCGACGGTGAGCATTGGGCAGATGAACGGCCTCGGCGATGCGGCGCACGTCCTCTTTGGGCATATTACCGATAGGAAATATGACATGTTTCAGCTGGTCATAGGTAATCTGGGCAAGAAAGTCGGTCTGATCCTTAACGGGATCAACTGCAGTGGCCAAATACTTCACGCCATCAATCACTTCGGTAGTGGCATAGTGGCCGGTGGCTGTCTGGTCAAAGTCCCTGCCCCATCGCTCCTCAAAGAAACCGAACTTGATCATGCGGTTGCACATCATGTCTGGATTGGGGGTTAGACCGGCCTTAACGGTTCTCAGTGCATATTCCATAACGTGGTCCCAGTACTCCTCATGCAGTGACACCACATCAAGGGGGAGGCCATAACGGTGGGCGATAAGGGTACACATTTCGATATCCTCTTCTGCACTGCAATCGCCCTCGTCATTGTCCATGCCGATGCGGATGTAAAACAAATGCAAATCCTCTCCTTGCTCTTTGAGCTTGTGGACCACTACAGCGCTGTCAACGCCTCCCGATATTAATACGGCTGTTTTCATTCAGTAATCTGAATCTTGATTTTCAACTAACTCGCACTCAACACCTCACGCGTTGTCCAGCACCACCTCATCGTTAACACTCTCGGTGAAATGGGCGGCTATGATATAATCCAGCGATATCTTGCCTGGGCCCGACAGCAGTATGAATATAAATATCCCGATAAACATCAGGGGATAGCCTGGCTGGAAGTTGAACAGTGGGTTCGGATCGGTTGCGGGTGATGACATGAAGATGTTCTCGGCAATAAGCATCAACACCAGCGGGAACAGCACAGCAAAACGGGTGAGAAAGCCCAGCATGATACATACCGCACACAACAGCTCAATGACAATCAGGGTTATCATCGAGACTTCGGGCGAGAGACCCAAAAAGCCGTCAAATGAGGTCAAAACTGAATCAAAGTTACGCATCTGACGTATGCACAGTTGCAGGAACATGATTCCTGTGAACAGACGCAGGAACAGACGCGACAAGTTACTGTAAGTATGGCCCGCGCTATAAAGAAAGAGGTTTTTGAAAAATCCTGTCATGACCAGATATATTAATAGTTTGGATTCACTGCAGACATTAGGCCCTCGACCGAGAGCGCCTTGTTAACAATCGTGCGATTCTCATCCAGAACGTAGCAACATGGGAACACACGCAGATCCAGAGAACTTGCAAGATCCTCGCCACAGCCCATCGTCCAATTATCGGCATAGGTTGAAGCCGCATTTGCCCAGTCTGTACTGAACTTGTTAGTACTCAAACAGACAAGCGTAGCGCCGCCCGCATTAATCAAAGCATTGAGCGCAACATCAGTGCTCAAACGCAAGCGGCCGATTTTGCTGTCGGTCGAGTCATCGACAAACAGAAGAATGAAAGACTTCGCATCAGTAATATCGCTCAAGCGATGCTTTAATCCGTCTACGCCAACATACTCAAAATCAAGCGCAGCGCCTATCTGGACAGCATTGATGCGCGCTAACTGGGACGCATAGTGGTCACGCAATTGGCGGGGCAACTGTTTGGAAGCAGCAAGTTGCTTGGCAAAAGCTACATAAACCTCATCACTCCAGAACTCGGCATCGGTACCATATAGGGCACGCTCAGCAACTTCACCCAATTTCTGAAGGTTTGAAGCGTTGGATTGGGCCTTATTAACCAGATCACGGACGACGCCCAGAACGATATTGCGATGAGAATAACGGAAAAAATCCACAAAATCCCGGAAAGTCGTTTCAAATGCGGCATCATCGGTAATAGGTTTACTGAAGTCGTAATTTTCCCAAAAGTGAGTAATGATGTAGTTACAACGGCTCTCAAGATTAGAGCAGGTATCAGGAGCCATGGGATAAGCAAACAAGGTGCCTGGTTGTTGCTCAGCCAACTGCACTTGTGCATTCAGAGCCGCACACGACATCGCCAATAAGGTGAATAACAGCAAAATATGTTTCATATCCATCATTTGCGGGCATTGCTGCCCCGTTAATTAAGTTGCTAAATTACTATAAAACGCCCAATCGCCATCATTCCCGCACGCAAAAAACGTTCCCGACAACATTTTTTCACACAAGGTGCCCCAGTTGCAAAAGAAAAAAGGCAAGAGAGCCCCTCGTGGCGCTATCCAGCCTTCATTCGTTCAATCAGTGTTCAAGTTTCAGTAATAGTCAGATGAGGGTAGATTAGTTTATCATTTGTTGACGCAAAGATAGATCGCCCATCTGTAACAAAATTATGAAAAACAACAACTCTAATTTGGATAATTTGTCATTTTTTACCCCAAATTTATAATTTTTTACCCCAAGCAACACTCCAGCCCTCTAATAACCAAACAATTATCATCGCAAGCCATCACCCAGCACACCCCCAAAAAGGATCCCGCATCCGATTACAACAACACACAACCCCAACACAAAAAAAAGAGCCAGCCCATCACAAGCCAGCTCCCGTCATATCCTTCTCATTAAGTTCAGTTTTTACTTCCCTTTAAGCTTCTTCTTCAACTTAAATAGTGCCAATCCAAATATCCGATGAGACATCCTAGACAGCCACAATCTTAACGGGCTCTGCTTTAACCACGTCCTAGCATACCAATGAATAGACCGTGTCCTCTCAGTAATGTTAAGACGTCCAGTAATATCATCAAACGGATTAAAATAATCAGCAGGATAAATCCAGATTCCAGCTACCTGTTGAAAACCGTCATGCTTCTGCAATCCTTCCTTGACCAGCAAACGAGTAGTGTGTCCCACCACAGTACCTCCGATAGTGCTACCATCATCCCTCAAGAAATGCATTCCATTATAGTACTCCAATAATTGCTTATAGAATTCTGTCCCCGCAGGAGTGCCAATGCCCAAACCTGGTGCAACCATAGGATAACCAATGAGATCCTCTGGTTTTATATCGCACATTTCCTCGATACCCATAAAAGCCCCCTTCTCAACGATGTCATCCATTGGCTTTATCACCTCCACGTCAGTGTCAAAATACACGCCGCCATAATGATACAGCACCCAAAACCGAGCATAATCACTTACAAACGCATACTTACCCACACTGTATGCCTCAGCAGTATAAGGAATGATATTGACATCAAAGTTATCCTCATTCCATTCCTTAATTTCATAGTCCGGCATGAACTTCCGCCAGCTCTCAATACACTTCACCGCACTCTCCGGCAACGGATTCCTCCCAAACCAACAATAATGAATAACTTTAGGTATCATAACAGAAAACGATTTTCAGTCTATAACACTATAACAAAGATCGTCCCACATCTTTGCAACAACTTTTGAAGAAAAAAGCTTAACATGTTCGATGCCTGCAAGAGCCATTCTTTCACGCATTTCAGCATCATGCATTAATGATAAAACAGTATCTTTATATTGCTGTTTATCTCCTTCAGTTATCAAGAAGCCAGAAACCTTATCATCTATGACATCGGTAGCAGCAGCGAAAGTATTATAACAAACGGGAACAACTCCAAACTTTTGTGCTTCTAATAAAGTTATACCCCATCCCTCTGACCGAGAGGTCATCAAGAAAACAGAAGCTCGTTTATAGTAGTCCCATGGTTCTTGACGTCCTTCTAATGAGACATTTTTCAACTGATACTTTCTGATATAATTCTCATATTTTAACCGAGCTTCACCATCTCCCACAATCATTAAAGACCACCCTAGCTCAACTGCAAGAGGGTTGATGTCTTTCCACATTTCGAGAGCAAGGCCAATTCTTTTTTGTACTTCATCCAATCTCGCAACAATCAACAACATTTTTTCTTTTTTAGATGGTTGATACTCGTAATCTGGGATATTGTTTGGGATGGCATTGGGTATTACAGCTATTTTCTTATCATTGTTATCACCCACATACTTTAAGAATGAAGAAGCATATCCATTTGATAATAAAACGGTTCTATCAGATAGCCGATAACCTTGTCGAAATGACTTATAACAAATAATCAGATGTCTTATCTTCAGAATCGGAAAACCAATTAATCTTAAAAGGTTCTTTATGGAACCATGACTTTGGTAAACAGAATAAAAACGACCAAAGTCAACAAATTGCTTATCCCATATCGGTTCAAAATGATACACAATAAAGATTTTACATGGATATCCTTCAGTAGCTTTTCTAAAAGCCTTTACCATACTAAACGCTGTCTGAATTATTATAACATCTATCTCTTTATCCTTAAGAAAACACTTTATCTGTCCAACTAAATTACTACCTTGAAGTGAACACTCATCTTCAAAAACAGTATTTTTACTATTTCGCGGGCCTTTAAATATAGAAAACACTTTATGCCCACTAGACTTCAACAAACTGGCTGTTGTTATCGTGGCTCGCTCTACACCCCCAACTGTCGGAATTGGTTGGGAAGTTGTATAAAACAATATATTATACTTGTCTTTCATAAGCGTCAATCATTGAACCAGGTGTAACATTGATTATTATTGCATTAAATGAAGATGCTATTCTTCGCAACAATTCATGTCCTTTAAAAATTCCTGCATACTCTGATAGAAAATGGCTCATAGTATAGGCAGTTTTAACCCCTGTATAAGTATGGAATATCGGCACTACATCAGGGTTCTCATCGTAAAAATGTGTCGTTTTCTTGCATACCTGGTTATTATCATTCACACATAGGCCATCAAAAAAAGTATGGTCTGCTCCATATAAGAAGATTTCCTTGTAACCACTCAGTAAAGACACATAAATACAGTGGTGCAAAACACTGCCAAAGTTAACTCCAATTAATCCATGTTGTGCTATCCAGTTCAGAAAAAGGCAATCATAAGGTGGTGTGACCTGATGAAATGGAATCAATGAAATATTCTGATTCGTAAACTTTCCCTGCCATACCTTATCTTTCCAAAATCGGTAAGGCACAAATAAGGTAATCGGCCATGTAGTTTTAGCATTGATATTTACAAAGAAATCGGCTACTCGATCCTCCTGTCCTGGTGCATCATAAAACATCGGGTCGCTAATAACGTGGTATTTCGGCTTAATGATTTCATACCGCTCATCATTAGTAAAAAAATTCATCGACATCATGCAGTCAGTGAGATATCGTTTGTTATTAATGATGTCTGTTAGACTTTGATTTAAAGATGGGCCATTCGCCAAAATATAGATGCACTCTTGATTGGCAACATGCGGAATGTGGTTGCGCATATCTTCTTGTCGGCATAGCTTGATCAAGAAATTTGCAAGTTCTATTGATCGCCTTATATTATACTTTATTCTCATTTCTTAATACGCACTACTTGATAAATAAAACCCTTCAAGTATTTTCTTTCGGATGCTGTTAATAGTAGTAGTGAGTAAATTATTACTGACAACAATACCGAAATCACTGTTGTAAAAATCAAATTTATTAATCTACTATTGCAGATGTTTGGAATCAGAAAAGAGACAGCTGTCGAAAAAGCGAAGCAACAACAACCTATTAACACAACAGAAATCAAATACCGTTTTGGCTTGAAGTTCGTCAACTTATCCAGAAAAGCCACTCTAGTGATGAGCATGAGGGCGTTTGCGCCAATATTTCCCATCATACAGTATACAGGGGAAAGCCCTAACCACAACACAATCCATGCATACGGCAATACCAAAAAACAAATGATAAACATTGCAATCTGATAATCCTTCATTTTACCTGTTGCGCCAATAGCTGTCCACAAAGGGGCAGCAAAAGAGTCTACCAATACCGCTAGCAGAGTGCAGATCGTAAAAGAAGGTGCAAAGTCTGGATATTTGCCTAACCACAAATAGAGAACATCGTCGATTCTGCATATCATTGGAATCACCACTATAGACATCAACATAAAAGAGATCTTTGAACTTCTGCTAATGAGCTCGTGGTACCCTTTTATGTCATTCTCTGCATAGGATTTTACAATCTGAGGGCTAAACGCTGTAGTAAAGTTATTCATGAAACCGCTTACCGCCCCACTAACTGCATTTGCTATACCTACAGCTGCATTCACAATTACATTTATATAGATATTTAATAGCATGTTAACGCCTTGACTCCGAGCTATGTTTGAAACGCCTCCAAACAAACTCCAACCAGAATAGCTCAACATATTATTAAATATACTTTTTTCAAAGATGAAAGAATATTTTGAAGGACTAAACGTTTTATTGCAAAAGACAATATAAGCCAACGCAACTAATGCTGTCACAGCCAATTGAATCAGAGAATAAGCGATTAGATAGTCGATGCCTAACAAAGGAATGAAGAATACGGGCAGCAATTTAAAAACGACTTCTGCTATTGAAAAATAGGCAAAGAAATCCATCCGCTCATAGGCTATAATCAGTGCAGAGTACGGTACTCGTGCAACTGAAATAAAAGAGGACAAAACCGAAATATGGAATGTCCATAATGCTGCACGATGTCGATCAGGAGGTATGTTAAGCTTTGTATAAAAGAACCACAAGCCTATCGTTTCGAGCAGGACAGAGAGGAGCAGTCCGAGCAGAATGTGCAAATTGACCGAAGTACAAAATACTCTTCGTGTATTACTCTCATCTCTTGTTCCTAAGCTGAAAGACAAAAAGCGCTGCGTCGCTCCCGATAAAGAAGTATTCAGGAAAGCAAATAATGTAACAACACCTGCTACAACATTATAGATACCATAATCTTCAACACCTAAAATCTGCAAGACAACCCTTGATGTGTAAAGCGACACAATCATCAAGAAGATCATCCGCAAATATAAGGTAGCAGTATTGCGGGCTATGGTTCTATAATTTGCCATTTGAAATGTCAAACAAACATCATATTTGAAAATAAGAAGAGATGCCCATTTAATCAGAATCAGTTCATAAAGCTATCAACTCTACTCAACTGGCCCATATAAACAGATATCACATTATGACTTATAGTCAATAATTCTTTCAGCAAATTCAAAATCTTCGGGCCAGTCTATATCAATGCCCTCAACCTTATCAACAACCGCTATATATGGATTAAACCCAATGCGTTGTTTGTGAATCTTCCAAATGTCCCTCTTAAAAATAAAGAATGCACTGGTTTCAATATATATCGGTTCTATCGTCTGAGTTCGAGGGATATTAGTTAATTCATAATTCAAGGGGCATCCTTTATACCACGCAAAAGTTTGTATCTTCTCTGCACTAAATGCCGAATCATATCCTTCTTGAGTTACTTTATGTAAAGCTTTTTGTATGGTTTCAGGTTTTATGAATGGTGACGTGGTATGAGCTAAGATGTAGACATCAGCTTCCACGGTCTTCGTAAACTCTTCATAGATCTCTTGACCTAATGTTTCATCTCGATCTAAAAAAGCCGGACGTTTAAGGAATCTAATACCCTTCGGCAGATATGTTTGTATCTCGTCTTGACTGCAATAGACATAGACCTCATCAATATCTTTTACCTGAGAAAGTGTTTCTAGAACATAACACATCATGGGTTTCCCACCCAGATCTTTTAAGTTCTTACCCACCACCCTTTTACTATTCAATCTGATGGGAACAAATGCCACTGTTTTCATTTCCTGTAAAATAATATATATTTAACTAGCCATTACAAATAAGATTATGTACAGCTGAATGAATCGATAATACCAACTAATTTTTGATTATCATCCACCACAATTAAAGAGTGTATATTGTGTTTCCTCATTAGGCTACCTGCCTCTTCCAACTTAGCTTGATAATGAATAGTCTTAGGAGTGGTCGCCATAATCTCGCCCACTTTAAGATCAAAAAAGCTGTCTTGCCGATTTTGCATTGCGCGCCTTACGTCTCCATCAGTGACAACACCGATAATAGCATCACCGTCTAACACCACAGCAATACCTTGTTTGGTTTTACTGATTTCAATAATTGTCTCACTGACAGGAGTTTCAGCAGAAACGATAGGAAGATTAGTTGAAATCATATAATCCTTTACCCTTGATAGTAAACGTTTTCCTAAGCTTCCACCTGGATGGAACTGAGCAAAATCAGAAGCCTCAAACTTGCGAACCTCCATGAGAGCACATGCGAGTGCATCTCCCATTGCTAAAGTTGCAACAGTTGATGATGTTGGCACCAAATTCAACCGATCAGCCTCACGTTCAACTTTTATATTCAAATGATAAGTTGAATATTGTGCCAACAAGGAATTCGGGTTACCTGACATTCCAATAATCGGAATATTCCGTTCAATCAGGAGAGGTATGAATCTTAAGAGTTCATCAGTATTACCTGAATAACTAATGGCCATAACCACATCATCTGATGTAAACATCCCCAAGTCGCCATGATATGCATCAAGAGGATTCACAAAGAAGGACGGAGTACCGGTACTAGCTAGAGTTGCCGCAATTTTAGCTCCAATATGGCCAGACTTACCAACACCTGTGATTATAAATCTTCCTTTACAATTATATATCAGATTTACAGCTTGAGAGAAATCATCAGTTAATAAAGATGCGAGCCCCATAATAGCAGAGGACTCATCATTAAAGCAATTAATTGCAATTTGATTCACATCTTTCATAATCATTACATTTGAGGTATATATTAAAAAGGTTAATTATTCTTTCAAGTTTCACTATCTATTATAAAAAAGCTTTAACGCTTCATTACAAAAAAGCAGCAATTATGGGTATTACAAGCAGGGTCGTCGGATCTTGGAGGACCTGGCGAACTGTGTTAGAGCGGGTAAGGCTGGGGACACTATCGCAGTAGTCATTATCAGCGGGTTACCAGTTGTATGTAGAGTGGAGGGATACGGAATATGTTTGTTTATAAATGCCGATGACCTCCACTTTAAATGACAAAAGTAGGTCTTTTTGGTGATTTGTGCAACATTTAGCGCACAAAATGGCTAAAGAGCGGGGGTCAAAATGTGACCGTCTCCTCAGGCGAATATTTGATACTTAAGCCAAAAATCAATATAATTATTTCTTAATCCTTTGATTCTTAGAGCCTTTTTAACTCAAATAGTCACGGCCACAAACAGAGCGCAAGTCAATAAATATCAACCCCTTATAAAAGAGATCGAGTTTTCAGAGAACACCTTTTACTAAAAAATACAAAATATCCTATTACAATACCAATATCACTGAAGCTGCCATCTTCAAAAAAAGAAGTCAAGAATAAACCACACCATTAACTTCCAATATTGTATCATGCCTATCTAAGCCATACCTTCTTTCTTCTGACGGCGGCGTCATATAATCGCCGTATGCTTTCGTCAAAATTTCATGATAATTATCAGGAATTAGTACCTGAAGATCGTCAAATTTAACTTTTTTTAAAGAAAAACCAGAACTCCAAATAACAGGACGAAGCCCACCTTCAACAATCCCCATACGATTGCTTGTTCTTGTTTCGTCTACTGTCATATTATAGATTAAATGCTCGATCCCTTTTTCGGTGCATATCAACCGTAAAATATGCATTAAATATAACACGATAATTTTCAAATATTTGTATTTACTATTTCCATTTCGAAACACGCGCATCATGAAACGCTTTTCGTCCCAATTTAATTTTGATATAGATAGAAATATTCTGAGTCTGTTCTTTAAAGATATATTTGATAAATATCTTTCCTTGATGTAATCAACACAAAAAATATCAACTGTTATAAATTTATTGATCTTTAAATCTTCGCCAATTTTAAGACAGTATTTTGTGCCCAATTTTCCAATTTTTAGTTCAGACACATATTTTACTGAACCAGATCCATTTACCCACAAATTATATTTGCGATTAAAATCATCATCATTTTTTATGCACTCAAAAAAACGATAATAGTTATCACGTGTCATTGCTATGTCAATGTCATCATCCCATGGTATCACCCCATGATGACGTACAGCACCTATCAGTGAACCATACATCATGAAATATTCTATATCATGTTTCTCACAAAAGGATATAATATCTTTAAGAATTCCACGACTTATATTCTGGATAATTTGTCTCTGTTCTGTTGTATTCATTCTTTTTTTTGATTAGGAAAACGATTATAGCTCAATAAAAATTAATACCGTTAAAGTATACAAAAAAAAAATTAAAAGTATACCAGTTTTAATCACTGCAAAGATACGAATAGTTTGTTATTCATTGTTTATAATTGAATATTTTTTCTTTGACTTAGGGCACTAAGCTCCTCGGGAATGGCACGGCTGAAATACAGGGTCGGGGGCACTACTCGCTGACCACCAGGAAAGGGGACGGCATGCTGTCGATTGCCTTAGGGGGCATCTGTTGGGCTCAGGGGTGAGGTATTGATTTAGGCAAGGAAACTTATTGTCGAGCCAGGAGAAGAGGGGCTTTTCTAATAGCATCTGCCTGAGGATGACAATGATAGTGCACACCACGGATACCATCAGCATAGCACAAATGGCATGTAGCCACAAGCAGTCACTGGAGAAATAGTCCTTAGCACAGAAGACATCATTTCAGATCCACTCTCAGAAGTTGGGGTGGTCGTGGATCAAGAAAATGCCAAAAGTAGTAGTCGCTATCTGGTTGACCCACCTGGTCTGTCCTATGTTGATGCACTTGAACAAGCAGAACAACGAGATGGCTGTAAGAACCGCCAATATTTTATTGGAATCGGCCATGAGAAAATAATTGGAGAAGGCTAACCTATGCTTGGAACACACGAAAAAACAGTATTTGCACGGGTACATAGCTACAAAGAGACCACGGCCAGCCATATGGAATTTTTCACGTCGGAAAGCAGTGTGGGCGGATATTTCTTTATATATTTATATAGACGGTGACATGCCATCAGATCTGGTTGGGGGACTGGTTATAGAAAAATGAACTCGTGATAGTGAAAATGAACAGTAACACCAGCAATAGCCTTATGTGGTTTTTCCTGTCAAGTGCGTCAATCAAGATATTGATAAAGGTGTCAACAGGAACAGAGTCAGAAATGTTAGTGCAAAATCATCACTCATGTGCATCGCCACGCAAACAGGGTGTCAATGCAATACTTGAATGTTTGCGGTTTCCAGCAGCCCAGAAGATGACGGGAATCAGCAAAGAGTAAAACTTGATCCAAGTACAGTTTCAGGAATTTTTTACATGTTAAGCGTTGCATGCACATAAAGTAACATGTAATCAACAGAAAACAGTTGACACAAACCTTTCCTCCCAAATCCCAAAGGATGAGAAAAAGCTGTTTGACGATGACGTGGTCGTAGTTTTACAGGTTATGCATTCCATTATGGCAAACGTAGTGATGGACTATAATTATAAGCATTAGGAGAATCCTGAACAGTTCAATGTTGGTGTCTCTATCTTTTTTACTGTCGTCATTGACTCACGAGTTGGTTTACTATTGTTACTTGATGTAGGGGCGGATGGCGTCGCGCCAGATGAGGTAGCCCTTGCCTATGAGGTGGAGGCCGTCGTTGGTGAGATCGGCGCGAAGGCGGCCTTGCTCGTCGGCAAACAGGGGGTAGAGGTTGATCCAGATAACGCCTTGACGACGAGCGACTTGTTCAAGAAGCAGATTTGCCTCGACAACGACGTGGTCACGGCCCTTAAGGAGCTTCCACTCTCGCACGTCGTTGTTAAACGGCAAAAGGCTCTGAAGATAGATCTTGGTACGCGGGGAGCCTTGCTTGACCATAACGATAAGTTTCTCCATCGCTCGAGCAATACTATCGGCACTCACCTCATGAGAAATGTCATTGACTCCGCACATAACGAACAGTTTCTTGGGCTGCCCCTTGATGATAGGGTCGATGCGGTCAATCAGGCCCTGGACAATGTCGCCCACGATTCCGCGGTTCTTGATATGACTATTGCCCAGCAACTCATTGAACTCGCAACCGTCGGTGAGGCTATTGCCGAGCATAACGATGTCCTTTTTGCCGATGGGCAACTCATCGAAAAGGGTCGCCCGTCGAGCATAGTAGGGGTCCTGGTTGGCCTGCGCCATCATGGTGAGGCACATCAGTGCCACCACCATGAGGATTGATAATCTTTTCATTACACAATTCATTGGTTACAGAGACTGTATCACAATCCATGCCTGAAACTTTGATCAGCCGAGAAGCCGAGAAGCACGGACACTATTATCGTCTAGAATGATAACACAGCCTCATAGGTTAACATTGTGGCAATGCGATCGAGTTGTTAACTGTTACCACGATAAGCATCGATGGCCTTTTTCACCGAACCGTGGAGCAAGAGCAGGCGCTTGGCGTCTTCGTAAGGGAGTTTCAGTTCCTCGACCAGCCAGCGTGTGCCACGGTCCACGAGTTTTTGGTTAGTGAGCTGCATATTCACCATCTTGTTTCCCTTGACGCGCCCCATCTGAATCATCACGCTGGTCGAAATCATGTTGCAGATGAGTTTCTGGCCAGTGCCGCTCTTCATACGCGAGCTGCCAGTGACATATTCAGGACCTACAATCATTTCAATTGGGATTTCTGCTGCTTCGCTAATGGGTGCATCCGGATTGCTGGTAATTGCCGCTGTCAGGCAGCCGTGAGCGCGAGCATCCCGCAAGGCGCCGATGACATAGGGTGTAGTCCCTGATGCCGCAATGCCAATGACCGTGTCGAGCGGCGTCACATTGTACTCCAGCAGGTCTTTCCAGCCCTGCTCGGTATCATCCTCGGCATTCTCGACGGCGTTACGCAAGGCAACATCGCCACCAGCTATGATACCGATAATCCACCCGGGCGACATACCAAAAGTGGGTGGAATCTCGCTAGCATCGAGCACACCCAAGCGGCCACTAGTGCCCGCACCCATGTAGAAGATGCGGCCACCTTTCTTCATGCGTTCGACAATGCCTGTCACCAGACGTTCAATCTGTGGTATCGCCCTCTGCACCGCATCGGCCACCTTGTGGTCCTCCTGGTTGATTTCGGTGAGGAGTTCGCGCACCGACTTCTGCTCCAGGTTATCATATAGCGACTCTTGTTCGCTGATTTTCACAAATGCCATAATCACATCAATTTAAAAACGACAAACGAATCACTCGTTGGTGGAGTGATAACGCACCAAGCCCTCCATCGGGTCCTTGATGACAGTACCGATGGTGATGCCTAAAGCATCGGCGGCTTCCTTAAGAACCGCTTTCTCACAGAAAGCGATTGATCCCACGAAATTACAAGGCAGTTCCTTGTAGCCGGGGTAGCTCGCTACATTACGGGTGAAGAAATCGGTGAACGAGCGCAGAACAATATTGCGGATTGCCGGTTCATCGATATTGTGTTCCAGGAACGGGGCGAACTGCGCCAAGAACCGGTTGGCGGCAGGTTTGCGATATACCGACGTGATGATGGTCGTATAGTCCAAGTTGTACTCCTTCATGAACTTCTCACACAAGTGCTCTGGCAGTTGTTTCTTCAGCACATCACCCACGAGCAGCTTGCCCAGTACAGCACCACTGCCCTCATCGCCCAGGATGTAGCCCAATGGCGAAACATTCAGCACCACCTTCTCACCGTCATAGTAGCACGAGTTGCTGCCAGTTCCCATGATGCATGCTATGCCTGGTTTACGGCCGCACACGGCACGCGCTGCGGCCAACAAGTCACTGGCCACCTCAATCTTACCAGCGCTGGGCAGATTTGCACGTAAAGCGTTGACCACTTGCGCCTTGATTTCGTCAGAGATGATGCCTGCCCCATAATAATGGATTTCATCCACTCTGTAGTTGGTCAGATGAGGCATCAGCTCGCGCTTGATTTGCTCTTTCATCTCTTCCTCCGTGAGCAGGAGGGCATTCATGCCGGTAGTGAAAATCTGAGCTACCTTCTCTTTTCCATTGAGCAGCGTCCAATTGATTTTGGTTGAGCCGCAATCTGCAATAAGAATCATCATAATTTACTTCAGTTTTTAGTTTTTAGTGTAAGTTTTAAGTGATTATTCCTTGTTCATCTGGCTATTGCAGGCGAGTGTAATTGTACTTAAAGCTAAAAACTTACAACCTAAAACTCTAGTTATATTTTGATATAAATTTTCTTTTTGTAAAGCACATGGCCAATAACCCAGTTCAGCAGGACAAAGGCGATGGCATAGAGCGCAGATGCCGTGTATTCGTTACAGAACGAATTAAAGAAATTGTACACCGCGCTGTGAATAGTGATATTGTCCCCCTCGGCATTGTGACCGATGGGAATAGCACCGAACAAAATGGCCAGGATGGTACCCAACAGATAAAGCGCCAGCGGATTCACGCCAAACGACTCGAAGAACCGAGACCAGCCGCCTCTCTTACCCTTAATATCCACAAAGTGGATGAGCATGGCCTGAATACACATCGCCATGCCGCAGGTGATCATCACAAACGTGGAGGACCACATCTTCTTGCCGCAGGGGATGCCATATTGCAGCAGCCAACCGGCCAACAGCATCAACGTGCCCCACAAGAGCATCTTGGTCACACGCTCAGTGTTATTGTGGACCGACAGGATCATGCGGCCTACCAGATAACCGATAAGCACATGAGCGATACAAGGCAGGGTGCTTAAGATACCCTCAGGGTCAAACGAGAGCTGCTCGCCATACGCCCACTCATGATACATGTGGTTTGTGCCAAGCACGCTGTTGTCAATCTGTGCGATGATATTCTCTAACGAGAATTCATAACCGTTGCCAAATCCCAAAATAAAGGCATAGGCAACCAGGATGATACCCGCGAGCCAGGGTATGAACTTGCGCTTGAATAACACAGCACACAGCGACCCGAAGAAATAAACCAATGCCAAGCGCTGGAATACGCCCAAATAACGCAAGGTATCCAGATTATTTACCGCCTCCACAAAGGGGTCCCCTTTGCACAGGCCACGCACCAGATGGCCGAACCACTGCACCAGCCAGCCAATGAGGAACAAGATGACCGTACGACGCACAATCTTCCACATCAATGGGCCAGACATCTTGTAATTGAACTTCTTGAGCGAGAACGCCATCGAAACGCCCATACAGAAGACGAAGAACGGGAACACCAGGTCGGTGGGCGACAACCCGATCCAATCGGCGTGAGCCAACGGGCGATACAGGTAACTCCATGACCCCGGATTATTCACCAGCAGCATCCCGGCAATGGTGATACCACGCAGGATGTCAAGCGACAGCAATCGTTTATTCTCTTTAGCCATAATCATTCTGTTAGATATGAGACAAGAGCATCACACTCCTACTCCATTTACTGATAGAGGTAATATTTTGAAGAACGGGCGCGGAAAACCTCCACATCCTTGTTCCAGTAGTCGGCCATATCCTCAACACGATAACGCTTGATGAATCGCTCACGGATTTCCTTGGTTCCGCACACCTTGTCAAACATAGCGTAGCGCTTGGGATTCTGCTCGAAGAGTTCCACCTGGGGGTACATCTCGTGAATGACTTGCAGAAAGTAGAACTGCGTCAAGCACAGGTTAGCGGCATCCACATCGGTGATATAGGTCTGCACACCATGAACCTCCTGCAGCGATTTATCGACGGCCACGCTCAAGGCAAAGAACGGCTTGTAGTTGATTGGCCTGAAATTCAGGCCAGGCAGATTCAAGGCATTCATGTTCATCGCTAACGAGTCGGCATTGATCCAAGCTGCAGCAAACGTCTGGAACGGCAATGTGTAACCAATGCCCGTATTGAAAATGTACAACTCTCCCAGGATGCCCGACACGGGATAGAAAAATGCACTCTCTGGCGTGGGAATCTGCGGCGAGGGCAACACCCAAGGCATGCCAGTATCACGGAACTTCATGTTACGAGTCCAGCCCTCCATGGGGATGACGGTCAGCTTACATTTGCGACCCGTCTTGGACTCTTGACCGATGATGCCCTCCTCATTGAGGAAAGTGGCCAACTCGCCAGGAGTCAACCCATAAATATAAGGGATAGCATATTTGCTCACAAACGAGAAATAGCCAGGCTCCACAAGGTTACCTTCTATCTTATTACCACCCAGCGGATTAGGACGATCCAGCACCATAAATTCAGTACCGTATTTCGCGCAGGCCTGCATGCACACGCCCATCGTGGCATAGAAAGTGTAACTCCTGCAACCCACATCCTGAATGTCATATATGAGCACATCGATGTCCTTGAGCATCTCGGCAGTAGGCTCATGGGTTTTGCCAAAGAGTGAATACATCTTGATGCCCGTGATGGGATCTACAGCATCGCCTACAGCGTCGCCCGCATGGGCATTGCCGCGCACGCCGTGCTCTGGGCCGAACAGCGCCACCAGCTTCACGCCTGGCGCCTCGTTGAGGATGTCCACAGTGCTCTTGAGGTTATTGTCGATGCCGCTGGGGTTGGTCACCAAACCCACGCGCTTACCCTGCAATTGGGCGAAACCGCCGTCACGCAGCACCTCCACACCCGGCTTAACGACAGCACTTGCCGTCATCGCCGCCAGCACCATACACACAACAAACAATATCTTCTTCATAACTTTTTCATTATTTATGGCCATAATCAGGGTCGATCTTGCGGTCAACAAAGAATGTCACCGCAATCGTGGCAATGCTGCATGCGAACGACAGCCAGAAGAACGCCGCATATCCCATCGACTCCTGCAAGAAGCCGGCAAACATGCCGGGAATCATCATGCTCAACGACATGAAGGCAGTGCAGATAGCATAGTGTGAAGTCTTAAACTCGCCCTCGCTGAAGTACATCATGTACAGCATATAGGCCGTGAAACCGAATCCGTAACCGAATTGCTCGATAATGATGCAAATGGCTATCACATAAAAATTAACTGGTAACTGCATCGACAGATATACAAAAGTGAGACACGGCAAGGTCATGCAGGCAGCCATCCACCACAGGGCTTTCTTCAAGCCGACTTTAGAGGAGAAGATACCGCCAAGGATACCGCCGGCAAGCAAGGCTGCGACACCAAGCGTGCCGTAAGCAAGGCCCACATCCTGAGTGGTCATGCCCAAGCCCCCTCGATCGAACGGGTCAAGCAAGAACGGTTTACACATCTTCAGCAGGAACGCCTCGGGCAAGCGGTATAGAAGCATGAAAGCGATGGCCAGCCACACGCCAGGCTTCGTGAAATAGGTCTTGATCGTGCGTGCGAACTCTGACATCACTGCCGAACTGTTGGACTTAAACGAACCCTCAATAGAAGGCTTGTCGCTGTCAGGGCGCGGGATAAAGAAGATATGGTACAAGGAGAACAGGCACAAAATGGCCGCTGCAATAGCCATGGTCACTTTCCATGCCTGCGGAATCGACGTCTTGGTCTCCAAGTAGCCGGCTATCCACACGAGAACGCCATTACCGAAGATGTTGGCCAGACGATAGAATGTCGAACGCACTCCGACGAAAGCCGACTGGTTCTTCTGTGACAACGCCAGCATATAGAAGCCGTCGGCAGCAATGTCATGCGTCGCGCTGGCAAAGGCCGTGATGATGAAGAATATCAGTGTCACGGTGAACATGCTGATGGGAGTGGTTCCCGCCTCTATCATCGCCTCCCCTGGTGAGGGCAGCGTGATGGTGAGCAGGATGAGGGTTATCGCCATGAGGATCTGCATCGTGGTGATCCACCAGCGTTTTTTCTTGATGATGTCCACAAAGGGGCTCCATAACGGCTTGATCACCCACGGCAGATAAATCAGACTCGTGAAAAGCGCCATCTGGCCATTGGGAACACCCATCTTTTTAAACAGGATAACGGAAATCTCGTTTACGAGGAAATAGGGGATTCCCTCGATAAAATACAAGGTCGAGACCCATGCCCATGGACTCTTTTTAAATCTCTCTAATGCAGCCATAATTCAAATCGTTTTTTAGTTATTCGGCTTTCTGGTTAATATCTTTTCTCGATAGAGGCACCCACGAAGTAGTGCAACAGGATCTGCTTGTAGTCGTAACCTTTGGCACCCATCACGGCAGCGCCGATCTGGCACAAGCCGGCACCATGGCCCCACCCTGCCCCACGCAGAACGAATTTGCCAGGATAGCCGTTTTCGTCCTTGTCATGTTTTTCGACGACAAAAGCCGAACTGTACAGGCAGGACGGTGACAATGCATAACGGATGGTCAGTTCCTTACCGATGATGCGTTCACGCTTCTCGCCCACAATGCGCAGTCGATACAACCTGCCGCTGGTGCCACGGGCTACAGGCTGCAAATCGCGGATGCGGCCATAATCTATGCCCGTGCGTTCCTTGATAAGGGCGGCTAATTCATCTTGGGTATATTCCACCTTCCAGCGGTAGAAGTCCTTAGTTTCCTGGTCATAATCATTAAGAACCTGGGAGAGGATTTCAGGATCGGTGGTATTGCAGAAGGCGCTGGGAGACGACAGAATCCACTCAGCGGCATTGTCCTCGCGCGTGAGATCAGGATAATCCTCCTCGTTTTCGCCGTCGCGACGTGCCTCCAGATAGTCGTGGTGATGCGGTTCCCAGCAGTTTTCAAATTCTTCCATCACACCGCCACACGACTTGGAGAAACGGG
Source organism: uncultured Prevotellaceae bacterium (assembly GCA_947302275.1). Lineage (GTDB taxonomy): Bacteria > Bacteroidota > Bacteroidia > Bacteroidales > Muribaculaceae > Sodaliphilus. Next base: position 42,840 of record CAMYUW010000010.1, read on the forward strand.
CGTCACACAAAGCGCCGCCATGCATGAGCACCTGCCCCCAGGTTGCACGTACGGCCTGTTCTACCTTCTCGGTCGTGGCACGGGTGATGCCCTGATAGCGCTGGCAGTGATCGTCGGCACACACGTCGAAATTCACATGGTCATCGCGATCCCACCACTTGACCAGTTCCTCGGGCGTATCCATCATCTCGCCAGGTGCACCAGGATGCCGCTCTGTTGGCTTAACAGTCTCCTCGGTATGGATCTGTGCCAGCAGCCAACTGCGGGAGATGACTGCATGAGCCTTCAACAGCTCAAGTGATGCATGGGCACTCATCTCGCTGGAAATGACACTCAGCAGGTAATCCTCTACACTCAGCACGTTGACAGGCGTCAACTTGCCGTCCTCGACAATGATGTGGAGGGCACCTTTGAAAGTCTGGTCCTCCTGACGCTTCCAGTGGAAACTCACACCGATGGTTACCGCCTTGAGCGTAAACGAAGCGTTCTCGGCATCAACAGGCTCAAACAGCAATTCACCGTAGCGGTTGCCCTTCCACTCCACCAGGCCATCGACACAGTGGGCTGTGTGGTCTCCACTATGTTTAGCACCATTCACGAAGTAGTCACCATTGAGCACAAACTCAATCGTCGGCTCATTCATGATGCCCACTCTCACTTGCGGTATCTTCTTATCTTCCATATTATTATCATTTCTTGTAGTTATCAAAGAATCCCTAAATCAGTTGCAGGTTTTCCCAATGGCGGCTAAAGCCCTTCACTATAGAGGAAAGCTCATGGCGGGACATGCACACTTCATCATAGAGCGCTTGAATCATTTCGGGCGTGAGAGCGTCGAAATCCTTTCGCTCTGGTACAGCCCACAAGCCTCCCATATCAACAGCGCCCGGGCTAAGCAATAATCTGCCCTGGCCCTCTCCATAACAGGCGGGGCGGTGCTTGCGACGAGGGAAAACTACCAAATGCCACATGCGGTTGGTCTTATTCCACCAACACAGCACGTTGACCATCGGCTCATCGGCTCCGTGGGGGATGGGCAACAATTCGAGTAAACGCATAGCATAACGTTCAGCAGCCCGTTGGGTTGATGTCTCTATCGTGAAAACAGGGCGCCCCAGCGTGTCCACATAGCCTATAAATCCCTCATCACTGTCGGCCAACATGTGGGTCGTAGCATGGGCCATCTCATCATATAACGGCATCTCGCCCTTAACTCCTGCCTGGAAATGGGCATGATCGGGTGCCGAGGCTCCGCATTGTGGTCCATTGTAAAAAATTACAAACTCAGGCAATGCACTTGCCAGCTGAAGCATGTCGCCAACCCTGCCGTCAAGATGCTGAGGCAAGTGGCGCAGGTCGGCTATCGTGAGGTGACGCGTGAAGATGGGATAAGGATTTACTTGAATCTTGTAGTGGTCACCCCATAGTACCGCCTTTTGCCTGACTGGTTGGTTACCGCTGCACAGGAAGCACTTGCGGCTCGCCAATGAACGCTTGTCGATGGCAGCCGAAGACGAACCACGCCGCTCGGGATTGAATTGCAGCGTAACAGAGGACTCGCCCAGCGACAACGTACGCGTGACGACGTTACCGAGCGCAGTATAGTTGCGCTCAGCAACGTCCCAGTCACACAGTTGTCTGGCGAGGAGTTTATCAACCACTCTGCTATAGTCCATACTCTGCTCCCGTACCTCACGCCAAGACGCAACAAAAAAACTTAGCGCCTTAGCATGAGATGGTTTTATCAGTCGTTACTGCTTATTCATCGCAATACGAGCCTGGAGTTCCCAGGTGCGGATGCGGTCCTTGTACAAGTTGTTGCGGTTCATCTTCTCGACATCGAGCGCGGCATCGCTGTTATCGTCCCAGCGACGGCACAGATAGACGGGTTCATAGACGCGACCAATCTGATAGTTACGCGAGATGTTCAAGCCCAGCGCATAATCCTCACCATAGCTGGTATTGGGAATCTTCACGTCACGCAGCACGGGTGTGTAGAAGGCACGGGGAGCGCCCAGGCCATTGATGCGCAGGGCGTTATTGCGACCGTTCTCGGGAGTCCACTCCTTGTGGTCGATGATGCCGGGAGGAATGGGATTGAGGTGGATATCGGTCATTTGATAGGTGCCCACAACCATGGCCACGTTCTGCTCGTAGAATGCGTTGACCATCGTCTGAAGGGTGTGCTCGTCCTTATACATGTCGTCACTGTCGAGCTGCACAATGAACTTTCCGACATTCTTACGGTGTGCGGCAAGGTTCCAGTAACCGCCAATGCCCATATCGTAGTAGTCGGCAATGATGTGTATCAGACGCGGGTCGTTGTACTCGGCAATGGCCTCACGGGTGCCGTCGGTAGAGAAATTGTCCACTACCATCAGGTTGAACTTGAAATTACACTCCTGCTTGAGTACCGAGTCGATTGCGTCGCGGATGGTGCGGATGCGGTTACGCACAGGAATCATCACTGTTGCCTCAACCTCAAATTCGCCTTGATTGAACTCGATGTGGCGGAAATTGGGCACTTCCTTTCCATCCACGATGCGTGTGGGAGCCAGATAGCCGCCCACCTCCTTGAGGTGCTCGGTGCATGCCTTCTCCATCTCGATCTGGCGACCACGGTTGCGCGGATCCACATAGTCAAAATTCTTCTCACCGCTCTTGCGGGTATCCAATTCAACGTCGCTGTACAGGAACTCGTTGATGTGGGTGATGGCGGCAAACTGCGACAACTTGAGGCGCAAGTCATACAGACCGGCGAACTCATAGTCGCTCTTCATTGCCTCGACGGCTTTCTTGAAACACTTGCCACAGAAGAACAGTACCGAACCAAAGTCGAAGTCATCCCTCAGACTACCCATCTGGTAATCAATGACGGGAGCCTTGTCGGCACCATTTTCAGTCACGTTGTAGTGGTCGGCATAGAGCATACCCGAACATGTGTCGTCACCCAGTTTCACAAAACGTTCCAATGAGAACGGCCCCATCTTGAGCGTGTCAAACTTGGTGTAAAACAGTACATAGTCGGCATCGGCACGTTCGGCAATAGCACGCATCGTGGCGCTGGAGGTGAGGCCCTTAATGGGCACTAGTTCACAACCCTCAACAGCGGTGGTGCCTTCCTCGGTGGCCAGGAGATAGATTTTGTTCACCAATTCCTGTTCCTTGAGGTTAAGGATAGTTTGCGCAGCCTGCTCGGTGTTAGCAAAGGGGATAAAGCAATTGATTCTTCCCATGATTTCATTTTTTGTTTTATGATTATTGTTAATTGTTTGTTCTTTTCTGTCTAGAGGCGCCAGATCATCTGGATGGTTATTTCAAGTATTCCATGATGCGGCTCATGAGGCTCGTGCGCTCTTGGGCAGTAGTTACAGCCTCCAGGGGGAAACCCATGACCACCGTGCGGTAATTGCCTCGGTCGCTAGCGATACCGGCAGGCAAGCCATTCTCTCCATAGCGCATCCAAGTGAAACCACGGTCATCACTGGCGCGGATAGCATCAGGAGACTCGACAGCATAGGCCTTATCGTTGAGTTTGCTGACGAAATACCAGGCGCCGGGCGAGGAAAGACGGATATCGGGACTATCCACAGCACTGACTGTACCATCAAGTGATGCCCTACCATGCAGACCCTCAAAACCGAGCACATCCTTGACGAAGGCTTTACCCACAGGGTCATCATTGCCAGCGGCATTGTCCCACAAGTCGCTGCCCACAAAGGCGCCACTCAACAATACGCTACCACCATTGCTTGTGAAGCGGCGCAGGGCATTCATCAAGCCAGAAGTATAAATCTTAAAGCGCGTGGGCATCAGGCCGCTACCTGTTTTGATTTCTTTCTGCTTGCCCAGAATAAGGTCCATCAGGCGATAACCGTCAGTATTATAGTTATTCTCCAATGCCTGCTGGCTGCATGAGACGAAAGAATAGCCGATATTCATCAGCGCCTCGCCATGCACTGCGGGATAATCAAAGGTGTTGCCGGCCACGTTCATCGTCTCGTGGTCACTGCGGCTGCTGCCGAAGCCAGGCGCATCGTCATCGGTCCACTCAATACTGCGGCGGAACTCATACTGTGAGCCCAAGTAGTTGATCTGCTGGATGTAGGGCACGCCATGATCCTTATTATCATCAAAGCCTGCACGGTCGGGACCATCAAACCAGTCGGGAGCACTCACGCGTGTGAATCCGTTCACAACAAGCACATCGCCCTGGCTACCTGCCGCTTCTCCCAAGCTGAGTGTCTCACTGGGGAAACTGCGGCCACCTTCATTCATGGCGATAATGCGGTAACTGTGAACCTTGTTGTCATTGATGGTCACGCTGTATTGCGGGCCACGTGTGGTGGCGATTTCCTTGAAAGCGCCGTCCAGCCCCACTCGTTCACACACGATATAGGATGTCGCATCCGCATTGTCGCTCAAGTCATCATGGGTGGGATTCCAAGTAAGCAGATAGCGGTGCTTGTCGGTTTTGCTGATGGCAAATGAGTTGACAGGCAGCGGCTGCACGACGTATGAGCGGTGGTCACGCTGGGCGATGAACTTCAACATGCCCTTGTAAATGGCACGGCTCACATCGAAGCGGAACATCGGGTCGAGACCATATTTCATGTCGGCAAAGTTCTGATGCGAGAGCAACTCCATGAGCACAGCAGGCACCTCGGGCACACGAGCCTCATAGTAACTCTTGTCCCACATGCCACGACGGGTCCAGTTAGGTTCCCACTTGGCACGGATATCCTTGACAATCTCGGTCGATAGCAGATTGCAATATCGGCGCGACAGTTCACGCGGCGTGCCGTTGGCATACTTGCCAAACTGCTTACCATTAGCGCGGGTGCAATAAATAAGCAGGGTGCCCACAATCTCGTCGTCGGGCGTAGCACCGGCATCAGTGTGCAGGCAGAACGAAATATCCACGGGCACCTTCAGACCGCCACGGTCAGGCAACACGTCACTGCCACCAGCCAAGTAGTTCACCCACTCACCGCGGCTGCGGTAATCGTCGGTGTAGTCGTTGATGCCGTGAGAAGTAGAATAAACGCTATCGGGGAAACCGGCCCATTGCAGGAAATAACGCGATCCCAGGTGGAACCAGGGATGATTGCCACTGCCAATATAGTTATACTCTACGCCTTCCTTGCCCAGGAATTTCTCATTCTCCTGCTCTGCAGCAATACGGCGGTTCTCCTCGGTGGGCAGAGCCACACGTCGGGCAATGTTGCCTTTGCCACCGCCCACCTTGATGGCGTCGGCAGTAATCACGGCATCCTTGTCGCTACTCAGGTTAGAAATCTCCACGACAGCCTTGTTCATGCCCTTAGCCAGGGGGAATGTGCCCAGATAAACCCAGACGCCACCGGCCATTGTCTGATCGACGCGGAAGGCTCGTGTACCTGCCAGACTATTGACGGTATAATTCACGTCGCTGGCGCTGTTAGGCAGTGACTTATAAGAGATGTAAATCGCGAACTCGCCAGCCTCGGGCATATCAATATCCCACGAGGCAGTCGACAGTTTCTTCTTATCCTTTTCGGCACGGACCACCCGGTATGTGCCCTCGGTAAAGGGATTCTCAAAGTCTTTATATTGGGGGCGCAGATATGCAAAGCCACCATCGGCACCAGCCTGCCACTTCTGCTTGCCGTTATACTCAGTATAGCCTTGCTGAGCTTCACCGCCGTCATTATCGACTACAACGCCAAAATTGTGGGTATCACGCTCGCGGGCGTTCCACACATAGGCTCCTGCGTTCTCCAGCATGGGGATGAGGAAAGGCAGCACATAACTATGGGTATACATATCCTCGACGGTTTGCATCAGGCGGGCACGTTGCCATTCCCAACGGTTGAGTTTGGGCTCGAAATACCAGCCGTGACTGGGCCACATTGCTATGATATTGCCGTCAAGACCATGCTTATAATGACGGTTGGCATCCAACTCGCTGATAAATGCCTTGTGGCTGCGCTTGTAAGCTGGCTCGTAGTCGGAGAAGTACTTGTTAATGTCGTTGCCCACGATAGTAATGAGCACAGGGCTGTCGCCATATTCTGCGCCCAAAGCATAACGGATCTCGTTGCGCATCTGATCCACCCCAGCCTGGGTAAACGGCACGTCACCGAAGTTCTCGCTCACATCAACCTTGACGGTATCGTTTTCAAAGGTCACGGAGCGAACTTTCAGGTCACCCACGCCCATATGATCGGGTAATTTGCTTGCCACCACACGTTGCACACCGTCCAACTGTTCCTGAGTGAACTCTTGTGCCTGAACAGGGCAAACGGCAGCCATCATGGCCACAGCACCCAATACTAACTGAGTCATTATTTTCATATCTTCTTTAGATTTTGGTCAAATGTTATGCAACAAAAGTACTCAAACCTAGTGAAGAACCAAAACAAAACCGCACCAATCCGCCGTTTTACAACATTATTTATAATTTAACTACACTTTTTAAGAAAATTAATTATCTAAAACACATTCCAAACCACAAGAATCGCCCTACGGGTGAGAAATCCAAGGAGAATCGTAATTCTTTCTGATTTCTCACCCGCAGGGCGATCACTTGTTTTGACTGACAAGGTTAACTGAATCCAGTCTGTTCACTATGGTATGCGACAAGACCGGGCATGGAGCTGAGAAGGATTTTCCGCACCGTGGCACCGAAGTCGTTGGCCACCTCAAGCAGAATCTCACTATAAGTTGTCGCTATGGAGCCCACAAAACTTACGGGATAACTCTTATAGTCATATTGCGCCACGTTGCGCTCAAAGAACCGCCTGAACTCACCGACGATCAAGTCGTGAACATAGGGGTTGTCCAAGTGCTCGCTCAAGAAAAACGAGTATGCCCGCAGATTGCGTGTTGCCGCCGGATTGTTCAGTACGGCATCGAGCACCTCGGCACGTGTCACCTTGTATTTATCAAAGAAGGCCTCAATTAAGACATGAGGCGCCAAACCCTTGAGCGCATCTCCCAGGAACACGCGTCCCAACGCAGCGCCACTGCCCTCATCACCCAAGATGAAGCCCAGAGCCGGCACATTCTTCACAATTTCTTTACCGTCATACAGGCACGAGTTGCTGCCTGTGCCCAAAATGCACGCCAAGCCCGGCTCACGCACCAGCAGGCCACGCGCTGCACCCAGCAGGTCACTCATCACCGTCACCGGTGTCTTGAATTGAGCAACCAGCGAACCCTCTATGATTTTGTTCTTCTCAGGGCCAGAGCAGCCGGCACCATAGAAATACACATGGCTCCAACGGCGCTTGAAAAATTCCGGGGGCAACTCCAGGCGGATGCTGTGACTGATCTCACGACGCGACATAAAAAACGGGTTCAAGCCCGACGTATATGCGTGCTCCAGCACTTCGCCATCCTCAACCAGCGACCACTCGGTGCGTGTAGTACTGCTCTCGGCAATAAGGGTAATATTTTGGCCTTTTAGAACTCCCATCTCTGTTAATGGATATATATTTATGCTAATATTTTGTTAAAAACCAGATATAACTACTTTTAAGGCCACAAAATTACGGAAAAACCACCGCTATGCGACTCCAGATTGATGTTTTTCCCAAAATTTCATGAAAATTTAACACACAATCACATTAATTAACCATCAATCTTCAATAACTGCCACCGCAACTATGCCATAATCCTACACTTAGCCTTTCAGTCCTAGTTGCAAAACATGACATATAAAGCGCTAAGCCACTAAGGAAAAGCACCTTAGTGGCTTAGCTGATTACCTGGAGAATCACTCCGTTATGCGATGTCAATCACACGATCCACCTTCTTCTCGGGCTCAGGTGCGAGCTTGGGCAGCTCGATGGACAGAATACCATCCTCAACCTTGGCGCTGATGTGCTCCTTGTCCACCTCATCGGGCAGGATGTAGGTCTGCTCATAGTTGGTGTAAGAGAACTCACGGCGGATGTAGTGGACTTTTTCGCACCCTTCCTTGCAAGGCTTGTCCTCATGCTCGGACTTGTTCTCAATCTTCACAACCAGGTTGCCCTCATTGTTGATGTTCACCTTGCAGAACTCCTTCTTGAGGCCAGGAGCAGCGACCTCCATAGTGAAGGCCTTATCGCTTTCCTTGACGTTGACGGCAGGAGCCGTGGTTACGTGGCGTGGAGTCCAATCCATATCAAACAGGTCATTAAATGCTGTGTCTAACCAGTTGTTGCGGTTGTTACGAATTACGGGAAAATACATAATCTTTACCTCCTATTTTTTGTTTTGTTGTTTGTTTATATTGTTTAAATTGTTTCTATTTCACCCGCCAGTCTTACGACCGGCTTGCACTACCCATAACACAAAACCGGTGCCAAAGCCGCAAAGTATAACTACTGTTAAATTTCAAAGACAGTCTGTCATGTTTTTAGCAAAATTTAAACAGGAAACTGCCAAAATGGCAGCTTCTTGCATATTTCATATCGATATACTAATAAACCGCGGGCTCGCTATCTGAAGCGAACCCACGGCATTATACTGATATATCAGTGGAATCAAAACTCTATTTCAAGTCTTTTTCCATCTCAGCGAGCACACGATCAACGAACAATCTTGGCCGTACTCGTCGAGCCATCGCTGTAACGGGTGATAACAATATTGATGCCATCGAAGGGCTTATCAGACTGCAGACCCTGCGGATTGACATAAATCACACCCACCACTTCGTGCATGTAGCTCAATTCGGCAACAGCGGTCCAGGGAGAAGGAGTCTTAGAGCGCTCGGTAGCAGAGAACATCGGAATCTCTTCAGGCTCATCTTCAGTTCCGTCACCGTCTCTCAGCTTTTTGCTGCCAGGCTCCTCTGGCTCAGGATCAACTGCAGTGGACTCTTTGCCCACGGCCTTGAAATAGTAGCGGACATAAATCGTCAAGTCATCGGGATCAATGTTTGACAAGTTATTGTTATCGGTTCCCTTAATGATTTCATCCAGAGCGCCAAACATAATGTTGTTAGACCAGTCGTTTGAGTCCTTATTCTTGCTGAATGTTGCTCTACCGGGCTCGGGGAATGTCACATTGTTCGAGTTGCTGATATACTCGCTCCATACACACAAGGGACCAGTGTGGGTGCCATTGGGATCACCGTCAAGGTGACTTCCGGGTAGATTCTCGTCTTCACCTGCAGGAACTTCCCTATAGCCACGCAGCTTCCCGTTTTTGCTCTCTACAAATACACGGAACATATATGGCACGTATTCCACATTAGAAACTGTCTTACTCGGCAAGTATCCATCGGCCTGCAGACCATCCAGGATGTACAGGCTACACGGGTCATTACCATCAGTCCAGTTGGTAGAGCCACTCAGGCCTTTCTGCCTCTCGGCTGTGACAGAAGCCAATTGAACTTCACCCTTACCGGTCTTCCAGATAGGAGCGCCATAGGTATTGTGCAAGGAATCAACCTCATAGTAACGGCGGTTTTGACCCATGGTCATGACACTAGGCACGTAGGTCTTGTAACTGCCTACATTTGTAGGAACACTATCAAAATAATGGTGCTCACCTGGTTTATACTTTTTACCATTGAGGGGTGATGGGCTCTTCATCTCCTCAAACTTGCCGTCAGAACGACGCTGCAACACGGTCAAGTAGTGCCTGTAATCGGCAGGAATACTATCCACCTTACCTTGAATCGTGTTGTAGAACACTGCCGTGTTGGTCTTAGACAGGTTGAACTGCACGTCGGCAGTCAGCACGTCGGTCGGCATTCCATGAGTGAGACTATCGGTCACAAGCTGCGATTCGGTCAAGTAGCCGTTCACAACCGATTCGGTGTGCTGGACAGGGACTACAACTCGTCCACTCTCTTGAGCGTCAGAATTGTTCGGCTCATACCTGAGCACATATCCATAGCGGCGCGGGTGATCGTTCGCAGATACATCTGCTGCAAACTGGTCAACGATTGGCAGGTTACCAAGCCTTACCATACCAGCATTAGAGGTGCCACCCTGGCGTTTCACATAAACGTAAACGTTCGCCATGTCAGGTGAATATCCCTGCTGAACACCATTGTAGTTCACACTACCCTTAATGACAATCTGGTTGCCACTGCTCAATCCCGATTTCTCCCAAGTACAGATTGCACCTGCAGTACAGTTGACCTGTTCGCCATTGAACGTGAAGTAACCGTTGCCATAATCACTGTTAGGAACACCAATCTTCACTACAAAGGTCTCATTGCTGTAGCCCTGAGGAATCGTGAATGTGAGATTACCATTATTAGTATCATTGGTATAGGCAATATAAGCATAATCCCCAAACAGATAGAAGTAGTTTGAACTCCAGGGCGAAGACAATACGATAGTAGTACCGGCATCCGTATCTTCTCCACCGGGCGTAAAGTTAGTGACGAAATCCAGATGATCAACTTCAGTATTGGTATAGCTGACTGTACTGGTCGTTTCTACTCTCTCCCATACGTAATCCTTTGGATTAGTATTGGCAATCGTCTTACTGATGTCATTGACCAAAACCTTAGAGATCGACGAGCCATCACCATAGGCATTGATGGTTACCGTCAGGTTACTATAATTTGATAATAAGCTCGCAGGGATAACGATGTAACCGCCACCTTCAAGATAATAGCCTTCACCATACTGCTCCCACTTGCACCCCGGCGATAGGCGCCATGTGCGCGGCAGAGTATTGGCCTGGGTTTGAGTGCTACCCGTAACAGGCCAACGGGTAATCGTCGTATTGCCCGATTGAACAATGATGGATTTAAAGTTCACATTAAGGCCATTAGGTTGGATAACGATGTCGCCATTGCCCTTGACGCTCAACGATCCTGTATCGGGAATTCCCATTATCTCACGACGATATACATTGGTCTTGTTGATCTTAGGAAGGTTATAATTTCGGATTTCCTGATTATTAGTGACATAATCCACACTATAATGAACCGATTTAGCATTGGTACCGACCGGATCAAAAGTCAGCGTAGCCACCTTTTTCACAGAAGTCTCAGGCTTATAGAAATCATAACGATACAGATTGAACACCCTCTCGCCAGCATTGATACGGGATGTAGTCAAGGCATTCATGTCATTATCGTTGGATACCGTCAGGAAATTACGGTAGTAGTTCTTCTCCTGATTGATCACAAAATCACTCTCGTAGTGGTCAAGGCCAAGAGCCAGGAAGTCCTTATAGCCGGGGATGATCACTTGATCCTGATTACTCCATGCAATAAACGAGGGATGATCGTTGTCAGTGGGAGAGCCCTTAATGATATAGGTATGAGGAACACTATAGGACTGCTGTTCAAATGGCTCCGGGAAGTGATATTCCGTCACATTTTGCACAGTTGCTATATACTCATAATCCTCATTGCCATTTTCATCATATACAACCTCGTAAATTATATAGGTCTGCGGCACGTCGTGGCCCGACATCTCGTTCAACGACGAACTCCAGTCGAGATTGACATCATAGTACCTGTTATCTGGCTCACTATAACCGCTAACAGGCTCAGCCGAGGCCTCAAGGGTAATCCTGTAGATACCCACCTTGGGAGGATTCTGTTTAATATAATTGCCATAGTTGGCAACGAAGTTGGAGGCTCTACTATACGATGCACCAGTATTATCCTTGTAGGGATTTAAGGTGCGGCCATCAACGGTATAGGTGTCCATCGAGCCATTAGTATATTTAATAGTATCCCCAGTCTCCCAATATTTCAGACGATAATCGGGAATAAAGAAGTTCAGACCCGACATCGCGTAATGTGTCGTACCCGTATGGCCCGACATCGAGAACTCATGTGCATTCTCTATTACCGAAGCGCAGTCATGGACCACATCATAGGTATGGCCTTCCATCATTTCGCTATAGAAATCGGTAATATCATCACCAAGCATACCACCCGTGGGACTAAACTGCTCAAACATATTCTTAAACGGAACACGTTCACCCAACTCATAGCCGAAACGTTGCTGTCGAACGAGGACGGCATCATCTTTCTTGCGAGCTTGTCCTTTACCCAGCATAAAGAAACGGTTGTAAGTGCCGTCGATATTGAACACAGTACCAGTTTCCTCGGTATCATTTCCATTACGGTCTTTACCGATGCGCATACCGTCAGTCATCAGCTTTATGTAAGAGACATTATTCGCCAAGTAATCGATGATATCTGATTTCGAATTAAAGTAATTATGGAAATTGGTTGCATCATTTTCAGCAAAAGCTCTAGGCGCAGTTTGAAGTGTATCTTTAAGCGCTACCATCAATCCCGTGTAACCCTCCACATTTGGCTTATAGGCATAGGGATTATTTAGAGGAATCTGAACTGTTTTGCTCACCGTCCATGTATGAGTTTCCAATTCATCTTCGGCTGCGACTTGTTGACTTTCGCCATTTACAGATAAAGTGCCATAATAACGCGATGAAGAGTCATAGGCTAAGATCTCTACTTCAACACTTTCATATAATCCATCGAACAGATAGCCTTTAATGGTTAAAGTTTGATCGTCATCAAAATACATGTACCCATTGCTTGCATAACTCGGGTTGGAATCAAATTGCCAACCAGCAGGCAATGAACTGCTATTGATGTTCCAACCTGTGATGTTCTCACTTCCTGACTTAACCACAATTTGACCAATCCTTGAATAGGTGTTCGCATTTATAGTGATGTCACCTACTGTCTGAAAAGTTTTGGAGCTAACTGAACCTGATTCCCATGCATAGTCCGTAAAGGTGTTTGTTAATGTTTTAGATTCACCATTAACCGTCAGCGTGTAATCGCTTGTCCCACTGTCTAGAGCACCATTGATGACAATACGAACATAGGTAGCATTCCCTAATACACCGGATGAGATTGTAAGAATACCACCACCATAGGAACCGTAAGTCATATAATAACTGCCATCACCATTGGATGCGAAATGACATGTTTCCTCATTACTATTGGTGTCAAAAGTCCAACCAGAAGGAACAGAAGTCCCATTTGAGGTACCTACCCATTGAGTCAGCGGACTACCAGATTCATTATAAACATAAATGGATTTTATGCCGACATAACCATTTTGTGCTTTAATCACGATATCGCCAACAGGCTTGCGGGCTTTGTCGGGAATATTCCAACCGCCAGCTACAGCGCCATAGTAAACAGGATCTTCACGCACGCCATCGCTTGTGTAAGCACTGTAGAACGGGCCAGGGAAAGCCGGATTCATATATACGAATCTCAACAGTTCGTACATCTGCTCGGCCTTGGTTGCCACATCAGTGGCCTTACTGGTCACAGAATCATTTTTCTCGGCTGACCACCACTTGTATGTCAACAGGTCAGCTTCGGCTGCAGTCAGTGATTTCATTTTCTCATTGTCCGCACGAAGGGGAGCTTTCAACATCTTCTTCGACCTCACGGCATTGGCAGGTGTGCCATTGGAGGCTCCGACATTCTTGAAAGCATAACGCGAAACGGCAGATTCAGGCAGAGCCTGTGCCGTAGCCATGTTGTTCCATCCTGCTGCAAAGAGCATGACGAACAGTAATGCTGTAATTTTAATTCTAACCATAATCCAAAAAAGTTTTTATTATAATGTTAGTATTCTATCGGCCTCAAAATCATAACTTAAGGAATGTATCACAGGTTTATAAGCTGATCCTTAGCTAAAACAAATATCAGAAGCTCAAATTAATAGTTAAATCATTTGTTCATCTGTTATTTACATTCATCATCAGTCTTTTCCCCAAATTATGAAAGGCTTCTTTCCCAAAAACGCTCACAAAAATACACAATAGCATTTATTACAAATAACAATATAAGTTAAACTTCGTTAACAGCTAACTGGCGCAAAATTATATCACAAAAAAAGTAGAGGCGCAAGGTTTTGCGCCCCCACAATTAAGTCCTTATCACTAAAGACGATAACCTAATAGCTAAAGCCTAATCTTCTCTGTTGCGGTGCTGCCGTTGATGTGAACGTGGACGATATAGATGCCAGGATCAACGCCAGCCACGTTCAAGCAATTGCCACCAGCGGCCTTGATGTGACGACCATTGACATCCAGCAGTTCCACTCCCTGCACCCATGTATCGGCACTCACGACGATATAATCGCCGTTAACGGCCAGCTGCATGTTGGCCAGGCGTGCTTCGTTAATGCCGCTGGACTCGCCACGTAGCATATTATCCAGCTTAATCGTCCCTGTCTTGCCCATCAATTCATGAGCCCGGCTCAACTTGAAACCCGAGAAGCCATAATCATGGTCTGGACTCAGTGCATCGAGGGCTACAGACACGTAACGCCAGCCGTGGAAGTCAATCAGGCACAAAGGCACAACTACCTTGTCGGAGCCATTAGCAAAGCAGGCCGACAACTGGTTATAACCCATATCGCCACACACATGAATGCCAAGAGTATCACCCTTAGTAAAACGCTGAGGCCATGCGCCATCAAGACGGGCCACAAAGAATTTGGAACCGTCGGCAAAGTCATAGGCCATTTGCAACGATTTGCTACCGAAGAGACGGTCGGTGGACGTTGTCAACGTCATCGTAGCTTGCTCTTCAAGGAAATCTTCAATTGCATAATCATTGGCATCTTCAAAGCCCTCCACCAATTCCATGCCAGGCTTACCGGCACCAGCGTCAACACCCGTAAAGTTAATTACGCGCGCGGCGGGCAGGTGGATGCCGGCAGTATCGGCGATATCGACATCGAGGATAAGGTGATAATCCTTGCCAGGCTCAATGTCCTTGGTGAGCGGGATGCGAACGAAGCCGTAGTCGTCACCATTCTTGTTGTACTTGATGCTGCGCTTGTTCCAGGACAGTTCGTTACCCTCGCTGTCAAGGACACGCAAGCGGTTGAACAGGTTATAGGTATCCAACAGCGAGTCTACACGCAGTTCTACAGTCGGCTTGGTGTAGTGCACCTGAGCACCCTCGTAGGGGAATACGGCTAGCTCGTTCAGGTGGTTGCGGGGTTGTGTACAGAACTGCACCGTGAAGTCCTCCTCCATCGGAGTGCCACCACCATGCTCGGCGCTCTTACCTAGCGTGAGAGTGTATAGGGTGTTCACATCAAATGCGTCAACCGGGGTGAAAATCAGGCGGTAGTAGGAATCTTCCCAGCGGAAGGTACCCTCCACAGGCGGGTCGAGGCGGAAGGCGCCACACGTCGTCACGCTGTCCATGTCCCAGTTGAAAGCGAGCACAATGCGCTCGCTACATTTCACGGCGGGATCACCCTCTTGCCACACAGGGCTGTATTCAACCACCACGGGAGGCGTGTCGCGCACGCGCTTGAGGTAGAAGTTCTGGTAGGTTGCCGCATTAGCGCTCACGATGACATCGGCCGTCTGTGAGAAATGCGACGGTTCACTTACCTCGACGGTATAAGTTCCTGGCACAACATATTTAAAGGTGTAGATGCCATTGCGCAGAGTGTCGGTCATGGTGCGCTGCACCTCGTTGCCGTTTTGGTCAAGCAAACGCACTGTGGCGTTGTGGATGGGCATCAGGTTGTCATCGCCGTAAACGATAAACGGTTGGGGATTCTCCTGCAGACGCTTGATGCGGTCGTCACGCACGTTGCCCGAGATGACGCCCAGATCATACTGATCCAGACGGTCGAAATACTTGTCGGCACCCAGCGAAATGTTCCATCCCTCCATCCAGCAGTACTGCAGTCCCAGCAGGCGGTAAGCCTCAGGGATATAGTCGTGGAACGAACCCTCACTCAGGTTGGCCACGGCACGGTTACCACGCAGCACGCCATAGCCCTGCGTGCCCCACTCGGGGCGGAACGACCAGTCTCCCCAAATCTGGTAATTGTGGGTCCAAACAGTCGTCTGGCTTGCATACAGGTAGGGTTCCAGGTCGGCAGCCAGCACGTCGGCATTGGCCACTTGGGGAGAGCCCGTGTAGCCACGGTAGAACACCATCGGGAAGTTGTTTACAGCACTGGTGCCCGTGGCGTTGCTGTGGATGGAATAAAACACATCAGCACCGCTCTGGTTGCACAGGGCGACGATGGTCGAGAGTGCCAGATCGTCGGCAGTGGTATTGGTCACACGCGAGATACTGGTCTTATAGCCTTTCTTTTGCAGGATTTCACGCAGGGCAAGACCCTTGCGCAGGTTGGACTTGCTCTCCCATGATCCGGCACTGTCACCTTGGGTAAATGGGTAAATGACCATGTTGCGGTCATCACTGTCATAGCCGCCGTGACCCGGATTGATATACACGTGAGGCTGCTGCGCTGTTGCTACATTCACGGCAAGAACCGCCAGCAACATTGTCATCATCGATTGGAGTAATAACTTTTTCATGACGTTGTAACGGTTTTACTGGTAAATGTTGATTTTCATTTCATACAGCAGGCCGTCGATGGTCGTATAGACAATCCGCCCGCCACCACAAGTGGGTTGCATCGCCATCGATGCGGATTTGGTCAATTCTGTCTGCCATGTGCCATCGGACTTGAGCAGCACAATCTGTGATGAGGTGAACTGGTGGCCGTCATCCTTGGCGTTCTGCGCCACAATATACTCATTATTGTACCAGCAGGGCATTTCATAATTGCCGAGCATTGCAGTCACCTGACCTCGCAAGTCAATCACCACAATGCCCTTGCCTGCGGCAAAAAATGCCAAACGCTTGCCGTCGGGCGACAGCGAAGCCCACAGGTATCCTGCCCACGAATCCACAGGGCTGAATACGCGCTCCTCACCACCCACGGTAACGTGGACACGACTGCCCTCGGTCCATGCAGCGCTACCGATGTCAATGCCCGAGTTATAATTGCGTACCGGGGATTTCAATGCGCCGCCACGGGTAGCAGGCACGGCGCGAACGGCACCATGCTGTTCTTCGACAAGTTGAGTGGACTGACGTGTAGCAACATCATAACTCCGCCCCGTGCGATATACCAGATGGTCCTCCCCTACCCGCTGGGTGACAAAATACACCTTTCCGTCACCGCCCCAGCAGGCATCGTTACCGGCTACATAGCCATCAGCCACCAGAACCGTGACATTATCGGTCATGTCATACATTTTTAATGCGCCGTCCTCGGTTGA
Source organism: uncultured Prevotellaceae bacterium (assembly GCA_947302275.1). GTDB lineage: Bacteria > Bacteroidota > Bacteroidia > Bacteroidales > Muribaculaceae > Sodaliphilus. The sequence goes on from CAMYUW010000010.1 coordinate 59,892, forward strand.
GAACAGCAGGCGATTGCCTTCCTGATTGAGTACGGGATAGTAGGCTGGTCCCTCGACACCCTCAAGCAGGCGCCGCTGCGAGATTACCTCCACCTCCTGACCCATCGCCGGCAGCAAAGCAGCTACCGCCAGCATCATCAACATCATTTTTTTCATATCCTCTCCTTTGTTTACTTATTACACTCCTATTTCCCAGAAGCCTAAAGCCTACTTCAACGGTTTCTGATTTTTCTTCAGTTTCAGGTTCTTATAGCTCGTCTGGTTTTTCTTCACCTTAACCTTGGTGGTGATATAACGGTGCTCACCTCCATAGTACAAATCAATCTTGTACTTGTCCTTCGGCAGATTGGTGAATACAAACACGCCATTATCCAAATTGTCGGTCGTGTAGGTTCGGCACAGCGCGCCACGGCCATTATACAGGCGAATCAATGCGCCGTCAATAGGCAACAGTTTGTCCTCGTCAAACACGCGGTCATCCTCATCCACGCGCTCGATGTCGGCCCAGCGGACCGTTCCTGCAATTACACCGTTCTTGAACTTTCCCTTGCGGCCGAAGTACTCGTCAATGCCCAGCGACTGGTTCCAAGCCTCCAGCCAGCAGTAGCCATCATTCAACAGTCGTTCACGTTCGGGCAGGTAGTCATGGAATGATCCTTCGCTCAGGAAACCCGGCAGTTTGTTGAAACGCAGCACACCCAGGCCCACCTTGTAGCCCCAGTCATAGAAAGACCAGTCTCCACGGCTGCGTTCCTTGTGGGTCCACACGGCCAACGCGTTTTTGGCGGCATACTTCATCACCAGGTCACTCAACTTGAGACTTCCCTCCACGGCTTCTTTTCCGTCCCAGCCGCGATACAGGCCCAACGGGAAATTGATACGCTTCTCAATACCCGTAGCGTTGCTATGGATCGACAGGAAAATATCTGCTCCGCTATTTGCAGCCAGGGCGACAATCTCAAACAAGTCAAGATCGTCCTCGGTATAGTTGGTTTTGCGTGAAATGGCAGTCTCATAGCCCTTATTCTTCAGAATCTCCACCAGCGCCAGGCCCTTGGTGAGGTTGGAGTTGGATTCGTAGTAATGTAGGGTGTCCTGCTTGCCGATGACCCATGTGGGCACGTGGCGATCATCACTGTCGTGGCCTCCATGACCCGGATTGATAAAGACTCGGGGCAAATCCTTACGGCTGATGGGATTCTTTATTTTCTCGGTCTTGCCCTTGCCGACGCCCATCACGGGAGGCATGGCGGCAGCTATATCCAGTTCCATTTGCTTCACCTCACCGCTGTAGAGTATCGTATAAACCACCTTGCCACCTGCTGTCATGGGTTGTACAGCACGATCCTCACGGTTGGAGATAGGCTTGCACACCTCACCATCAACCGACAGAAGCCAGATGCGTGACCCATTAGTGCGTGTATTGCCGGCATTACTCATGGCAACGATATAGTCGTCATTATACCAGCTCGGCATGAGAAACTCTCCCAGGTCGGCAATGACCTGACCATTAAGGTCGCAAACAAACAACCCCTTTGAGGCCGCCTCAAACAATACCTTTGTGCCATCGGGAGACAATGAAGCCCACAGGTAGCCGTTACTCTCTTGAACAGGTTGAAGCACACGTGTCGAGCCGCCCTCGTCAACCAGATAGAGTTCATCGCCTCGGGTATAGCAGTAGGCACCCACTTGGCCCACGTTGCGATACACCTGCCGCTCGCCATAGATGACGACTCCATGGGTAGCATGCAGCGGCTGCACACGGCCATGCTGGGCCTTCAGCACTACTTGGTCATTTCCAGTCAAGGGATCATAACAGTGAGCCGTACGGTATAACAGGCCGTTCTTCTTGCGCTGCTGGGTGACATAGTACACCTTCCCATCGCCACCGATGATGGCATCAAATCCGGGATATCCCGTCGTGGCGACCGTGGTAACGCCACCGGACACAAGGTTTTTCAGCATCAGGCTAGTGCCCTCGGTAGGTGAATAGAGCAGCCACTGCCCGTCAGCACTGACCTGTGGGAAAAAGCCGCAGCTGTCCACCAGCGTTTTCACGCTACCCTGTTTCACACCCACAGCATCACTTCCCAGCGCCCACAGGCACATGATCGTCATTACCAAAAAGAGTCGTTTCATATCCTACTATCTATTTGATTTACATTTCAGAAGGCAAATTTACATAGAATTATTGGAAATCATGTAACTCTGATTAAGAAATCACTAGCACTTAACCCGCAAAGACATAATATCTATTCGGGATTTCAAAAGGATTTTTGTAATCTCACCTTGAAATCAGGCAAGAACAATTAGGAGGCACCATGGTAACCCACAGTGCCTCCTTCTCTAACATGAAACAAATCTTCTTCTGTTCTGGTTATGCTAAATGATATCAGAAGTATAGTATATTTCGAGATTTCAGTACGGCCACTAAAGCCTAACACCTATCACTGGATAGCTGCGAACATAGCGCTGATGGCATCCACCGCACCATTGATATAGGCATAGATGCAGCTCACCAAGCCGATGAAGATGATGCCCAGCACACACAGGATGAGGCCGAGACGCTCAGTCCAATGGCTCTTGAACGTGGGAATCACGCAGTCGTCTTGGCGCAGGAACATCGCCTTGACTACCAGCAGATAGTAGTAAAGCGAGATGATGGTGTTGACCAACGCGATGAGCACGAGCACGTAGATGGCCACTGAGCCCTGATGACAGGCGCCCACAAAGATGAAGAACTTGCTGAAGAAGCCTGCAAACGGGGGTATACCACCCAGCGAGAACATCGCCAGCATCATTGTGAAGGCCAACCAGGGATTGGTCTTGAACAATCCGTTGTAATCATCCATCGTAACACGGCCCGTCTGGCGCTCAATCGCAGCAATCACGCCAAAGGCAGCAAGGTTGCTGAAGATATAAACCAGCACGTAGTAAATCATCGACGACATGCCCATTACATTCACGGCAATGATACCGAGCATGATGTAACCAGCCTGGGAAATCGACGAGAACGCCAAGAAGCGCTTCAGGTTGCGCTGACGGATGGCGAACAAGTTACCCAGCGTGATGGTGAGCACGATGAGCGCATAGAGCATCCACTCCCAAGCCTGGGAATAAACCGAGCCAAACACCTGCACCAGAATCACCAGGAAGGAGAAGGCTGCAGCACCCTTGCTGATAACCGACAAGTAGCTGGTCACAGCCGTGGGTGAGCCCTGATAAACGTCGGCAGTCCACAAGTGGAAGGGGACCAGCGAGAGTTTAAAGCCCACACCAGCGATAACAAATGCTAACGCGGCAATCAGCAAAGCCGAATGGTTGCCGATGAGCGCGGTAGCAATGTCCTTGAAATAGAGCGAACCGCTCATACCATAGACAAACGAAATGCCAAGCAGGAATATCGCCGATGAGAAGATGGCGGTGAAGATATATTTGGCAGCAGCCTCATGCGACTCGTAATAGCGTTTCTCAAATGCGGCCAAAGCTGCGATGGGAAGCGAAGCGGTTTCCAAACCGATGACAAACAGCAGGAAGTGGCGAGCCGAGATCATGAGGAACATGCCGAAGAGGGTCAACAGCGTCAACTCGTAGAACTCACCACGGCGAACACTGACAAAGTCGCTGTTGGTCCACTTCACGGCTTGCAGGAGCACCAGCACGGCACCCACATTCAGGATGTTCTTAGTCACCCACGTGGCCGTGTTGGATTCAAACATACCACCAAAAGCCTCTCCCACTCCAGCGGGCAGGCAGAAGCAGTATATCGTGTAGAGCGCCATCATAATGACCGTGAACACGGGCATGTAGCGCTGAGTGCGATCAGGCATGAAAGTGTCGTAGATGAAAACAAGCAGGAAAACCAGCAACAGGCCTATCTCCTGCGGCATCAATAAGAATTGTGAATAATCCATCATATCTATCTTATGCAATTTTTATCAGGTTAAACACTTTCATTAAATCATGGGCAAAGCAGCCTGCAGGGCCTTGACAACGGGCTCAAAACTGCTGCTGATGATGTTAATAAAGAAGTTGGGGAAGCAACCGATGGCAGCCACAGCAAGTATCAGCGTGGCTGTTGAGAGGCGCTCCTCCCAGCTGGCGTCGGTCAACGAGCGGTGATGGTCATCCTGTACCTCGCCAAACAGCAACTTGGCAACGACGCGCAGGATATAAACCGCCGTCACTACAATCGAAGTGGTCGCCATGATGGTGAGCACACGGTGGAACAGGTCAGTATGCTGGAACGAGCCGAAGAAGATGGTCATCTCGGCAGCGAAACCGCTCAGACCAGGCAGACCCAACGATGCCAAACCAGCAATCACATAGCCCACACCCAGGTAAGGCATGATGTGCATCATACCGCCCATGTCGCGGATATCACGCGTGTGGGTACGGCCATAGATCATACCGATCAAGGCGAAGAACAAGGCCGTCATCAAGCCGTGCGAGAGCATCTGCAACACAGCACCAGTCATTGCGGTGGTGTTGAACATCAGAATGGCAAACAGCACCATACCGCAGTGGCTAACCGACGAGTAAGCGTTGATGTACTTAAGGTCAGTCTGCACACAGGCGCTCAACGCACCATAGACGATGCTGAAGCCCGTCAGCAGCAGGAAAATCCATGCCAGCTCGTTGGCAGCAAACGGCATCAGGTAGATGGCGATGCGGAAGCAGCCGTATCCACCAAGCTTCATCAGCACACCGGCGTGGAGCATCGACACCGCGGTGGGCGCCGAGGCATGACCGTCGGGAGACCATGTGTGGAACGGGAACATGGCACCCAGCACGCCAAAGCCGACAAACGTCAGCGGGAACAACACATACTGCCAGCTGTGCGGGATCGCGTCATTATGGGCGATATCCAGAATGTTCATCGTCAAGGGCTGACCCTCGGGAGCCGAGTGGAAGTAGATACCAATCAGGCCGAGCATCAGGAAGGCCGAGCCACCCATCAGCATCAGGGTCAGCTTCATGGCGCTGTAGTTCTTGTTGCCGCTGCCCCACACACCAATGAGCAGGTACATGGGAATCAGAGCGACCTCATAGAACATGAACATCGTGAACAGGTCGATCGAGATAAAGAAGCCAAACACACCCGTGGACAGCAGGAAGAACCACATGAAGAACTGACGGGGCAGCGGGTTCATCTTCCACGAGGCGAAGACGCCGGCAAACACGATGAATGCCGACAGCAATATCATCACTACGCTGACACCGTCAACGCCCAACGCCAAGTGGACATTGAACGGGGCATACCACAGTACGTCACTGCGCAGAATCATCTCACTAGTATCACCACCGGCACGCGCATCAAGGAAAATCTTGACAAGCATGGCAGCAAGCACCATGAGTACACTGGCACCGACAACGGCAACGGTCCTGATGGCCTTGATACCTTGGTTGCGGCACAGGGCCAGGCCTCCAAGCGTCAGCAGAGGCACGATCACAAAGTAAATCAGTATATTATTGAAAAGTTCCATTTGATATATCCTTTCTATTTTGTTAGACCGTTGATTACAAGATTACACATATCATAGTGATGGCAGCCAACAGCAGGGCACCAATCAGATAAACATACACATAGGCCTGGATGCTGCCTGACTGCAGGCGGCGGATACCATAGGATACCGAGTTGGTGGCATCGGCCATCCAGTTCATGAAGCCGTCGATGATGTGACGGTCAAACCAAGCAATGGGCACACAGATACCTTGGAAGATGATCTTGTGAGTGATGAACTGATAGAACTCGTCCATGTAGAAACGCCTGTAGGAAGCGGTCCACAAGCCGCGCATCGAGTTGGCCATGCGCTCGGGCAGCGGGTTCTCCTTGAAGTACATCAACGTGGCCAAACCGATACCCACAAGGGCAACGGCAATGCTCGAACCGGCAACCGTCCAATCGAGGGCGGTGTGCAAGTGATGGCCGTCCCAGGTCACCAGGTTGTGGAAAGGCACGAAGCCGGCCACAATCGAGATGCAAGCCAGGATGATCAACGGCAACGTCATCGTCCAGGGCTGATCCTTGGGGGCGTGATGGGCATCGTGAACCTCATGTTTCTTCCAGAAGAAAATCAGGTAATAGATGCGGAACATGTAGAAGGCGGTCATGCAAGCCACCATCGACATCCACAGACCCCAACCTAAACCGCGCTGATAAGCAGCGACGAGAATCTCGTCCTTAGACCAGAAGCCGGCGAACGGGGGAATACCCGCGATGGCCAGACAGCCGATCAGGAAGCAGATGCTGGTGATGGGCATGAACTTGTGCAGACCGTGCATCTTGTCGTTCTCATTGCTGTGAACGGCATGGATGATAGCACCGGCGCACAGGAAGAGCAACGCCTTGAACATAGCGTGCGTGAACAGGTGGAACATCGACGCCATGTAACCCAGACCGTAGCCCTCGTGAATCTCGACAAGGGCATTGTTGTTGGAGCTCACGGCCAGCGAGGTCATCATGAAGGCAATCTGTGAGATGGTCGAGAAGGCCAGCGCACGCTTAATATCACTCTGAGTGCATGCGATCGCGGCGGCATAGAATGCCGTGAATGCGCCAACAACCAGAATGATGTTCATAGCACCCTGCACGAGGACATAAAGCGGGAACAACCTTGCCACCAGGAACACACCTGCGACAACCATGGTCGCAGCGTGGATCAACGCCGAAACGGGGGTGGGACCTTCCATAGCATCAGGCAGCCAGATGTGCAACGGGTACATTGCACTCTTACCGGCACCGCCAATGAAGATGAAAGTCAATGCCCATGCCATTACCGAGCAACCCATGAACGTGGCGCCGCCGGCAGTGCTGATCGCACTCTGAGCGGTCTCCAAGCTACCCGACATCGTGGGTCCGAAGACCAACTTGTCGAAGTCAAAGGTATTGGTGTAATAGCTCAGAATCATGATACCCAAAAGGAAGAACAAGTCTGCCAAGCGGGTAACTATAAAAGCTTTCTTGTTGGCATGGTTGGCTGCTGGCGTCGAATAATAGAAGCCGATAAGCAGGTAGGACGACAGACCCACCATCTCAAAGAAGATGAATATCTGGAAAATGTTGGTAGCGACAACCAATCCCAGCATCGAGAACGTGAACAACGCCAGGAAGGCATAATAACGCTGGAATCCTTTCTCAGCGTTGCCGTCATGGTCGCTCATGTACCCGAGACTGTAAAGGTGTACCATCAACGATACCGTGGTGATAACCACAAGCATCATCGCGGCGATGGGGTCCACAAGAACACCCAGGCGCACCACCAGCGTGTCGGTAAACGACAACCAGGCGGGATTAGCTACAACCACAGCCTGACGGACACCGTCCACCATCTGGCCTTGGCCACTTCCAAAGAAATAAGTCAGTGCCACACCATAGGCTAGGATGGTATCGACCAGCATGGCCAGCACGCCAATCACACCCGTGATTTTTCTACCCATTTTCACCCCGACAAGTCCCAGGAACAGGAACATCAGCAGGGGTAATGCTACAACTACAATTGCTAAACTTAATGACATAATCGTTAGAATTTCAGTTTAGTGATTTGGTTGATGTCCACGTTCTTGGCAATGCGGAACACATTGATGATGATGGCAAGGGCAAGGGCCGTCTCGGCTGCTGCAATTGCAATCGCGAACAGAGAGAAGAACATGCCGTCCATCTGGCCAGGAAACAGGTAACGGTTAAACAACACAAAGTTGATATCGACCGAGTTAAGCATCAACTCCAGCGAGATCATGATGGCAATCATGTTCTTGCGGGTAATGAAGCCGTAAACGCCACAGCCAAACATGATCAGGCTGGGGATGAGATACATAAATAATGTCAAATCCATAATCTTATCACATTTTTAGCGGCGACGGGCGATAACCACACCTCCAATGATACAAGCCAATAACAACACACTGATGGCCTCAAAAGGCAACAGATAGCCGAACTTGTCGGTACTCAACAAGAACTGGCCAATCTTTTCCATATTGACGTCCACACCACTGCTGAGCAAGCGGCCAGCAAAACCGGCATAGCTGAACAGGCCGTAACCACAAAGGGCGACACCTGCCAGCGCAGCCGACAGACCGAGCCAGCGGCGGTGGGTTGCCAGGGCATCGGCATTCTTACCGGGCTGTTGAGTAAGCATGATAGCAAACACAAACAGCACCAGGATACCACCGGCATAAACGGCAATCTGCACTGCTCCCAGGAACTGGTAGTCCATCTGGAAGTAGATGATGGCTGTTGCAAAAAGCACAAACAGCAGATAGGTTGCTGAGCGCAAAATCTTGCGCGTGGTAACCGTCAGCACCGAGAACACGATGATGGCGATCGCAACGATAAAGTACAAAATGATGTTACCTACTGATTCCATTATTGTTCTTTGTTTTCTTGAGATTCTTGTTTGGGCTCGCCAGCAGCGGGAGCAGCAGGCTTAGCTGCTGGAGCCGCGGGCTTGGCGGCAGGTGCGGGAGCGGGAGCGTCGTCCTTCTCGGGCAGGTAATTGAGCTGTTTAACGAGTTTCTCGCGCGTGAACACAGCCTGCTCAAAGTCGTTACTGAACTTGATGGCATTGGTGGGACATACCTGTACACACAGGCCACAGAAGGTGCAACTGCCCAAGTCATACATGTACTTGTCCAGCTTCATCTTCTTTTTGCCGTCGGGCAGTTCGACCATGCGCTTGGTGATGCTGATGGTCTGGTTGGGGCAATTGCGCTCGCAGCTACCGCAGGCAATACACTTGTGGTAGCCGTTATCGTCATAGATGAACTCCAGCGTAGCCCTGAAGCGCTCCGGAATGTGAAGCTCGGCGCGATTCTCGGGATATTGCTCGGTCACCTTGGGAGTCACCAGCTCCTTACCGGTTACCTCCATGCCCTTGATCAGGCTATAAAAGCCTTTGAAGATTGAGACGAAATACTCCTTAATGTTCATAATATCAATGTATTCTTATTTTCTTAACATTTCGCTTTAGCGTTCCACTTGACCGCCCAGGATATCGAGCAGCTCGGTGGTGATGCCCTGCTGACGCAGTTTGTTATACTCCAGTTGCAACTCGTCGAGCAGTTCCTTGGCGTTATCACTCGCAGCCTGCATCGCCATCACGCGCGCACTCTGCTCACTGGCCGCGCTCTGGATAAACACATCCTGGAGCATCGACTTAATGTGCAACGGCAGCACTGTGTTGAAGATGGTATTGGCATCGGGTTCAAACAGGCAAGGGCTATTGGCGGCACGCGGGTCAACATTATCGGCCAGCCCCTGATAACTCACGGGCAATAACTGCTCGCGGGCGAACACCTGCTTGCCGGTAGAGATAAAATGCATGTAGAGCATCTCCACCCTGTCAAACGTGTGCTCCAGAAAGCGGGTCTTCATCAGGTCGGTGAAGGCATACAGCTCCTCGCTGCCACTGCGGGTGTTGAGGGCCACTTTCTCCATCTGGATGTCCTTGCCGACAATCTTCTGGACAGCCTTGGTCATCTTCTTACCTACAGGAATGACGGTAATCCCGACCTGCTGCCCGTACTCCTTGCGCACCTGCTGGATGCTCACAAGCAGCTGTTTAAAGATGTTGACGTTGAAGCCGCCGCACAGGCCGTCATCGCTACCGAACACCACCAGTGCCACCCGCTGGACATCGCGGTCAACGATGAGCGGCGAGTCAAACTGCTGGTCGGTCACCAGCAAGTGGCTGATGACGTGCTGCACCATCTGGCGGTAGGGCGACAAGCGCTGCAACTGGCCAGTGGCCTTACGCATCTTGGACGATGAGATCATCTTCATGGCACTCGTCGTCTTCTGGGTAGAGGCTACTGAACCTATTCGCGTCTTGAGTTCTCTTAATGTTGACATCTTGCGAACTTAAATTGCTGGATTAACTGGCGGGAGCATCGGTGTACTTGGCGGCTACTTCGGCAGCGGCATGTTTGAGTTTTGACATGACGTCGTCGTCAATCTTGCCAGTGCGCAGCACGTCGAGCACATCACTCTGATGCTTACCGCGCAGGTAACTGATAAACAGTTTCTCAAACTCGCCCACCTTGTCCAGAGGCACGTCGCGCAACAGGCCGTTCACACCACAATAGATGATGGCCACCTGTTCCTCGACTTTCATTGGGGTGTATTGTGCCTGGACGAGCAGTCGCTCATTCTTACGGCCTGTGTCGATAGTGCGGGCGGTTACGGGGTCGATGTCGCCACCAAACTTGGTGAAGGCTTCGAGCTCACGATACTGCGCTTGAGCGATTTTGAGGGTACCTGCCACTTTCTTCATACACTTGATCTGGGCGTTACCACCCACACGTGATACCGAGATACCCACGTTTACGGCAGGACGGATACCCGAGTTGAACAAGGCCGACTCAAGGTAAATCTGACCGTCAGTAATTGAGATCACGTTGGTGGGGATATAGGCGCTCACGTCGCCGGCCTGAGTCTCGATGATAGGCAATGCTGTCAGTGAACCGCCACCCTTGACGATGGACTTCAGCGGTGCAGGCAGGTCGTTCATCACGCTAGCCACGGCCTGGTTCTCATTGATCTTGGCGGCACGCTCCAGCAGACGGCTGTGCAGGTAGAAGATATCGCCGGGATAAGCCTCACGACCCGAGGGGCGCTTGAGAATCAGCGAGATCTCACGATAAGCGACAGCGTGCTTGGACAAGTCGTCATAGATCACGAGGGCGTCGCGACCGGTGTCACGGAAATACTCACCGATGGCGGCACCTGCAAAGGGTGCATAGTAACGCATCGACGCCGAATCGGCTGCGGTGGCGGCCACTACGATGGTATAGGGCATGGCGCCCGACTCCTTCAGCTTGTTCACCAGGGCGGCAACGGTCGATGCCTTCTGGCCAATAGCGACATAGATGCAATATACCGGCTTGCCAGCCTCATAGTTGGCACGCTGGTTGATGATGGTGTCCACCGCGATGGCGGTCTTGCCAATCTGGCGGTCACCGATGATGAGCTCACGCTGGCCACGGCCGATGGGAATCATCGAGTCAATAGCCTTGAGACCCGTCTGCAACGGCTGGTTCACAGGCTGGCGGAAGATAACGCCAGGAGCCTTGCGCTCCAGCGGCAGACGCAACCGCTGGCCTTCGATGGGGCCACTGCCATCGATGGGCTTTGCCAGCACGTTGATCACGCGGCCCAGCAGTCCCTCGCCCACCTCGATGGAGGCGATTTCGCCGGTGCGACGCACCTTCATGTTTTCGGTCACCGAGTCCACCTCATCAAGCAGGATAATACCCACGTCACTCTCCTCCAGGTTCATGGCAACGCCAGTCACACCGTTCTCGAACCGCACCAGCTCGTTGGCCTCAACATTGTGAAGGCCATAGGCATGAGCAACTCCGTCACCCACCTCAAGGACGGTGCCTTCTTCCTCGAAGACCACCTGACGCTTGACGATATCATCGACGAGCTGTTGTTTCAGTATATCAGATATTTCACTGGGATTAATCATCTCTTGTAATTATTTCTTCTGCAGTTGTAATTGCAATTCGTTCAATTCTCTCTTTACCGATGCGTCAAGCACCAGGCCGTCAATGGTCACTATAAAACCGCCAATCAACTCGGGGTCAATCTTCTGTTCGATTTCCAGTGTCATCGCGCCAAGGCGTTTCTTGACGATGTCGATAATGGCTTTGATCTCGGCCTCGGGCATCGGTACCGCTGTGGTGATGACCACATGCGCTATCTCGTGGGCCTCACGGTAGAGATCGACGTAGGCGAGGGATATCTTCTGCAGATACTCGGCGCGGTTGTTGCGCACACACAGCAGGATGAACTTATCCAACGAGCTGCCGGGCTTGCCGCCCGAGAGTTTCAGCATGTAAGAGCCCTTGTCCTCGTCAGAGATATCGGGGTTGAGCACCGCGCGCTTGAGTTCGTCGATTGCGGTATGACGGAAACTGAGCTTCTTCAAGAGCTCGTAGATTTCCTCCGAGTCGCCATTCTCGACAGCGAACTTGTACAGTGCCTTGGCATATCGGCGTGGTATCAGTCCGTCACTCATAACGCGTTAATTTTTAGTCTCAACCTCGCGCAGATATTGGTCAACAAGCGCTTTTTGGGCATCGTCATTAGCGATGTTGCGGCGAATCACCTTTTCGGCAATCTGCAGCGCCAACTCGCCCACTTCGAGCCGCAGTTGTTTCTCCGACTCCTTGCGCGCCTGTTCAATGGAAACTTGAGCGGCTTCAGTCACTTTCTTAGCCTCGATCGAGGCATCGCCACGCGCTTTCTCGATAAGGTCGTTGCGCATCTTGGCTGCCTCGCGCAGGATGTCGGCCTGCTCGTTACGGGCTTCGGCAAGCAACTTGTCCGCTTCGGCCTTGGCGTTGCTCAGGCGTGCTTCGGCTTCTTGGTAATAGGCCACACCCTTGTCAATCTTGTCGGCACGTTCCTCCATACTCTTGATGATGAAGGGCCATGCCCACTTGGCAAGGATGAAGTACAGGCACAAGAATGCCACAAACATCCAGAAGACCAGGCCAAATTCAGGCGTGAAAAGTTCCATCTGAACCCAGAAAAATTACATGATAATAGCAAGCACGCACACAATCAGGGCGAGGAAAGCAACACCCTCGATCAGAGCAGCGATAACAATCATGTTGCTACGGATGTCACCGGTAGATTCGGGCTGACGGGCAATAGCTTCCATTGCCGAGCCACCAATCCTACCAATACCGATACCTGCTGCGATAGCTGCGATACCTGCTCCAATAGCTGCGCCAAGGTTGGCCATAGCTTCCAATAAAATCATTCCTAACATAGTCTTAAGTTTTTAGTTGTTAATATTTTTTGTATTTAATGTCTTGTGTATCAATTATTCGGCCTCACTGTGATGCGGTTCCACGAGCGCCATCGAGATAAAGATGGTGCTTAGGATTGTGAACACATAGGCCTGGATGAAGCTCACCAGCACGTCCAGCAGGAGCATGAACAGGGTAAAGGCCACCGAGAAAATGCTCGTACCGATACCCACACCCACACCGAACAGGTTGGTGAAAATGAAAATCAGCAATACCAGCACCAGGACCACCATGTGGCCGCTCATCATGTTGGCAAACAGACGGACCATCAGGGCCAGCGGCTTGGTGAACATACCCAGCACTTCGATCAGCTGCATCATGGGAACCGGGCACTTGAGGGCCATGGGCACCTCAGGCCACAGGATTTCCTTCCAGTACTCGCGCGTACCGCTGAATGTAGTAATCAGGAAGGTCAATACGGCGAGAACCAGCGTCACGGCAATGTTACCCGTCAAGTTAGCACCACCGGGAAAGATGACAATCAGGCCCAGCAGATTCATCGTCAGGATAAAGAAAAATGCCGTTAGCAGATAGGGCGCATATTTGGGCGCATGTTTACCCAAGATGGGACGGATCGTGTCGCCATAGACGAAGTCCACCACCAGCTCTAGGAAGCCCGTGCCCCCTCGCGGCGCCTTCATGCCGTTGCGGGCATACCATCGCTTGAGAGTCATTACCATCCATATCACGAGTAGAGCCGCGATGAGGATGCCGGCCACATTCTTGGTAATAGAGAAATCCCAAGGGCGCACCTCGCTACCATCGGCCATCACTTGCACCACCTTACCGTGGTGCTCCTCGCTGGTCGAGAGCTTGAAGCCGTCATAGGTCTCCCCTCCTGTGATGCGGTTGCTCATGAAGCAGTGCAAGCCGTCCTGTCCCCACACGATGATGGGCAACGGGATGCGCACGCTGTGATTGAACGGCACTTCCCAGCCATAAGCGTCACCCAAGTGCTCAAAGATGGTCTCCTTGGGGTTCAGCTCGCCGGCGTGGCCGTGTGCGCGGTGCTCGGCGGAGCTATAGTAGCCCCAACCCATCAGCGCGACAATCACGAGCGCGACAATAGCGGTTATTATCTTGCTTTTCATATACTGTCAATACAAGCACACCGACACCACATTATCTTTAACATCGGCTACGCCACCATGGATTTCACGCTCCACGGTCTGGCCATCGGCCACATAGCTCATCTTGCCCGCCATGAGAGCGGCGATGAGTGCGGCATGGTTCTTCAGCACCTGGAAACTGCCCATAACGCCGGGAAGGGTCACAGACTCGATGGTGCCTTCAAACTCGATTTGTTCAGCCGATATGATTTTGAGTGTCATGTGATTTATGATTTATCGATCTGGATAAACGTTTTTTTAGCTCTGTTCAAGCAGTTTCTTGCCCTTGGCGATGGCCTCGTCAATTGTGCCAACGCTCAGGAAAGCCTGCTCGGGAAGGTCGTCCACCTCACCGTCGAGGATCATCTTGAAGCCGCGGATGGTCTCGGCCAGCGGAACCATCACACCGGGAAGACCAGTGAACTGCTCGGCTACAAAGAAGGGCTGCGACAGGAAGCGCTGGGCGCGACGTGCACGCGAAACGACCAGCTTGTCCTCGTCACTCAGTTCCTCAACACCCAGGATGGCGATGATGTCCTGCAACTCGTTGTACTTCTGCAACAAGTGGATCACACGCTGGGCCACATCATAGTGCTCTTCACCAATGATGTTCGGGTCCATGATGCGCGAGGTCGAAGCCAGAGGATCCACAGCGGGGTAAATACCCAACTCAGCAATTTTACGGCTCAACACGCAAGTGGCATCCAGGAAGTTGAAGGTCGTAGCGGGAGCAGGGTCAGTCAAGTCGTCGGCAGGCACATACACAGCCTGTACCGAGGTGATTGAACCCGTCTTGGTCGAGGTGATGCGTTCCTGCAGCTTACCCATCTCACTGGCCAGCGTCGGCTGGTAACCTACTGCCGAGGGCATACGGCCCAGCAGCGCCGATACCTCACTACCGGCCTGGGTGAAACGGAAGATGTTGTCCATGAACAGCAGGATGTCCTTACCGCCACCGTCCTGGTCGCGGAACTGCTCGGCCACGGTCAGACCCGACAGTGCCACACGCAGACGGGCACCGGGAGGCTCGTTCATCTGGCCGAACACCAGGGTAGCCTGGCTGCTGGCAACAGCCTTCATATCGACGTCCTTGAGGTTCCACTCGCCCTTATCCATGCCCTCCTTGAATTTCTCGCCGTAGTTGATAACGCCGCTCTCGATCATCTCGCGCAGCAGGTCGTTACCCTCACGGGTGCGCTCACCGACACCGGTGAACACCGAGAAACCGTTGTGACCGTGGGCAATGTTGTGGATCAGCTCCATGATCAACACAGTCTTACCCACACCGGCACCACCAAACAGGCCGATCTTACCACCCTTGCTGAACGGCTCAATCAAGTCGATAACCTTGATACCAGTGTAGAGGATTTCCTGAGAAATGGACAAGTCGCTGAAAGGAGGTGCAGGCTGATGGATGGCACGGCGGGCGCCTTCCTTCAACGGCTGCAAGTGGTCGATGCTCTGACCGATCACGTTCAGCAAGCGACCTTTGATCTGGTCACCAGTGGGAACCGAGATAGGACGGCCTTTGGAGAGAACGCGGGCTCCGCGCTTCAATCCGTCGGTACTGTCCATGGCGACGCAGCGAACGGTGTTCTCGCCCACGTGCTGCTCCACCTCCAGAATAAGCTCACTGCCATCGGGACGCTCGACCGACAACGCGGTATAGATGGGGGGACGTGTCGAGCCCTCGCCTTCAAACGCGATATCGACCACAGGACCGATAACCTGAGTGATTTTTCCAAAATTTTCAGCCATAATGTGATTATTGACTTTTTATTGTTGTGTTATTATTGATTGTTCTCGTGAAAATCAAGCGCCGAAATACCATCCCTGGGTTACGATGATGGCCATTACCACCAGGTTGACCAGGCCGATAGGCATCAGGTAACGCCACTCTAGAGCCAGCATCTGGTCAATGCGCACGCGCGGGAAAGACCAGCGGATCCAGAAGAAGATAAAAGTGATGAAGAAGGCCTTGCCCAGGAACCATACTACACTGGGAATGAAGTTCATCACATGATTGAAGCCTTCCCAACCGGGAATGTGCAGGGGCATCCAGCCGCCCAGGAAGAGCAGCGTGGCAATACCCGATACGATGAACAGGTTCAGGTACTCGGCCAGATAGAAGAAGCCGAAATGAATACCCGAATACTCGGTATGGTAACCAGCGGTCAACTCATGCTCAGCCTCAGGGAGGTCAAACGGGCCACGGTTGTTCTCGGCGTTGGCTGCGATCATATATATAATGAACGCGAGGATAGCAGGCAAGTGGCCCTTGAACAGGAACCAGCCGTCTTCCTGAGCCTCGACGATACCAGTAATCGACATGGTACCTGCCAGGCAAACGATGGTGAGAATAGAGATACCGCACGACAGCTCATAGCTGATCATCTGGGCACCACTACGCATAGCACCGATGAGGGTATATTTGCTGTTACTGGCCCAGCCGGCAAGCAGGATACCCAGCACGCCTATTGACGACACAGCGACGATGAAGAACACGCCGATGTTCATGTCGACAATCTGCAGGCCCTTACCCCAAGGCAGACAGGCAAAGGTCAACATCGAGGCGATGAGCACCAGATAGGGAGCAAGTTTAAACAGGAACTTGTCGGTGTGCCACAGTGTAATCAACTCCTTCTGCAGAATCTTGATTACGTCGGCAAACACCTGGAGCAAGCCCCACTTACCCACGCGCATCGGGCCCAGGCGGCACTGAATCCAACCGCAGACCTTGCGCTCGTAGAAGATGTAGAACATGGCAATAAGCGAATATGCCACCAGCAGACCCACTGCCACCAGCACACACTCGATTGTCGTAGTGAGCCAACCGGGCATCACGCTATTCAGCAACTCATCTAACCATCTCGTGACTATTCCGAAGTCAAACATATCTTATCTCTCTTTAAGTGGTTTTATTCTTGAAAATTAACTCGTTAGCGGTCGATATCGGGGATAACGAAGTCGAGCGACGCGGTAATGGTGATCAGGTCGGCAATCATGTTGTCACGGCAAGTCAGGTCAACCACGCCAATCAGGTTGAAGCATGGCGACTGGAAATGGACGCGCACAGGCTTGGTATTGCCATCACTCTCGATATACACGCCAAAGGCGCCACGACTGGCCTCCACCTGCTGATACCAGTGGCCAGCAGGCAGTTTCATGACTTTGGGCACCTTGGGTGCGCAATACTCACCCTGGATACCCTCGGCCTCCAGCTTGTCGCAAGCCTGACGCAGAATCTTAATGCACTCTTCCATCTCCTTCATGCGGACCATGTAGCGATCCATCGAGTCACCATTTTCATAGGTAATCTCGTCGAAATCAAACTCGTTATACAACGAGTAAGGATTGGTCTTGCGCACGTCACAGTGCCAACCGCTGGCACGACCCGAAGGGCCGGTGATGTCGTATGCAATGGCATCCTCTTTGCTCAGGATACCCACACCCGTCATGCGGTTCACAGCAATCACGTTTCCGGTAAACAGCTTATGGTATTCCTTGAGGCTCTTCTCAATGACGTCACAGGCATGGCGGACATCCTTAATGAAGTCCTTGTGAACGTCGGCCACCACGCCACCGATAGTGCTGTAACTCATCGACATGCGGGCGCCACAAGTGCGGTCAAATATGTCATAAATCAATTCCCTCTCACGGAAACCGTAGAAGAAGGCGGTTGTGGCACCTTGGTCCATCGTCAAGCAACCATAGCTCAACAAGTGTGAGGACAGGCGCATCAACTCGTCCATCATCAGGCGGATAAGCTCTGCTCGGCGAGGCACTTCAAGACCGAGGGCCTTTTCAACACACATGCACATGCAGTGGCGGTTGATATGGGCGGCCATATAGTCCATACGCTCGGTATAAAGCAGCATCTGGGGATAAGTCAAGTCCTCGCACATCTTTTCGATGCCGCGGTGGATATATCCGCTGACCACGTCGATCTTCTTGACGATCTCGCCGTCGAGGCTGGCGCGGTAACGCATCACACCATGGGTGGACGGGTGCTGCGGGCCTACATTGACGACATACTCATCGTCCTCAAACACCTTACCCTCTATCTTCTTCACATTGCCGTTCTCGTCCTCGACCCAGCGGCAGGTATAATCCTCATTAGTCTCATCATCGAGACGCAGGGGGTTACTGGCGGGGTCATAATCCTTGCGCAGGGGGAAACCCACCCAATCGGTACGCAAGAACATGCGGCGCATGTCAGGATGACCGATGAAAACGATGCCGTAGAAGTCATACACCTCACGCTCCTGGAAATTGGCCACGGGCCACAGGTCCACAACGGAATGCAAACGGGGATTCTCGCGGTCGGTGGTTGCCACCTTGACGTGCAGCAACTCATGGGTGCTGGTGTTGGTCAAGTAATATACACAGCCCAAGGCTTCGGTCCAGTCCATGCCGACAACAGCACTCAGCACATCATAGTGCAACTGGGTCTTCAGGGCGCGGGCCAGGTCATGCCACTGCGCGTCATCAACAGTCACCAGCGGGAATTCGCCGGTGGTGTCAACCTGTGCTTGGGGGCACAACTGAGTGATTTTGTTCTCTATTTCTGCCATATCTGAATGGATTTTTTCGGGTTGATTACTTGGCTTCCTCCTTAAGGGCTTGGCCGTCATACTTGAGTTCGAGTTTCTCTTTACGGTTCACGCCGCCGAAATATTTCTGAACCTTGATCTTGCGCTGCAATTGCATCAAGGCATAGAAGAAGGCCTCAGGACGCGGAGGGCAACCGGGCAGGTAAACGTCAACGGGAATAATCTCGTCAACACCCTTAACCACACAATAACTGTTCTTGAAGGGGCCGCCACTCACGGTGCATGAGCCACAAGCGATGACGTACTTGGGTTCGGCCATCTGTTCATAAAGGCGCTTCAACGCGGGAGCCATGCGATAGTTGATGGTTCCCTGGCACATGATATAGTCTGCCTGACGGGGACTGTTGCGAGCCACCTCAAAGCCGTAGCGCGCCATATCATAGCGGGCAGCACCCAGACACATGAACTCAATGGCGCAGCAGCTGGTTCCGAAGCACAGCGGCCACAACGAATTGCTTACACCCCAGTTCATCAACTGATCCAGCTTGCCCACAATGATGTTGGTGCCGCCGGCGCGCAGTTGCTCTACCAGATTATCAATATACTCGTTGTCCTTGAAGTCCTCATGCTTCATCGACTTGATTTTCACTTCCATCTCAACGCTCCTTTCTTCCAGGCATAAGCCAGACCTAAAACGAGAATAACAAGGAAAGTTCCCACGGCGAGCAGCGCCTGGCTGCCAATGTTCTTACAGATGGTTGCCCACGGGAACAGGAAGACCGTCTCCACGTCAAACATCAGGAACAGGATGGCAAACAGGTAATAGCCCACGTGATACTGGGCCATTGAGTCGCCTCGGGTGGGAATACCGCACTCAAAGGGCTCGCCTTTCTTCTCAGTGTAACTGCGCGGGCCGATTAGCCACGCGATAACCAGGGCACCGACTACCAGCAACACACCGGTCAGGGCGGCCGTTATTGCCAAAGTCGTGCTCTGTACTCCGAAAATTGAAAAATCCATAAAAAGAAGTTCTATCTATTGTTTGTTATAATTTTTGGCAGGTTAGTCAACATCTAGCGCATCAAGCCACTAAAGCACAAACACTTACGCACACGCGCACGTAAGGTTCAATACAATAATGCCCTGAAATGCGTTGCAAATTTACAAAATATTAATTAAACCACCAAACCAAAATAGCACCATTTTTCGCACTTGTTAACAAGTAACACCACATTTTCTACCACGAAGTTTGATACTGGAAAGCCCTTCAAAAGTCGAACAAAAACTTTTGGAGAGCTCATGTTTTTTACGCTCCCTTGAATAGTGCCCTATTCAGGTCTGCGATTTTTATTTGGCCATCTCAATTCAGTTCTCCATGCCTGGTTGCTACCTGAGCATTCATCGGTAGCCAACACACCGCCATCAGACAGGCAACAGCTATGGTCCTAAAAACATACTTGCAATTCATTTCTTTGCATCCGATGAAAATTTATTACCTTTGCCGTCATGAAAAAAATGACGTTGTTCATATTGTCTTGTCTAACAGCCATTCTGGCGAAGGCGACTCCCACCGAGGCGCCAACGACCCTCGGCGATACATTGTCCCTTGACGAGGTGACAGTGACAGCCATCAAACAGAGCGCCGACCTGCGCACCCAGGCGACGGCCTTGACGGTCATCGGCACTCAAGAGGCTGAGAGGAATCAAGCCATTTCGGTCAAGACGGCGGCCGAACTGGTACCCAACCTGTTCATTCCCGACTATGGCAGCAGGATGACTTCGACAGTGTATGTCCGCGGCATAGGCACGCGCATAGACCAGCCTGCCGTGGGCCTGACCATCGACAATGTGCCGGTAATTACTAAAGAAAATTACGACTTCGACTTGATGGATGTTGCCCGGTTTGAAATGATGCGTGGTCCACAAAACACACTGTATGGCCGCAATACGCTGGGCGGCTTAATGAACGTCTATACCCTTTCGCCGTTCAACTACCAGGGCACACGTGCCATCGTTGAGGGTGCCAACCACGGCACCTGGAGGCTGGGAGCAAGTCATTATGCTAGGCTGAGTGACAACCTAGGCTTTTCACTTTCAGCGCAATACAACTCCACCAAAGGCGAGTTCACCAACGAGCACAACGGCAAGCGCTGTGACTGGGAACGCCAGTTCGGCGCACGCATGAAACTGGAGTGGCGCAATCAAGACGGCTGGTACCTCTCCAATGTGGCATCGGTAGCGGTTAGCCGTCAGGGTGGCTACCCCTATGAATGGGTTGAGACCGGCAAGATCGCCTATAACGACACTTGTTTCTATCGCCGCACGTCGGTCATGGAAGGTCTTACGTTACGTAAGGCCTTTGAGCGTTTTATGTTGTCGAGTATCACCAGTTACCAGTACCTGGACGACAACATGACGCTCGATCAGGACTTCACCGTTCATGACTACTTCACGTTGACTCAAGCACGGCGCGAGCACGCTATGACTCAAGATTTTATTGCCCGCAGCCATGAGAATACCAATGGTTACAACTGGCTCGTGGGCGCCAGCGGCTTCTACCGTCGCTACAAGATGGATGCTCCGGTGACTTTCTACGACTACGGCATCGAGCAGTTTATTGAGAAGCGTTTTAACGACGCCATCCCCGAGTATCCCATTGCGTGGGACACCCGCTCATTTGTGCTCGGTAGCCATTTTACGAGTCCCAGTTATGGTGCCGCCCTCTACCACGAGAGCACCTACCACTGGGGGCAATGGACAGTTTCAGCAGGCGTACGGCTGGACTATGAACACGCGCGACTTAACTATCTAAGCGAGACCCATACCGGCTACAGCATCTTCGTGGGGGATACGGGTGAACTGTTTGCCCACGGGGCTATCGACATCGATGACAGCGGAACCCTTGACAAGGACTTCTTTGACATCCTGCCCAACGTGAGCCTCACTTGGCACCCCTGGCCCGGCAAGAACCACACCATCTATCTTGCCGCTTCGCGCGGCAGCAAAGCCGGCGGCTTCAACACCCAGATGTTCAGCGACGTGTTGCAGCAGCGGCTGATGAAAATGATGGGCATTGGTATGGAGTATGACGTGGACAAGATGGTGGGCTACAAGCCCGAGAAGGCATGGAATTATGAACTGGGCGGACACTTCGAGTGCTGGGACGGACGCGTACAAAGCGACATGGACGTCTTCTTCATGGACTGCCGAGACCGCCAATTGACTGTATTCCCGCCAGGGACCACAACGGGCCGAATGATGACCAATGCAGGCAAGACACACAGCTGGGGCGCCGAGTTCTCCATGGTGGTAAATCCCACCGAGCAGACTCACATGAATATCAGCTATGGTTTTACCCACGCCACATTCAAGGATTATAACGACGGTAAGGTGGACCATAGCGGCAAGCGCGTCCCCTACGCCCCGATGCATACCCTGTTTGCCGAGGCCAGCCATGCCTTGAAAATCGGCGGAGACAGGAACAAGCTGATTACCTTCGCTGCCAATGTGCGTGCCACAGGCGACATCTACTGGGACGAAGCCAACACACTGCGCCAGCCGTTCTATGCCCTGCTGGGCGCGTCCATCACTTGGAAACAAGCTCATTATAGTCTGCAACTGTGGGGACGCAACCTGACCGACACCCAGTATAAGACCTTCTATTTCATTTCCATCCAGCATCCTTTCCTGCAACGCGGACATGGACGCCAACTCGGCGCTACTTTACGTCTGAACTTCTAGCCGACTTTTTCGGTTCATCCATAAAATCTTGGAAAATGTCTATAAAATTTTGCAGGATTAGATAATTAACTTATTTTTGCGGCGTTAAAAACCATCAAATTGCTTATAAATAAGCATATTACATAAAATCACAAAAAAAAAGAATGAAAAAATTATTCTCAATGTTATTCATCGCCACCTTGTTAGGCATGGTGTTTACTGCCTGCGGTGACGACAAGGACGAGCCTGAAGTGCCCAAGACCCAGAACTTGACAAGCGTCCACGCGAACGAAAATGACGCCTATTTCGTGTTTGACATCGACATGAATAAGGACAAGAGTACTATCTACATGTACAACATCCAGTTTGCCCCCGGAGCACCCAAGATGCTCCTGCGTGTTAACGTTCCCGTGAGTTTGAATCACGACGGCAACGCTTATGTCATGACGGGCACGGCTCTGGTGGCTGAGATGAACAGGGGGAGCGCTGGCTGGGTTCCGATGACCGATGTGCAATACCTGTTGAATAACTTGGCATGCACGGTTAACCCAAGCGCCAAACAATACTCCATCTCTTTTGACGCCCATGGCGGTCACTTTGAGGAAAGCGGCAAGCTCGAATAGAGCGTTTTAACGTCATTTAATATAAAAAACATTACAAATGGTGCAAGATTGAGTGCACCATTTGTTTTTTAGGTGTATATTTGCCGCGTTTAAATCAAAAGTATCAAAGAAATGAAGAAGATTATATTCCTGATCGCTGCCACTGTATTGCTATGCGCAGCTGTGTCATGCAGCGATGATGAGCCAAAGAGAGGTGATGGTGTATTTGTCGTCAACACCTTCATGATCAACCACATGGTTAACACATCCAATGGATCGGTCATTGGTATCGGCAGTACCAACAACAAACTCACCCTCGACACCGTCAAGCACATCGCATCGATTGAGCTCCAATACAATAATGGTTCCATCCAGACGGCAAGTTTGAGCGACGTCAAGGCTTTGCCCAAACGCCTCGGCTTCTATGAGCTCTCGTCAAGCGGCAATGCCCAAATCAAAGAATTCAAGGGCTATGTAGACTTCAACGAAGGTTCTATGCGTTATGTGTACACTACAACCGACGGCATCCGTGTCATTTCAACCAACACCGAGGTATTCTTTCTCAAGACCCAGAATATCATCACCTATGACGATACAACTAAAGCCACCTCGATGGATAATGTTATGTATCAGTTTAATATCATGCCATCCCAGCAAGCAGCGATTGTAAAGGTCATGGACATTGTCCATGCCAAGCACCTGAGGAGGCTGGACAACATCACATCCGCCGCCATTCCTTTTACAGTAACGCCCAATGGCTATCAATTTTCCGGCCAAAACATCAGTACCTCTGCCTCCTATAGGTCATGGACCGACAGTACTGGCACGGCAACCCCAAAGGTCACTGACGAGTATCCTTTCAAGACCTTCAACGCTACTGTTGACCTGGTCAACGATTCACTCATCATCAATTACATGATGGGTAGCAGCGCCACTGTTGCCGCTAAGGGCTGCACCTATCCCGATTACACCGCCTATTAATTCAATCAAAATCATAAACTCAAACAAATTATGAAAAAATCATTCATTTATCTTTTTGCAATGCTTGCTGCAGTCATGCTCACAGCCTGCGGCAGCGATGACAAACCTATCAACAAGCAGACTGTAACCATGACCATCAACAGCCGAGCCATCGAAGGAGACAATATCGTGTTCTCACAGGGCAGCGCCAAGGTGGAATTTGACTACACAAATATGTTTATCATGTTCACGAGCGAATACAAAGACGTCGACGGCCAATCACACACCATCACCACCCCCGAAATGAAGTTGTACCCCAGCGGCGGCATGATCTATTCCTTTAACAACATGGCTTCAAATACCTACACAGGAATTGACGCGCTCACTGGCTACATTGACTTGTCCTCCGGCATGATGTGGTACTCGTTTGAAAGTTCCAACTGTTTGGTTTACTGCACAACACAGCTATTATATGCCTACACGACCACTACTATCACCAATCCTGAAAATGACAACATCTTCAACCACGAGCAATCAGCTTATCTGTTTGCGCTTGATACTAGGGGTGAGAAATGCGTGATGAAGATCAGCAACTTCATCCCCAACACCAACGGCACTGTACAGGCTTCAGAAATCCTGTACGATGGTCTTACCGTAACTCCCACTACTACGGGTTACAAGATCACCGCAGCCCAAGTAGAGTCATCCTACAGAGGCTACTACACCATCACCGACCTGAACATCACACTCAATAGCCAGTGCCAAATCATCGGTGGTTCATTCAAGTGTGGCGGTCTCGAACACACG
This sequence comes from uncultured Prevotellaceae bacterium, assembly GCA_947302275.1. Taxonomy (GTDB): domain Bacteria; phylum Bacteroidota; class Bacteroidia; order Bacteroidales; family Muribaculaceae; genus Sodaliphilus. The sequence goes on from CAMYUW010000010.1 coordinate 84,462, forward strand.
TTATCCGGCAGGCTGTTCCCCTCACAGTCCTCACAGTCCACACCGATCTAAACAACCGCAAATACCCATCAAGCGTGGCAACGGGCCTGCCCCATTGCCACGTTTTTCCTGTTTTCGTCAATGGGACACCCAAGTCATTTGCGACAGTGTTTTCTTAC
>CAMYUW010000011.1 GCA_947302275.1 uncultured Prevotellaceae bacterium
CGTCGCGTTGTTTCTGCAGTGCACGGCGCTGCTTGTCCAGTTCCACGATGCGCATAATGGGTTCGCGTCCAGCAAACTGCTTAACTGCAAGACGGCGAATCACTTCTTCAGGATCCTGGTTAATTAATTGTAATGTCAGCATTTTTAATTTCTACTCCCTATTTCAATAACTAATAGAAAATGTGTCATTTATAGGATTAATCCATTCCGAAATCGATGGTTTGGGAATCACTGTTGGTGCCTCCGCGCTTGGGTGCCTTGGGCACCTCGACAGGACGCTCCTGGGCCGCAGCCTGCTGGCGCTCCTTAATCTGGTTGCGGAAGTCGGGTTTGCGTTTGTAGGTCGGCGTCTTCTCGATCATGTCGATTACCTCATCGTCATCCATCTCCTCGGGAGTGAGCACGATGTAGCGGGCACGATTCTGGGCCAAGGCCTGTTTGGTAACGGCATCCGCTCCGTATTCACGCACAAGGCGATCCGTATCGGTGACGCTGGTATGAGCGGCTGCAACCTCGCGACGAACTGGTGAAACTGTAGCCACAGGTGCCTCCTTGTCGAGAGACACGTTAAAGCCGGCGGCCAGCACGGTCACCTTGATCTGCTCATCCAGACTCAAGTCATGGGCGGTACCCCAGATGACATCAACTTCCTGGTCGAAGTTGGCCATGAACTCCTGAATCTCGTTAAGTTCCTTCATCAACAGAGGTGTTTCACTGTTGGGATTGAAGTAAACATTCATCAAAATCTTGCGGGAACCGAAGACGTCACGGTTCTTGAGCAACGGTGACTCCAAGGCATCCTCGATGGCCTTGGTCACGCGGCGCTCACCCATACCATAACCCGAGCTGATGATAGCGGCGCCACCATTGCGCAGGGTCGTGTTCACATCGTTAAAGTCAAGGTTGATGACACCACGCACGGTAATCAGGTCACTGATACTGCGGGCAGCAGTGGTCAAGGTATCATCGGCCTTACCGAAGGCGTTAGTGAAATCGAGGTCACTGTAGATTTCGGTCAGACGCTGGTTGTTGATGATAAGCAGGGCATCCACATACTTGCCCATCTCGTCGGCACCGGCAAGTGCCTTGAGAATCTTCTTGGGACCCTCAAACAGGAAAGGAATCGTCACGATACCAATGGTGAGGACACCCTTCTCATGGGCGATACGTGCCACAACAGGAGCAGCACCAGTACCGGTACCACCACCCATACCAGCGGTGATGAACACCATCTTGGTATCGTCATCGAACAGCTGTGCGATTTCACTCTCACTCTCCTCAGCGGCGCGCTTAGCGGTCTCAGGGATGTTACCAGCACCCAGGCCGTGGGTCGTGTTCGGTCCCAGCAATACGCGGTTGGGCACCGGTGACTCGTTAAGCTGCTGACGGTCGGTATTGAGGACTACAAACGATACGCCCTCGATATTCTGCATGTACATGTGGTTGATGGCATTGTTACCACCGCCACCAACACCCATCACCTTGATGATGGTGCGTGACTTCTCTTTATCCTGGAAACCCGAATTCTGATCCAGTGTTGACATGATGTCCTGTCCAGGCTCGCGTGAACCATGGCTTGCACCAAAAAGTTTATTATTATCTGCCATATTGTGTTGTATTTATTTTATTGTTTGGGGATTAAGTTTTTAACGCATTGAGGATTACTGTTCATCATCATTATCATCCTCGGTCATCAAGCCTTTCAACTTATCAGCCCATTTGGACCATGGTCTCTTCGCCTTGGGTTCCTTAGGCTGGTCTGCCTTCTCACGGGGTCTGGACGGCTGTTGGGGTTGCTGAGGCTGCTGGTTGCCGCCTTCAAAGACGAGGCCATCATCATACTTGTTGAGTTCGAGGCATGTCTCGCCTTCGGGAATCATTTCGGCTGCCTTTGCCAACAGCGAGAACACCTCTATGTATTCCAGGCGGTTGATCTCATTGTTGAGGATATTGAGCATGGGAGGATTCTGGCCCAAACGCACCTTGATCTTGATGGTCTCTTCCAGTTTCTGCTGCAAGCCACCCAGATGGGCACTGCCACCAATGAGGATAATGCTCTGGACGCCTTCGGCCGAAACACCGGCATCAGCCAGCTGCTGGTTGATGTTGGCGATAATCTCTCCTGTGCGGGCAGCGATATAATTGGCGGCCTCACGTGCTCTCACGCGGTCAATGACCACGTCACTCACGTTGCTGGGATCAAGCGGGTTGTTGATATTCTTCTTGACGTTCTCGGCGGTCTCTTCAAGTACATTCAGACCATTCATCACGTCACGGGTCAGGTTGCGTCCTCCCAGGGGCAGGGTATTCAGGAAAATAAGGGCTCCGTTCTTGTAAATGGCCACAGTCGTGGTCTCGGCACCCATATCCACGAGCATGCAACCCAGTTCACGGTCGCTGTCGGTCAAGATCTGGTCGGCCACTGCCAGCGGGGTAACGATATAATCCTTGACGGGGATGCCAAAGGTCATCAACCTGTTCAGGTTCAGTTTCAGAGCAGGCTTGGCAACCACGAGGTTGACCTTAATTTTTATGGACGAGCCAAACTGTCCCACAGGATTGGTGGTCTCCACCTTGTCAACATAGTAGGCGCGGGGCACGATGTCCACCGTGTCGTGGTTGCGGATAGGTGTGCTGGTCGCGTCATGAATGATGCGGTCAATCAGTTCGCGTGTGATGGGCTCGGTGGAACCCACGCTACGGTTCACCTCACTCACGATGCTATGCAGTGACCTGCCGCTGACACCCATATATACCTGTGTGATGCGGCCGTCAACCATACCTTCCAGATTCTTGAGGATGCGGTTGATGCTGCTCTTGATATTTTCTACATTCTGGACGATGCCATATCTCACGCTATTGAGATGCTTCTCTTCTTGCAGATGCTTTACACTCAAGTATCCAGCCGAAGTTTTCTCGGCGATGGCTCCAACGATCTTGGAACTTCCGATTTCAAGTGCTACTATGTATTGGTTCTTCTCCATAAAAGTAAATGATATATTTTTATGTTTTTTATTTTGTGATTGTTAATTACTCTTCTTGTTCTCAGCTGGTTTGGATTCATCCTGAGGCTTGGGGTCCTCCTGACGGGTTGCCTCCTGTTCAGCCTTCTTGGCATCGGCGGCGGTGCCCAGCGTCATGGTTTCGACATCGGGTGCCTGCTCGTCGTCCTCGGGATCATACTCAATGATCTGCTGCACGGCTTTGACGCGACGTGTTGCAACAATCTGGTGATTCCATTTCACCGAGATGGTGTCATAGGTATTCCACCCCTTCTTGGGCATCACCTCGCGATAGAACAGTTTGAGTTTGGCAAACTTGTTGTCAAAGTCACTGGCATTGCCGATATTGATTACATGGCCGCTCAGGTCAGGCACAATGATGATGTTGTTGGTATCCATCACATGGTACATGGTCACAAGCGCACGCAGCAGCGAGTCTCCCTCCACATAGTCGATGAGCGGCAACAGGCGCGTTGCGGGGTACTTGCGGGTGAAATGACCCTGAACAACAGGCACGTCGCAGTGATAATAGGCATTGGCGCCCATACGCTTACCTGCACGGTTCACGTAGTAGGAAGCGTCGCCATCAAACACCCTGAAGACCGGCACCAGTTGGCTCACACGGATGAGCAAGCGGCCGTCCTGACACTTGATACAGTCGGCATTTTCCAGATAAGGCGACAGCCGAAGGGCCTTCTCGATATCCGAAGCGTCGATCTCGCCCATGCGTTTGCCGAGGACGCGGATGCCTTGACCCTTGAGGTCGTTGAGCACACCCTGCGGGGTGACAAACGATGTGCTGTCGGCATTGACCACCTCCACGTCGATCTTCTCACACACTTCACCCAATGACTTATTGTGCGCCCACAGGATACCCGAGGTGAGCGCGATCGCCAGGATCAGCAGGATAATATTTTGTATCAGTCGTTTCAACGCCTTTGTTTCTTGAATTCATCGCATATTTGTGGCAGCAGATTGGCGATATCGCCAGCACCCGCCGTCAATAAAACGTCAAAATTACTCAAATGTATTGACTTAATCAAATTTTCTTTCGAGTAAATGATTTTTTTAGCACTTGTTATATTTTCAAGTATCATTTCACTGGTCACTCCGGGTATGGGTTCCTCGCGTGCAGGGTAGATAGGCAGCAGGATTACCTCATCGGCCAGTGACAATGCCGCAGCAAAGCCAGGAGCGAAATCTCGTGTGCGCGTGTAGAGATGAGGCTGGAAGATGACTGTCAGTTGCCTGTCGGGGTACAGGTCACGCACCGAGGTGATGCTGGCGCGCAATTCATCAGGATGATGGGCATAGTCATCTATCATCACCCTACCCTGCTCACCGGGTTCTTTAAGCCAGAATTCAAAACGACGCTTGGCTCCCATAAATGTGGCGATAGCGGCGCGCATGGCCTCTTGAGGAACATCCACGAGACGGCAGGCAGCCATCGCTGCGATTGCGTTTTCGATGTTGATGTCAACAGGAACACCCAGACTGATATCGGACACGGTTTCCCACGGGGTCACCAGGTCAAATGTGATTTCGCCATTGCCCTTGCGGATGTTGGTGGCATGGAAGTCGCCCCCATCACGACCGTAGGTATAGGTCCTCACGTTCTCGCCTACGCGCGGTTTCAAGGCCAGGCCAGTATGGACAATCAGTGCGCCACCGGGTTGGATAAGTTCGGTAAAATGGGCGAAACTCTCCAGATAGGCTTCAGGTGTACCATAGATATCAAGATGGTCGGGATCGGTCGAGGTCACCACAGCGATATAGGGCCTCAAGTGGTGGAACGAACGGTCAAATTCGTCGGCTTCAATGACCGAATAAGGGCTGGTGGCAGACAGCAGGAAGTTGCTGTTATAGTTGCGCAACACGCCTCCCAAAAAGGCATTGCAGCCGATTCCTGAATTATGCAGGATGTGGGCAGCCATGCTCGACGTGGTGGTCTTGCCATGAGTTCCAGCAAAACACAAGCCCTTAGAGTGCTGCGTAACTATGCCCAACAGGGCGGCACGCTTCAATACCTGAAAGCCATGAGTGCGGAAGTAGGTCAACCCCTCGTGGCTATCGGGCACGGCAGGTGTATAAACCACCAGCGTGCGCTCTGGGTCACGGCAATAGTCGGGAATCAGGTCGGCACGTTCATCAAAATCGATATGAACGCCTTCACTTTCCAGGGCGGCCGTCAAGTCGCTTGGCGTGCGGTCATAACCAGCAACCCGCTTGCCCATGGCGAGGAAATAACGCTCAAGGGCAGCCATTCCGATGCCGCCTGCACCCACAAAATATAATGAATCAAAGTCTTTCATTGTTCCTCATTGATTGGATTATAATGATATCATGCTTTACGGATTCCGATGATTTTCTCCACTTCATCGACAATGTGTTCGGCTGCATCCCTCAATGCCATCTTCTCGACATTGCTGCCAAGTTGGGCAACCATCTCTTCATCAGTAACCGTGTCGAGCATAGTATCCACCAGTGCTGTGACAGCATCAGCATCGGTCACCATGATAGCAGCGCCACGGTTAACCAGAGCGAGGGCGTTCTTGGTCTGGTGATCCTCGGCGACATTGGGCGACGGCACCAGGATGGCCGCCTTACCCAACAGTTGCAACTCGGAAATGGAGCTGGCACCTGCACGCGACACAACCAGGTCGGCAGCCCGATAAGCCATGTCCATATTGGAAATAAAGGGCATCTGAACCACGTTTTTCACACCCGATGCCTGGAGAGCCTCACGACACTGCTGGTCGTAGATTTTACCTGTTTGCCATATCACCTGCACGTCAATAGCGGCACCGATTTTCTCAAGGCCGTTGATGATGGCATTGTTGATGGTGCGTGCACCCAGACTGCCTCCGATAATCAGAATGGTTTTCTTGTTGGGATCGACGCCCATAGCTTGACGTGCCTGCTCGGGTGTGGCTCCACACTCCAGCAAGTTGCGCCTGACAGGATTACCAGTCAAGACAATCTTCTCTTGAGGGAAAAAGCGTTCCATTCCCTCATAGGCAACACAGATGCAGTTAGCCTTGGCTGCCAGCAATTTATTGGTTACTCCGGCATAGGAGTTCTGCTCTTGCAGCAATGTGGGTATGCATTGTTTTTGAGCTGCCTTGAGCATCGGACCGCTGGCATATCCGCCCACACCGATGGCGATGTCGGGTTTGAAATCCTTGAGAACCTTTTTGGCCAAACCCATGCTCTTGAGCAGACGTGCCACAACCTTGACGTTGCGCAACAGGTGTTTACGGTCGAATCCGCTGACGGGCAGACCGACAATGCTATATCCCGCTGCGGGAACTTTTTCCATTTCCATGCGCCCCTCGGCACCCACGAACAGTATTCTAGCATCAGGATGACGGCGCTTCACCTCGTTGGCAATCGACAGAGCAGGGAAGATGTGTCCTCCCGTGCCGCCGCCACTGACCAGTACATTGATTTGTTGATTATTTCCAAACATTTTTAGCAGGTATTTCAGTTGGGTTTTCAGCATCGAGACCCTCGATAATGGGTGTCTCGTCTACCTTGTTTTTCTTGTTTCCATAATTGGCAATCGTGCGGCTTACACTCAGCATCACGCCAAACGCCACACTGATCACAATAATTGATGTACCACCCTTGGAAATGAGTGGCAAGGGTTGACCCGAAACGGGGAACACGCCCACATTGATGGCCATGTGGAACAAGGCCTGGAACGTGATGAAAGATGCCATTCCGATGACAAGCAACGAGGGCAATACGCGCTTGCTGCGCCTCACAATCATAGCGGCGCGGCCCAGCAGTGACAGGTACAACAACAGCACAAACGTGCCGCCAATCATACCCGTTTCCTCAACAATAATCGAGTAGATATAGTCGCTGAAGGCCAGCGGCAAGCGGCTACACTCGCGTGACTTGCCCACGCCCACACCCACCAGGCCGCCATGGGCTTGAGCCATGCGGGAAAACATCTCCTGCTGGTTTTTGGCCGTGATGGGACGATACACCAGTGAGTCGCTGTGCCACCACTCCCTGAAACGGCTCTTCCACGTGCCGGCGCGTTGTACCTTCGACTCACCGTCTCCGCTGCTCACGCTCACGACGTCATCGCCGGGAGCAGCGGCAATCTGCATCTCGCGCTGCGTCTCATTGAAGACTTCCTGCTTCTTGTCATTGTTGTGCTTGACAATGAACAAGAGTCCCAGCATGACGACAAAGATAGCCATCAAAATGCCGATTTTCTTGAAGCTGGCACCGCCAATGAGCAACATCGAACCGCTGATGGAAATCAGCAGCAGCGTGTTGGTCAAGCCGCTATTGAACATCAACGCGCTATACAGGCCTACCGCCACTGCAGCGGCAACCACGCCATTGGTGCTGATGTCCTGATTCTTCTGGGACTTGGCAAAAATATAGGACAGAATGGTGACAATCGACAACTTGGCCAACTCAGCCGGCTGCAATGTGAGCAAGCCAGGGATGATGGTCATAGCACGACGCGCGCCATTGATAATCTCTCCGAAGAACATCACATATATCAAGCTGATGACGGTGAATACCGCCAAGCCTGGTATCATCGCATACAAGAACCGGGGCTTGTTATAATCGACACGTTGCAGTAGAAGCACACACAATGCGCCAGCGCCCAAGAAGATACACTGCTTGATGATGGGCATATAAATACCCTGGGCAGCAATCTCGCGGCTCGATGCGCTATAGCTCTCCACAATCGAGATGATGAGCAGCATGATATAGATACCCCATATCCAGGGGTCACCGTAGCGCTGCGATATCTCGGTATATTTTTTTGTCTTTTCGTTGGGAGACATGATCAGGGGGTTTATTGTTGGGACGGCGTTATAGTATCACACCTTCAATTTCCTTTCATCTTCTTGACACACTCTTTGAACTGATTGCCACGGTCAGCCATGCCGTTGAACAGGTCAAAGCTGGCACAGCAGGGCGACAGCAGTACGGTATGTCCGTTGCTCGCCAGCTGGCGGCACTTATCCATGCACTCGGGCATACTGGTGGCATCGGTCACCACGGGCACCTTGCCGTCAAAGAAATCATGCAACTTGGCATTGTCCTTTCCCAGACAGACGATAGCCGTCACCTTTTCCTTGACCAGCGGCTCGATTTGGCTGTAGTCGTTACCCTTGTCGATTCCGCCCAGGATAAGCACACAGGGCTCATTGACACTCTCCAGTGCGTACCAGCAGGCATCAACATTGGTCGCCTTGCTGTCGTTGATATAGCGCACACCATCTACGGTATCGACATATTCCAGGCGGTGGGGCACAGCCTCAAAGTCGGCCAGCGCCTCGCGGATGACATCCTTGCGGATATCGAACACCTGGGCCGACAGACCAGCTGCCATCGTGTTGTAAACGTTATGCAGACCCTTGAGTGACAACTGGTCACGAGGAATATCCCAGCGGTCGCCCTCGATGTTGAAGTTGAGAACACCGTCGTGCATCCAAGCCGCGTTGGTGTCATCATCATCGGCCGTGAAACTCAGGAGTCGCGACTCCAGATTGTGCTGATGCAACTGGGAGGCAATGATGGGGTCGTTTTGCCAGAAGATGAAGGAGTCCTGTCCCGTCTGGTTCTGGGTGATACGGAACTTGGCGGCAGCATAGTTCTCCATCTTGTACTCGTAACGGTCCAGGTGGTCGGGGGTGATATTGAGCAACACAGCCACATTGGCCTTGAACTTGTACATGTTATCAAGCTGGAAACTGCTCAACTCGATGACATACACGTCATGGTGCTCGGTGGCCACCTGCAAGGCCAGGCTGCGGCCTACGTTACCGGCAAGACCCACATTCAGGCCCGCTTTCTTGAAAATATGGTAGGTAAGCTTGGTCGTGGTGGTCTTGCCGTTGCTGCCCGTGATGCACACCATCTTGGCATCGGTATAGCGTCCGGCAAACTCAATCTCGCTCACAATGGGAATACCCTTCTCAATGGCACGGGCCACCATCGGGGCCGTATCGGGAATGCCCGGGCTCTTGATGATCTCGTCGGCATTAAGGATTTTCTCGGGAGTGTGTCCACCCTCTTCCCAAGCGACCTCATAGCTATTGAGCAGGTCCTTGTGCTCCTGCCCGATGGGGCCGGCGTCGCTCAACCACACATCAAAGCCTTTCACCTTGGCAAGGACGGCTGCTCCAGCGCCGCTCTCGCCTCCACCCAGCACGACTATTCTCTTATTATTCATAGCGTTCAATGCGATTATTTCTCTTTAGGGTTATCTTATCTTGAGTGTCACAAACGTTAATGCCGCGAGCAGGATGCTCACCAGGAAGAAACGCATCACGATCTTGGCTTCGGGAATACGGTGGTCAGGGGTCTTGATCTTGTAATCCCACGTGATCTTGGTCGGGTCGGCAGTGAAATGATGATGCAGGGGCGTCATCTTGAACAGGCGCATGTTTTTGCCCTTGTGACGCTTGACATACCACACCTGCATGATGACCGACAGCTCCTCGATCAGGAAGATGCCGCACAACAGGGGAATGAGCCACTCCTTGCGGATGAGCACGGCAAACACGGCGATAATGCCGCCCAAGCACAGACTGCCCGTGTCGCCCATGAACACCTGGGCCGGGAAGGAATTATACCACAAGAAGCCGATGGTCGCACCAATGAATGCCGCGGCATACACTACCAGTTCGCTGCTATCCGGGATGTACATGATATTCAGGTAGGATGAATAGATGACGTTGCCACCCAGATAGCACATGATGGCCAAGGCAACGCCAATAATTGCCGAGGTGCCTGTAGCCAGGCCGTCAACACCATCGGTCAGGTTAGCGCCATTGCTCACTGCAGTGATTACAAAGATGGTCACCAGGATAAACAGGATCCAGCCGCCCAACTGCTTATACTTGCCCATCCAACCCGTGAAGTAGGCGTAATCGAAGTTGTGGTTCTTGACAAAGGGCAACGTGGTCTTGGTGGCTTTCACAGCCTGTGACTTGTGCACCTCTACCAGTTCGGGGGTCTCGTTGCGGTTGGTCACATGCACGTTCTCATTCATCACGATGGCGGGGCTCAGGTACATGGTCAAACCCACGATAACGCCCAGACCCACCTGGCCGACAATCTTGAACTTGCCCTTAAGGCCTTCCTTGTTGTGGTGGAACACCTTGATGTAGTCATCGGCAAAACCCAATGCACCGCACCACAGCGTGGAAACAATCATCAACAGCATATAGACGTTGTTGAGTTTGCCCAGCAGCAGGCAAGGCACCAGTATCGAGATGATGATAATGATACCACCCATGGTCGGTGTGCCCTGCTTGGCCGAGTTGCCGCCCAATTTCTCCTCACGCTCCTTGTCACACATCTGGTGGTTCTTGAGCTTGAAGATGATGCGTCGGCCTATCACGATGCCGATGAACAACGACAGGATGAAGGCAAAACCTGACCTGAATGTGATATATTCAAACAGGCGGGCACCACTCACGTGGTGATACTGTTCGAGGTAATGAAAAAGATGATATAACATACCGTATCAGTAAAGTGGTTAATAATCAGTTGGTTTCGTGGGCAAACACCTCAAGAACCTCCTCGCGGTCATCAAAGTGGTGCTTCACGTGGTTAATCTCCTGGTAGTCCTCATGACCCTTGCCGGCAATGAGCACAACGTCTCCAGCCTGAGCCAGCTGGCAAGCGGTACGGATGGCCTGGCGGCGGTCGGTGATTGTCAATGTGACGGGGCGCTTGTCGTCAGGCACGCCAACCTCCATCTGACGTAGAATCTCGTCGGGATCCTCGGTGCGGGGGTTGTCGCTGGTGAGTACGACACGGTCGCTGCGAACAGCTGCTTCGCTGGCCATGATGGGGCGCTTGCCGGCATCACGGTCACCTCCACAACCACACACGGTGATGATGTGGCCCTTTGTGCCTACCACCTCGCGGATGGTATCCAGTACATTGACCAGGGCATCGGGCGTGTGGGCATAGTCCACAATTGCAGTATAGCCTCGCGGTGAACGCAGCGTCTGGAAACGTCCAGCGACGGGTTCGAGCAGGCTCATCTTCACGAGCACCTGCTGCGGGTCAAATCCCAGCAGCAACGAGGCGCCATAGACCGACAACAGGTTATATGCATTGAAACGGCCGGTGAACAACACCTCCACCTGGTTACCGTTCAGTTCGAGCGTGGTACCGTCCAGGCGTGACTCGACGATGCGGCCCTTGTAGTCGGCAAGCGTGCGCAACGAGTAGCGGTACTTAGAGGCACTTGTATTCTGCAGCATGACCTCACCCACCTTGTCATCGGCATTGACCAGGGCAAAAGCGCCCTTCGGCAGCATGTCGAAGAACATCTTCTTGGCGGCAATATAGTTGTCAACCGTTTTGTGGAAATCCATGTGGTCACGGGTCAGGTTGGTGAATATGCCTCCTGCAAAGGTGATTCCCTCAATGCGGCGTTGCACACATGAGTGGGAACTCACTTCCATGAAAGCATACTGGCAACCGGCCTCCACCATCTCATGCAACAGGCGGTTGAGGGTCAAGTGGTCGGGAGTGGTCTGCTTGGCAACCTCTTCACGGGTATCGATGATGTTCTTGACCGTGGAGAGCAAGCCTGCCTTGTAGCCCATGAGGCGCGCCATCTCATAAAGCAGTGTCGCCGTGGTTGTCTTGCCGTTGGTGCCCGTCACGCCTACCAGGCGCAGGTTCCTTGACGGATGGTCAAACCACTCATCGGCAATATGGGCCAGAGCGATAACGCTGTTCTCGACCTGCACATAGGTCACATCGCCATTCATCGTGGCGGGCATGTCTTCACAGACAATGGCACGGGCGCCTTTCTCGACCACATCGCCGATGAAGCGATGGGAATCGACGGCAACGCCCTTTACAGCAACAAAGAGTACATCTCGCCGGGCCTGGCGTGAATCGTTGATGACATCACTGATGTCGATATCGGTGTTTCCCACTACTTGTAGTGGTTGAATAGACGCGAGCAGTTGTGATAATTTCTTCATGATGATTGAACTGTGATTTAGGAATTTCTTAATCTTAACTGAATATGCTGGCCACGGGCATATTGGGACCCGGCCGAGAGGCTCTGCCCTGTCACCATACCCGAGCCCGTGAAGTTGACGATAAGTCCGGCATCCTCAAGCAACTTAATGGCCTCACGGATGTTCAGGCCCACCACATCGGGCACACCCTTCTCCACCTTTGCAGGGCGGGCATAGCGATGAGTATTCTTCACGCCCAGACTCTTCTTGATGGTTTTGGTGGCGTTGTCATTCATCGATGCAAACAGGGTGGGATAATTCTTGACATCCTTGTTCTTATCCTTCTTGCCCTTATTGTTATCGGTGGCATAATCGGGTGTTAAGCCTAACAAACCGCGCGCATACATCTTGCGGGCGATATTTTTCAGCACCATACCGCTGCATGCTCCCGCACCGCGGTCAGCACCCAGCATGAGCACGATGCATGAATACTTGGGCTTGTCATAGGGGAAGAAACCACAGAAGGCCAATCGCTTCTGCGCCCCGTACTGGCCACTGGCGTTGGTAAATGCCGTGCCGGTCTTACCTGCGATTTCCACACAGGAATCCTTCACCCAGTGGCGGGCAGTGCCATGGTCACCCCACACCACATCGTGCAGCATCAGCCGCAGTTTGCGGGCATTCTCGGGTGAGCACACCTGCTTGCGGATATAGGTCACGGGAATGATAGAGTCGGGCTCGCCTTCACGAGACAGTTTCTTGACAAGATGCGGACGCACGAACTTACCATCGTTGGCAATGGCATTATACATGGCCAGGGTGTACAGGGGCGGGATCGTCGTGGCATAGCCATAGGCCTGACGCGTCAGCGACAGTTTGTCCCAGTTCTTGTTGCCAAGCACCGGGAAATTGGGCACCATCTCACCTCCGATACCCGTATTGAAGGGATCAAAGAATCCCATTTCCTCAAGGCGCTTGCGGAAACCTCCAGGATTATTGCCGTAGTCCTTGACGATGAGTTTCGCCATACCGATATTGGACGAGGTCTCAATGATCTCGCGGGGAGTGCGGGTCGCAGCGCCATGAGGTCTGTCGCTGATATTGCGACCGGCATACATCCAGTCCGAACCGGTGGGGATGGGCTGTTCGATGTCGTTGACAATGCCATCCTCCAGAGCGACCATCATCGAGATGGTCTTCACCACCGAACCAGGCTCATAACCCAGCACGGCATGGTTTACACCCTCGACATATTCGCCCGTCGTGGGGTTGCGCTCCAGGTTACTGATTGCCTTGATTTCGCCAGTCGCTACCTCCATCAGCACACAGGTGCCCCACACGGCTCCTGTCTCCAGGCACATGTCATTGAGTTCGTTCTCAACAATGTCCTGCAGGTGCACGTTGATGGTCGTCGTGATGTCATACCCCTTGACGGCGGGCAGGCTCTCGGCACTGACGATGCCGTTGGTGAGCTGGATATTCTTTGCCTCGCCAGGCTGGCCATAGAGAAGGGAATCAAGCGCCATTTCCAGTCCAGAGTGTCCATGAACGCTGCTGCTCTTCTCATTCTGGCCCACGTTGCCGATACTGCGGGCGGCCAAGCCGCCGTAGGGCTTGATGCGCCGGCTATGCTTCTCATAATAGAAGCCGTTCTTATTCTTGTCACGGCGCAGGAAGGGGAATTGGCGTATGCGCTCATACTCCTTGTGGGTCAACATATAGGGGAAGAGCTTGTACGCACGGTTCTTCTTGCCTTTTTTCCCGTCGGGATATACCTTCTTGGCTTCATCCAGGATGTTCTTGCGATCCTCAAGGATTTTCTTTTTCCACTCGGTGGCTGTCATTGACGGGTCAAATGCGGCAAGACTGTCACTGAGCGGACCGATGTCCTTCATCAGTGAGTCCTCCTTGATGCCACCAGTGAACCAGTCGATACGGGGCACATAGTATTGCAGGTTGGCTGCAATGACCGTTCCATTGTCGGCAAGCAGCTTTCCACGCTCAGGTTCGATGGCCGTTGTGGTCATCAACACCGAGTTGGCTTTCTCATTCCACTCCTTACCCTGCAAAGTCGTGGTCTTGAACAGGTCCCACACAATAATGGCCGAGAACAGCAGCATGAATCCCACTACTATTCCATACCTGACCAGGATATGTCGTTTGTTGTTCTGTCTCATCGCTGATAGGTTTTAGAAGGTCAATTTGACTTCAACTGATAAGGGGGCTCCATGGGTGCTGACAGGTCGATGTGACGCTGATGCATGAGCGTGGTCATCTCACTCTCAAGAATCATCGAGTTATATCGGGCACTCGCATTTACCAGATCGGTCTGGGCATTCGACAACTCGGTCTTCAACGTCATGACTTCCTGCATACTGCTCTGGCACACAAACTTATTGGCGATATAGGCCAGCGCCATCACCACCAGCGCTATGATATACACAGCGTTGCGTTTGAAGAAATCCAGCGAGAAGAAGCGGCCCTGAATAATGTCTTTACCAGCCTTGCGTCCCGCCATTGTCGTATTCTTTTTCTCACTCATCGGTTTGAATGGATATCTTGTTTGTTTTTGTTATTATTTACTCTTCTCAAAGGGGGTAACCAACTCAGCAACACGCAGTTTGGCGCTGCGTGAACGCGGATTGCGGGCCACCTCATCATCGCTTGGGGCGATGACCTTGTTGTTCACCACGCGCCACGGCGTGTTCACCCGGCCATAGAAGTCCTTCTCCTGACGGCCCTCGATATTGCCGCTGCGCATAAAATTCTTGACCAAGCGGTCCTCCAGCGAGTGATAGGTGATGATGGCAAGCCGGCCACCGGGATTCAGCACCTCACGGGACTGATTCAGCAGTTTGGCCAAGGCATCCAACTCACCATTCACCTCGATGCGCAATGCCTGGAATACCATTGATAACTCTTTCTTCTCTTGAGAAGGCTTGAGCAAGGGTTTCACCACATCAACGAGTTGGCCTGTCGTCGATAAGGGGCGGGCCTTGACGATGGCGGCCGCCAGACGACGCGACTGGCGCAATTCGCCATATAGGTATAGCACATTGGCCAACCGCTCCAGGTCATAGGTGTTCAACAACTCGGCGGCATGGAACGAAGCACTGCGGTTCATACGCATATCCAAAGGCGCATCGGCACGGAATGTGAATCCTCGCTCCACGTCATCAAAGTGGTGGAAAGACACCCCCAGGTCGGCTACAATGCCGTCCACTCCATCAACACCGTAATAGCGCAGGAAATTCTTGAGATAGGCAAAATTGCCGTGTGCAAATGTAAACCTCTCGTCGTCCAAGCGGTTAGCCCATGCGTCCATGTCCTGGTCCATCCCGATAAGGCGGCCCTTAGGACCGAGCTCAGCCAGAATGGCACGACTGTGACCGCCACCGCCAAAGGTGACGTCAACATAAGTGCCATCGGACTTAATGGCCAGCCCGGCTAGTGTTTCACTGAGCAAGGCGGGTATGTGGTAAACTTGTTGTTCCATTGCTATCAAGTGTGTCTCGTTACCTCGCTTTTTTGAGGACTCCAAAGGTACAACTTTTTTCTGGGAAATTTGCAAACTCAAACCACAGAATTTACAATTTTGAAAATAAAAATTGTTAACAGCCCCTGTTAATAACTTTAACCCCTCTCTATAACAGCTACTTGCAACAAAGTTTACAAGTGCAAAGTGAGGGCTCTTCCTACTGGAAAAAACCATCAGGAACACCCACTTTATTTCAAGTGAAGGGTTCAATCGCTTCAACAGCACCAGCCTGAACTTCATTTAACAGAATTTATGATTTATATGTACTTTTTTAATAAAATTATTTTCTACTTTTGCCGCTGAAAAAATATGAATCAGAATTTGGAACAGATTGTTATGGGTAAAGGATTGAATAGGCATGGTTTTGACATGACTATCGTGGAGCAAAACCGCACGCCGTTTTACTACTACGACCTCGACGTGCTGCGCACCACGCTCGACGAGATTCAGCATCAAGCGGCAGGACATCGGTTCAAGG
The DNA here is from genome assembly GCA_947302275.1 of uncultured Prevotellaceae bacterium. Classification (GTDB taxonomy): domain Bacteria; phylum Bacteroidota; class Bacteroidia; order Bacteroidales; family Muribaculaceae; genus Sodaliphilus. Next base: position 15,991 of record CAMYUW010000011.1, read on the forward strand.
TACATTATGCAGTCAAGGCAAATGGCAATCCGCTCATCCTCAAGGAGGTGGTCAACCATGGGCTGGGTGCCGACCTGGTGAGCGGCGGCGAACTTAAGGCTGCAATTGAAGCCGGTTTCATGCCACAGCAGATGAATTTCTCGGGAGTGGGAAAAACCGATTGGGAAATTCTTTTGGGGCTGGAACACGGCATCGGCTGTTTCAACGTGGAATCCATTCAGGAACTCGAAGTCATCAACCAGCTGGCAGGCGAGTGCGGCAAGAAAGCTGACATCGCCATACGTGTAAATCCCGATATCGACGCACACACCCATAAATACATCACCACAGGCACGGCCGACAACAAATTTGGCATCAACATCGAGGTGCTCGAGCACGTCATTACCCAAGCCAGAAATCTTCCCAGCATCAACCTGCGCGGCCTGCATTTCCACATCGGCTCACAAATTACCCTCATGCAGCCCTACGTGATGCTATGCGAAACCATCAACGCACTGATGGACCATTACGAGCAACGAGGCATCCGATTTGAAATCATCAACGTGGGCGGCGGTTTGGGAATCAATTACATCGACTCTGAACACCATCTCATACCCGATTTCAAGCAATATTTCGATACATTCAAGCAGCGCCTCAATCTTCGGCCTGAACAGGAATTGCACTTTGAGTTGGGACGTGCCATCGTGGGTCAATGCGGTTCTCTGATCACACGTGTCACCTTTGTCAAGGAAAGCCGCAACAAGAAGTTTGTCATCCTTGATGCCGGCATGACCGACCTGATAAGGCCGGCACTGTATGAGGCCCGCCACGAGATTCAGAACCTCACATCCATCGACATCCAGACAGACACCTACGATATCGTGGGCCCAGTATGCGAGTCCAGCGACGTGTTTGCCCGCGATTGCCAGCTGCCTGTGACCCGCCGCGGTGACATAATCGCGATTCGCTCGGCTGGCGCCTATGGCGAGTCGATGGCTTCCACCTACAACATGCGAGCCCTCCCCGGCAGCGTGTTCCACAGCCGCAAATGATGCCTCCTTCTGGCAATCATTACCGCCACTTTTCGCTCTGGATAAGAGCATGGGAATACTATAAATCAGTAGTTTAATAACCTATTCGCAAAATAATCGAAAAAAAATTACCGAAACCTGTAGCAACATCAAAAAAAAGCGCTATTTTTGCATTTGAGTTATTAAATTCTGATTTTCATGGAAAAGATTGACACGTTAGACAAAAAGATTCTGGAAATTGTAATGAATAATGCACGCATTCCCAGCAAGGATGTCGCTCAGGTGTGTGGCGTGTCACGCGCCGCTGTCCATCAGCGCATCCAGCGCCTTATCGATGATGGTGTCATCACCGGCTCGGGATATAACGTGAATCCCAAGTTACTGGGATACTCTACCTGCACTTTTATCGGACTGACCCTTGAACGGGGATCAATGTACCGCACGGTGGTTCCTGAACTTTTGAAGATTAAGGAGGTGGTCGAGTGCCACTTCACCACGGGGCATTATACCATGATGATTAAGGTATATGCACGTGATAACGAGCATCTCATGTCACTTGTCAACGACCGCATCCAGCACATCGAGGGTGTTGCAGCCACCGAGACGCTCATCTCTCTGGAGCAGAGCATCAGCCGCACCCTGCCCATCTATTTTGACGAATAACCATTGAGCTAACCCATCATTACAATCATGGATAACAACAGATATTGCGTTATCATGTGCGGCGGAGTCGGCAGCCGTTTTTGGCCGTTCAGCAAAGCCGAGAAGCCCAAACAATTCATCGATTTCTTCGGCACTGGCCGGAGCCTGTTGCAAATGACGTTTGACCGTTTGCAGGGAATTATCCCTGTCGACAACATCATCCTCATCACCAACGAGAGCTACGGACCACTCATTAAGGAACAGTTGCCCGACATCAAGGACAGCCAACTCCTGCTTGAACCTGCGCGTCGCAACACAGCTCCCTGCATTGCATGGGCAGCACACCACGTCAAGGCCATCAACCCTGAGGCCAAGATGATGGTAGCCCCTAGCGACCACCTCATTATCAATGTTGAACGGTTCAGGGAAAGCGTCATTAGCGCCTTTGAATTCATCGACAAGCACGAGGCTTTGGTCACCATGGGCATCAAGCCCAGCCGACCCGAAACCGGCTATGGCTACATCCAGGTCGGTGAGCACATCGAGGGTAATTTCTCTGCCGTCAAGACGTTTACCGAGAAACCCAACGAGGAACTTGCGCGCATATTCCTCCAGTCGGGCGAATTCTTCTGGAATTCAGGCATGTTCTTCTGGAGCGCCGACGCCATTCTCAAGGCCCTTAATGACTGTGCTCCTGAAATCAACGCCTCATTCGAAAACGGGGCAGAGTACTTCGGCACACCTCGTGAACAGGAATACATCAATAAAAACTTCGAGGCCTGTCCCAGCATCAGCATCGACTTTGCCGTCATGGAGAAAGCACCCAATGTTTACGTCGAAACTGTAGATTTCGGGTGGAACGACCTGGGAACGTGGCGATCTCTGTATGAGCACTCGCCCAAGAACCACGAGGGCAATGTCACGCAGAACTGCAAGGCACTCATGTTCAATAGCCACAACAACATTGTTGCCATCAAGGGCGACAAACTCGTGATTGCATCGGGCCTGGAGGGTTACATCGTCGCCGATGTGGATGACGCCCTCCTCATCGTTCCCCTCGACGAGGAGCAAAAGATCAAGCAATATGTCAATGATGTGAAGGCAAAGTTTGGAGACAAATATCTCTAAACCACCGACTTGACATATTAAGTTCCAAAACGACTCACGGGATTCCAGCGCATTGCATCGCTTGGAGTCCCGTGAGTCGTTAAATGATCAATGTCAACAATCCGAACCCTTAGAAGGGAGCGTTGCCACCCTGATTGCCTGCAGCTTGCTGCTGGGGTGCCGGGGCGGTAGTAGTTGGGCGAGCCAGCAACTCGAAGGTGTCCACGTAGATTTCGGTCGTGTAACGCTTCACCTGATTGCGGTCCTCCCATGCGCGGGTGCGCAGGCGTCCTTCCAGATAAATCTGGGTACCCTTACGGATGTAACGCTCGGCCACTTCGGCGTTCTTTCCCCACATCACGATGTTGTGCCACTCGGTGCGCTCGGGAACCTGCACGCCGTTAGCATTGGTGTAAGCGCGGTCCGATGTCGCCAGGGTGAATGATGCTACGGGCTGATTCTGTGCGACATAACGCACATCTGGGTCTCGGCCCACACGGCCCAACAGAATGACTTTATTTACTGACATGACTTCTTAATGGTATTTTGTTTTGAATGAATTGTAAATTATTCGACGTTACTCTCAGCAACCAGACCCCTTCAGGGCCAAACCCGCTTTTTCATGCAGGCCATACAACAGGTTCATCGCGTGCACCGCATTGCCGGCACACCCTTTGAGCAGCGCATCTGTCACGGCATGGATAGTCACTTCACCGCTGCCCTCATCCTTGACGATACGAATCAGGCACTTGTTGGTATTCTCGACATCGGCGATCGTTATCGGGCGGTCAACCATGAAGACGAAGTTGTGATCCTCATAATACTGCTCATACAGCTGACGAATCGTGTCCTCATCCACACCGCATCTGAACCGCGCTTCCACTGCCAACGCCCGACGTTCGGCCACTGACGTTATGCTCATGGTCACTGGCTGGCTGAAACTCGACTGGCACATTCCCAGTACCATGGCAATCTCTTGCTGCTGGTCACGTGCCCATGCCTCAACACTCATGCCGTCGATGGTTTTACCTTCATCAGGCAGAGCACCCGCACCCATTGTGACATGCAATTCCAATGGGCTGTTCAGCATCAGGTTGCGTGCCAACGGCATCAAAGCCAGCAACGACACCGCCGCCGCATTTCCAGGCACGGTAACCATGCGGGACCCATGCACGAGCAGGCGGCGCTGCATCTCGCTCAAGCCATACCTCCACGCCTTTTCCTCACCATGATCCAGATTGTGGCTTCCGCTCAAGTCAATGACATTCACGTCATCAGGCACATCGAGTGAGCCCAAACGGGCACACACCTCCTGACGGTTGCCACACAAGTAAATCAGGTCAACCTCGTCGAGAGGACAATCGCGCTGCACCGTGAGGTCACATTCCCCCACGATACCAGGTACGACATCATCGAGACGCCTTTCGGCACATTCGGCATCACACACCCACATCAAGTCCACGTCAGGATGATTGATGAGGATGCGGACCAACTCGGCCGAATAAAGGTCTTTACAACCGACTATCCCTACCTTAATCATTAACAGGCCGCATTGGTTTCTAGCCCATCACATTGAGAATGTTCTTGGGCATGAACTGCTCAAATACGGCTTGCGCCTGTTCGTGGGTTACACCCTCGGCAAGAATAGCCACCACCGTATCGGCGCCAGCGATTGTGCCCAGGACTTCAGGAGGACGGCTCATGTCGATATCATAAGCCAGACCGGGAGCATATCCGTTACGTGTCTTGATAACAGCCAAGTTTCCCGAGAATGTTACCGACACCAGACCCACCTGCTTGGCAGCGTGGGTATCGGTCTGACGCATGCTCAACAGCCTATCCTGCAGCTGGTTGCTGTCAGGAATGATATACATGTACGTATTGCGGTCGGTAGCCACCTTCGAGATCTTCAGCGCCTTCAAGTCACGAGACAGGGTTGCTTGAGTCACATTGATGTTGTGCTCACGCAACATGTCGGCCAATTCACTCTGGCTGCCGATGCAGTTCGTCTTGATCAGGTCAGTGATCAACTGTAAACGGTCACGTTTTCTTTTCACGAGTACTTTCTTTTTTCTTGGTTTTTTTGTTAATGTTGTTGTCTCCATAATTATATATACTTGAAAAATTGGTTAGTGTTGCAAAGGTAATGACATTTTGCAATTCCAACAACATAATTATTGGTTTTTTTGACCGTTGCCACTACTTTCCATGAATTTTAATGAATTATTCATCAAATTCAGTAAGACACCCCACCCCTACACATCTATATATTTATATATAATTACTGAATATCTTCATGGTTTTTCTTGTTGGGCACCATCCACTGGGGGTCAAGTTGGAATTTCTGCCAGGCAGCGAGCAGTTGGGATTTGCAGGCCAGTAGAAGTTGATGCCCGCTGGTAAGGTTGGTCGGATCCGACTCTATCGTTTCAAGATAATCGAGCAGGTTAAAACACATGGTGTACTGGCCGCAAGCCATCAGTGCCTGAGGCATGCCCGTTTTCACATCCTCGGCCGTGAACCACAGGGTGGAACCCATGGTGGCGGCTTGTGCACTGTTCTGCTGCATGGCATCGCTAGGCACCAGATAGGCGGGCAATTCATTTTCGTCTTTGATTATCCTCTTTCCCTTGGAATCCGGCAAGCGTTTGCACCATCTCTCATCGGGGCGCAACTCATAGACGGTAGTCGATAATCTCCGGTTTTCCCATGCCGGGTTTTCATACAGCACATCGTAATTCAGTTGACGCATGCGTTTCATGAATACTTCGCTGCTCATCTTCACAAGCGACTTGGCACGGTTCATCAGCAACGCTTCAATAGTGGCAAACTTCATGTGGCTGATAAAAGTCGCATTGTTGCCGATAAAGGTCTTGCCTATGGCACTATACATCTTGTTCTTCAACAGAGCACCTGCGATGTTGACAACCGTCACTATGGCCAAAACAACTGCCATCACACCTGTCCAGAATCCGCTGCCCAGCACAATGGAGAGAATAAACAATGCCATCATTACCGCCTCGGTAATCAGGCCGTAGTTGCGCAATCGACCGATGGTCAGTTTGCTGGCGCCCTTGGGCAACATCTGCTCGCTGGGCTCATATCCGTTCATGTAAGGACTGCTCACATCGCTCACGATCACCAGGTCAAATGCCTGGTCGGTACGATTCCTGTCCTTACGGTATCTTCTACTGCGCTTCTCGGCAAGGACAATCGACTCGATACCCTGGTTATCCGCCACTCCGCCATCCATGAGCCCAAAGCGCTTTGTGATGGTGCTGGCAACGTCGGGTTGCTGAGACACCTTGAAGTCATCAGGATACATCATCGGTTCAAAGCCACTCGGGAAACACGATGAGCATGCCAGAGCTTCACCTGCCGTGATGTAGCGTGCCACCTTCAATCCGATATGGTGCTTGGAATTGCCGAACACGCCGTAGTAAAGCCTCTTGTCGTCGGTCGTCAGGCCTTCGGTGACTCGGAAGCGGAACGGTAACGCATTGTCAAAGTCGGTCGCCAGTGCCGTGTAGTCCTTCACGTGAATATGGTCAAGATTATCGATGATATCACCCATCGTCGCGTGCTTAAACAGGCGCTCGTCATATATACCCGCCATGATTTTGATGAGCGAAGCATTGCGGTTAGCCTTCTCAGAACTCATCCCCTGCAACACCTGCACAACCAGATCCTCGTCGACCAGGAAGTTATACAACTCATCAATCATTTCATCAACGGGCTGTCTGTTAGCCAGAGCCAACATGTACTTCAGCGCGGGAATTGTGCCACCCGAGACCGACGACATCGCCGACACGCAACCCAGCAGCGTTCGGCCATCTTCCAAGCGGATAGAATTCAGAAAGGACATTGTACCCAAGTCGAACGTTGCAGCCCGATAACCTCCTCCCGAAAAAGTCAGACCGATATTCAATTCGTTTTCCATTCCTTTGTTTTCTCGATTAATTACTGACAAAAGTAATCATTTACATTGATTCTTCCAAATCCAACCGCCTAAAACAAGAGCAGGCCCCAGTTGTAGGAGCCTGCCCGATTGTATTCTCTAAACCCTATTATTCATTACCGCCAGACAGCAGCATGTCAATCAGGGTTGTAACGTCAGCGATCGACACAGCATTATCTTCAAATACGTCTGCATTAACCGGGCTGAACTGGTCCGACTCTTCGAAGTCGCCACTCAGCAGGTGGTCAATGAGGGTGGTGACATCCGAGATAGTTACGTAGCCGTCCTTGTTCACGTCACCTTTTAGGTAGTCGGGGCCGATCGGGCCGGCCAAGGTCACGATAACCTCAGTGATGCGCACTTGCATGTTCTGATCAAAATCTACAAACTGGGCATTGCCTTCCCATACGCCATCGGTGCCGTTTTCGCCACTGACGGTAAACGTGCCATCGATTCCATCGGCAAGCGACAGATGTTTAACAGCGTAACCATACAAGCTTTTGAACTCAATCTTGATAATCGGAGCTCCAACTGATGTGAAATTAAAAGCTGAAGAGTCATTCGGGCCATAGATAGCGTAATGGCCAGATCTACTGATCTTACCGTCACCGACATACATGGTAACAGGACCTTTCACAATACTAAAGTGACCACGTGCTTCAAGAGCTGATTCGCCAAAATCATTAAGAGCGTTGAAGACAATTTCTGAAGTCTCAGAAGACAATTTGGTATAGGTAGCGCTCACCACCTCGCTCTCCACGTCGCCAACCTTGGCCTTGGCCCAGATGGTGATGTCATCGGTCACGGGGATGGGATCAACATACTGGCTCCACAACTCATTGTCCAGACTGTAGTAGATCTTAGCGTTCGGGGTTGCGCATTCCAGGGTCACCTCAAAGGGTTCGCTGAAAGTGCCCTCAGCAGGTGTAAAGACAGGAGCTTCGACGGTCTGCGGAACCTTGGTAAAGGTCACAGTCACATACTCGCTCATTTCACTTCCCTTCTTCGAGACAGCGGTATAGGTCGTAGTTTCGGTCACATAGAAGGGTCCACGGTAATATATCCAAGTACCCTGATCTTCCTCGGTACCAATCCAGTAGAAGATCTGAGCATTCTCGGTGGCACATTTAAGGGTCACCTCCAGACTGCCGCTGAACTCACCGCCATTGGGGGAGAATACGGGAGCCACGAGTTCCTCAACAACTTCCTCGGCAATGGTAACGACAATCTTGGTGCAACGCACCTGGGAAGCCGTGTTCAAGACGAAGGATGCGGCATCACCCTGCCAGATGCCTACATTGCTACCCGACTGGCAGGTGTAACCATTTCCGTAGAATTGATCCGGCCCATAGCTTTGGCTATAGGAACCCTCGCAGGTGAATTCCACTTTCTTGATGTTACCTACAGATGATGATACCGTAGCAGTGCTGCCAGCAGCGAAACGATAGGGCGAAGCAGCGAGAGCAGCCTTGGTGCCACTGATGGTTACACCATTAAGCACCATCACATCGGCAGCGGTGGCCGATGTATTATTGCCCTTAGTCACGCCTGGAATAAAGGTCACAGTCGTGTCTGCCCATGCCGACATTGCAAGCAGGGCCACAAAAAGAAGAGATAAAACTTTTTTCATAATAACGATAAATTCAATTATAAAGCGAATAACTGTTTATGATCAGTAAGAGGTATTTCTATAACATAAAAAATGGAGGGTCAAAGAACATTTCAAATTTATCTGCCACAAAATTACAATTTCTCTCCCAATTATCCAAACCTAACTCACAACAAAATAACTTTTTACATGTGAGCGAACCATCATGTTTAGAGTTTAGAACTACGGGTTTAAAGAAACATCCGCGTTGCATTAACACGGATGCTTTATTAGATCATTTATGATTTCTATTGAACCCTTGCGGGCAAGATAGAAATCTTAGTGACGTTGGAGTGACAGTCCTATTGCTCGGCAAAACGCACGGCACGAACGGTACACCCTGTGCAGCGGAAATCGTACCACATATGCCACCTCGACCTACCGAAGAACTGGATGTAGGCATCGCCCGAGTTTTCCCCTTCATTTGCGATATCCCACTTGTCAGGGGAGCAGAGTGTGCGTGACCAGTAATAGCCGTTCTCACCCGCCCAGTAGGCATGATTTGAGAAACCGCCAGCTGCGGGCAAGAATATGGTATTCTCGTTTGGCCCAATAACCAACAGGCCATTCACGTCGTTGAGCGTAGTCCATTGCCATGTACAGCAATCGCAAAGTTCTTGAAGCTGTTCCAGCGTCGGCATGCGCCACGAGGGGCCCCAGTTGACATAGGCCGCATCGTCCTCGGGATCCAACTCCGTTTTGCTATCGGTAAAGCCATTGTAGCCATATCCACTGTTGTTGCAGTACTTGGTCAGCGTGATTCTACTGCCGTTGCACCACTTGTAGGTGCTCCAGTCGTAGTTGTCCTTCGGTGCGGTCTCGCCCCAGGCGAAGTAGTCGCCGTCTTCCTCGGGGCTGCTAGCACCCACATTGCACGTTGCCCACAGCGTGCCGCTGGGCAGCCCCAGGTCAACCCATTCGTGCTCAGGCTCCACATGAGCGCCCAGAATGATGTCAATGATTGCATTGATATCGGCGATGCTGATTTCACCGTCATTGTTCACGTCGGCGCAAACGCTATAATACTGATCACCCTGCTGAATGAAGTCGATTACGGCATTGACATCGGCGATATTTACCTCATCATCACCGTTAACGTCGCCCGGCAGGTTGGGATACTCACCATAGTTGACGATGATCGTGTGGGGGGTGCCATAGGCCTTGCATGTACCGGTCGCATTGGCAACGCTGTAGCGCACATAGTAGTTACCTGCCTTGGTGAAGGTATAATCCAGATCGTCCTTATCGGATTGCCGGAGGATGACATTTTCAAATTCGGGATCGGTTGCTATTTCCCACGAGCTATTGGCCACCGCATCGGTAGGATAGCCCTCAAAGGAGAGCTGCAATGGGACCGCTCCGATGATTTCCCCATGAATATCGATGAGCACATCGTCATTTGGTTCCACTATGGAGCGGCAATCCACAGTCTGAGTAACAAAATAGAAACCCTCCAAAGACTCGCCGTAGCCCCACTCCTCAAGGAAACGGTCGCCAGTGAGCATAAAATCGGTGTCGCACAGCGGCGGCACAATCGCCATACCCTGGTCCAGGGCAGCAAAACTCTCGACAAACTGCCGGCGCAGCCAATAATTATTTGTGTCATTCCACACCAGCGAGTAGTAAGTCAGTTTGATGTCGCGGTCGAGCACCTGTCGGCGGCCGTCTACCGTATAGTAGGGGATAGTGACACCCTGCCCCTCAACATTAATTGTCATCAAGTCGCACGGATCCACGTTGTTGAATGACATGTCATTCAACTCTAGGCGGTAGTCGGCATAGTTGACCACCCAATAGTAATAGATACGGGAGCCATCGGTGATCCGGTAGCCCGTGTTGGGGATGATGTGGTTGAGCGTGGTGATGTTGCCCGTGCGTGTAATATCTGTCAACTCCTCAATTTGGAGTTGGCCGCTGCTGTAGTCAAATCTTTGCCAGGTCACCGCGTCGTCGGTTGCAGCGGTAAAATTCATCTTCACCCCGTCGGTATTGTAAACGACAAAGATTTTGTTCAGACCGGTACTTAGCTCAGGCGTCACCTCGATAACGGGAAGCTCCCCACCGGTAAATGTAGGTATCGGGTCGGCCACAACCTGTCCGAAAAACCGATGCCAGCGCCAGTCGGCCTGATAAGCGTCAACCGTCCCTTCGGGCACATGCAGCGTGCGGCTTACATAGTCCGCAGGGTCCTGATAGAAGACGTCATTGCCCATTGAGATTGCCGACGGGTCGGCAATATATGAATACACATCATCCAGTCCACTGCAGTTATAGAACGCGGCGAGACCGATATGGGTGACCGAACTGGGGATAGCGATGCTCGTCAGGCTAGAGCAAAGAGAGAACGCATAGTCACCAATGTGAGTGACAGAGTTTGGAATATCGATGTTCGTAAGGCCCGTGCAGCCCGAGAAAGCGCTATAGCCGAGGGCTGTGACAGAATTAGGAATTACGGTGCTCTTGCAGCCCGCAACCAATCTGTTGCTTGAAGTCTCAATGATGGCGTTGCAATCGTTGCGGGAATCGTAATTCGGATTATCACTATCCACTATTACGCCAGGCAGGCCTGTGCAGTAATGAAACAGGCCCTCGCCGAACTTGATGACCGTCTTGGGGATGACGATGGTCGATGTCAGATTGCTGCAGAAAGCAAACGCAAAGACACCGATGTGGGTGACCGAGTCCGGGATGGAGATGCTCGTCAAGCCACTGCAGCCCATAAACGAATCGTTGCCGATGACGCGAAGTGCGTTGGGGAGAGTTATGCTTGTCAGGCCGCTGCAACCCCTGAACGCATAATCCTGGATGACCGAAACCGAGTTACCGATAGTTACGCTCCTCAGACCAGAGCAATATTCAAACGCGGAGTCGCTGATATAGGTAACCGAGTTGGGAATAATCACGCTCGTCAGGTCCCTGCAGCCTTTAAACGCCCAGCTGCCTATAGTGGATACTGTATAGGTCACGCCGCCATAAGTGACCGTTGCGGGAATGGTGATATCACCACTGTAAGAATAGTTGCTGCTGCCGTCACTGTTTTTTTGATAGGTGACGGAGACTGAGACCTGGTTACCGTTAATGTTGTAATAGATGCCGTCCACCTCAAAGTCTTGGGCGGTGACAGCAAGGGCCGGCAACAACAGGGCCAGCAGCAGGAGTGCTAACGTGTTCAAACTCTTCATTATCGCTTTGGGTACCTAGTGTTATTGAATGTGGAAAATTTGCAGGGCTCTCATTCTTTGGAAGATAAATCTAATTCTGGGGTACATACACGGCACGGACTGGGAGGCCCTCATACCGTAAATCATACCAGACCTCATGCCTTCCCGAACTGAAGAACTGGATGTAGGCTTCTGCCGAGTCGGCAGATTCCAGTACAAGCTTTTTGCGGGTATAAAGAGAACGTGACCAGTAGTAGGCAAAACCGTCTGAATTGAAGACAATATCCCTCGTGCGGCCTCCAGCTGCTGGCAAGAAAATGCTATTCCCGTTCGGACCGGTTACCAAGCGACCATTCACTCCATTCCTCTGAGTCCACTGCCAGGTGCAATTCTCATCAAGCTCTTGAATCTCTTCCAATGTCGGCATGCGCCACTCCGGACCCCAATTGACGTAAGCAGCATCGTCCTCAGGATCCAGCTCCAGTTTGTTGTCATTAGGACCGTAATATATGTTGGTGTTGTACTTCGTGAGACGTAAATATGAATCTTCGTCATAGTACCCCCACTTATAGGTATTCCAATCATAATACTCCTTGGGCTCGGTCTCACCCCAGGCGAAGTAGTCGCCGTACTGCTCGGGGCGAGAGGCTCCCACGTTGCACGTCGCCCACAGCGTGCCGCTGGGAAGCCCCAGGTCAACATATTCCTGCTGAGGGATGCTGTCGGTGAAAGCATGAGCATGGACGGGGACTGCGCACAGACCACCATCGAGCGCTCCGCTCCGGAAGACCACGTTGCCATCAAATTGACCTGGAGTGGTCGCCGTGAACATCACCGTCACTGTGTTGCTGGAGTTGCCGCTTACCGTAATGATTTTTTGCGATGTAGTACCCTCTCCCTGTATGAACAAGAAAGGCTCATCGACAGTGGCCGTCAACCTTACGGACCCACTGGTATTATTTACAATAGTCAGTTTGCCCGAGCGAGTCTCTCCGATGGGCACATCACCCAAGTCAAGGCTCTCCTGCTCGATGTAGACGTTCAGGTTGTCTAACGACTTGCGCACGGCACGAACCCTGTTGCCTTCGGCGCGGGGTCCCCAGAAGTAGTTCCAGCTCCAGTCGTTTGAGTTAATGACCAAACCGTAGGCATAATCTGGTGAACTGGAGAGTGTGCGCGACCAATAATGGTTGTTGGCAGGCATAAACATGGTGGTTCCGTTAGGACCTATAACCAGATGACCAAGTACACCGTTCAATTGAGCCTTAGTAACAGTACAGGAGTTGATGAGTTCTTGAATTTGCTGCAATGAAGGCATGCACCACTCAGGGCCCCAGTTCACAGTGGCTGCGTCATCTTCAGGCTCCAGTACCGCCAAGTTGTCCACCGTGCCATAATCGCTATCGGTACAATACTTCGTCAACGAGTTGTAACTGCCGTGACACCACTTGTAGTTATACAAAGTATACGTATTCTTGGGCGCCGTCTCGCCCCATGCAAATCGGTCACCATATTCCACCGGGCTGTTGGCACCGATATCCCTCGTTGCCCACAACGTGCCGCTGGGAAGACCCAGGTCCACGTAATCCTGCTGCAAGAAATCGTCGGTAAAGGCAAGCGCATGGACTGGGATGACCTTCTGATCCTCATCGAATCCTGAGCACTGGACTGTCACATTGCCGTCGTAGGTACCTGGTGTGGATGACGTGAATAATACCGTCACCTGGACGCTGGACATAGCTGGAGCCACGACGGTCATGCTCGAAGTACTACCGTCTTCCTGTTGGAACGAGAAAGGCGCATCGGTGCTAGCCTTTATCGTCTTGTCCTCATAGGTGCAATTGACGATAGTCAGTTCACCGGAGCACGTTTCTCCGATGAGAACTCCTCCCAAATCAAGACTCTTCTGCTCGATATATACATCGTCTTGCGACATACGCACAGGACGCACGACACACCCGTTGCTGCGTTGGGCGCCGAAAGCCCCCCTGTGCCCGGATTGAGTGAAACTCATTCCACGGGCGAAGGATGGATCATCGGCGGAATAGAGAGCAAGTGACCAATAGTAGCCGTTTGAACCTGTGGCATATTGAGAATTAGCCTTGCGATAGCCTGCGCCAGGCAAGAATATTGAGTTTCCGTTGCGTCCTTTTACCAGATAACCGCTCACACCATTCATTGTTGTCCAAGTCCACGAGCATTTATCCTCCAACTCAAGGTATTGCTCCTCAGTCGGCATGCGCCATGATGGTCCCCAGTTCATGAATGCAGCATCGTCGTCAGGATCCAGTTCAGACTTGTTGTCAATGGTGCCATATCTGTTATCAGTGCAGTACTTGGTCAACGTGTCGTCACTACCGTCGCACCACTTGTAAGTGCTCCAGTCATAAAGATTCTTAGAAGCCGTCTCGCCCCAGGAGAAGTAGTCGCCGTATTCCTCGGGTGCATTAGCACCCACGTTACACGTTGCCCACAGGGTACCGCTGGGCAAGCCCAGATCAACCCATTCGTGAACCGGTTCCTGATCACCTCCGGTGATGATGTCAATAATGGCATTCAAATCGGCGATAGTAATTTCGCCGTCGCCGTTCACATCTGCAGCAGTGGTATAACCATCAATTCCCAGGATGATGTCGTTGACCGCGTTGATGTCGGCAATGTCCACCTGGCCGTCACCATTCACGTCACCTACCAATCCGAATTCAGAGTCCATCTCTACGATTTGCCCGAAATAGGGATACCAGTGCTCGTCGGCTTGATAGGCGGCAGCTGTTCTATAGGGCACATGAAGCGTGCGATTTGAATCGAACCCAGGCCAAACGGATGCGCCAACTGACACCTTGCTCAAGTCTGTAATGTAAGAATAAACATCTTTGAGATTCGTACAGCCGCCAAACGCGTGGTCATTGATTTTAGTGACTGTTTGGGGGATGTCCACACTCAACAGATTACAATACCTGAATGCAGATTCGCCTATGGTTCTGACTGAGTTGGACATTTCCACGCTCGACAGAGCCCTACAGTGCATAAAGGCGCAATCCTCGATAAAGGTGACTGAGTTGGGGATGGTCACGCTCTTCAGAGAACTGCAGCCGTAAAAGGCTCCCCATTGAATGCGGGTGAGGGAGTTGGAGATGGTCAAATCCGCAAGTCCACTACAACCATAAAACGCGGAGTGGCCGATGGAGGTGACCGAGTTGGGGATGGTCATGCTCGTCAGTGAGGTACAGCCTTCAAACGCATAGTCCCTGATTTTAGTGACTGTGTTGGGAATAATTGTATTCTGGCAGCCAGCAACCAAGGTATTGGTTGATGTCTGAATAATCGCATTACAATTGTCTCGAGAATCATACTTTGAATTATCACTATCTACAGTCATGCTCGTAACACCGCTACACCCGTCAAACGCACCGTAGCCGATGGAGGTGACTGAACTGGGTATGATCACGCTCTTCAGAGTGCTACAGCCGTTGAACGCGTAGTTTTCGATTTTGGTGACCGTGTTGGGGATAATTGTATTCTGGCAACCATATAGCAGAGTATTGCGTGCAGTCATGATGATAGCATTACAACCGTCTCGAGAATCATACTTTGGATTTTCGGGATCAACAATCATGTCCATGAGACCGCTACAATAAGCGAACGCGTCATTGCCGATGGATGATACTCCTTTACCGATGGTCACAGTCTTCAGACCAGAGCAACTGTTAAACGCATTGGAACCGATTTTGGTGACGGAGTTGGGGACGGTCACACTTATCAGTCCGCTACACCATGAGAACGCTGAGGCGTCAATAGCAGTGACTGCATAGGTCACATCATTATAAGTAACTGTCTCGGGAATTTCGATAACACCCGTGTATGCGCTGGTGTCATACCAGCTGCCGTTTCCTTTTTGGGTCACAGTAACTTCGTTGCCGTTGATGTTGTAATAAATGCCACCCACCTCAAAGTCGTAGGCAACAGCAGTGGCGGGCAACAACAACGCCAGCAGCAAGAGTGATGTTTTAATTAAGTTTTTCATTTTTGCTTTCGGGTATAAGTGTTATTAGTTGATGTCGCAAAAGTATGTAAAATATTGAAAGAAAACAAGTCTTTCAGCCATTAGTTACTCATTAATTGTTAAAAAAATACTACACAAGAGCAGTTGTCCTGTGCCACAAATTTATGCCCGCAATAATTACCAAAAAAGGTTTTTTGAGACAAAAAAGCCAATCGCCAGCAAAAAAACGAAAAAGTGTAAAAATATTTGACAATAAACGACTTCTATTTAGCCTTTAAGAGACTTCGTTTTTGTCGTTTTTCATCATCATTTAGTCAGTTACAGGTATAATTGTGTGCCTCCTGTAACAATAAAAACTAATGTGGGCAATCAATGGCCTTCATGACACCAGCGTGTCGCTCTGAATGATGTCGATGACAGCGTTGATGTCAGCGATGTTCACCTCGCCATCGGCATTTACGTCAGCTCGGCCTCCGTAGGTATCGGGATCCCCCAGGATAACAGCGATAATACAATTCACATCGGCGATGTTGACCTCGCCATCAGCGTTCACGTCACCAGACTGTATATCATCCTTCTCAGTGAAATATCCAGGATTGCTTGGACCACCATCGATGTGGGCATAGGCAGCATCCACATGGTTCTCATCATAAGCCGTCCCTTGCCCACCGACGAGTCTGGTGCAGCCAATAAACATGTCGCTGGATACAGTCACCGACTCCATGGACCAGCCCTCACCAGCATATATGGTTTCCAGATTATTGCAGCCCGAGAACATGCTTCTCGTTCTCCATATTTTCGAGGTGTTGAAACTGCTCAGGTCTAGGCTCTTCAACGATTCGCAGCCCGAGAACATGCTTGTCGTTTGTTCTACATTTGATGTGTTGAAACTAGTCAGATCAACTGATGCCAATGACTTGCAGCCACTGAACATCGCGTTAGTGTATAACAATTTCTCGGTATTGAAACCACTCAGGTCAATAGACGTCAAAGATTCGCAGTCGTCGAACATGCCTTCCATGTTCTTTACATTCGAAGTGTTGAAACTACTTAGGTCTAGGGATGCCAATGATTTGCAACTCCAAAACACATGGCTCATGTTCGTCACATTCGATGTATTGAAACTACTCAAGTCAATGGTTTTCAATGATTCGCAGAAGGAGAACATCAGGAACATTGTTGTTACATTTGTGGTATTGAAACTACTCAAATCCAAGTCGGTCAATGACTTGCAGATTGAGAACATGTTGACCATGGTTGTTACTTCCTCGGTATTAAGATAATCCAAGCCCGTAAAAGACCGCAGGTTTGCCATACAGTAGAACCATTTATAAGTGGATGTGGGACGGGCTGCGGCAAATGAGGGGTCAAATACCACTTGCGAAATACCGAATCCCTTATATCCTTCGGACCACCCGGGAGTATTGTCTCCCGTGTTCAAGTTATAGGTTATACCCGTGCGGGTGCTGCGTTGGCTATCGTAGTAGAACGTCAACGTCGAATCCTCAGGAGTGTGGCAGGCATAGGCCTCCTGAGCACTGGCAATACCTCGGCCACACATCACTGCTACCATCAGAACGGCTATCTTCAAAAGTAACGGATTTTTCATGTTATAACCCATTTAAAGTGTGAATAGTGTAATTCGTCGCAAATTTAGTAAAAAAATTTGTTTTACCCTCACGAAACACGTATTGGGTGCACCACCTTATTGTGACGCACCCAATTGTTGAAAATAAATATGAGAATTCTTATACGGATTACTTGAAAATCTTTTGGGCAAACATGGTCAAGTAAATGCGCCAATTGCGCCAGATATGGCCTCCGTCGGTTTCCACATACTCATATTTGTAGCCCTTGGAATCCCAGTAGTTGCGCAGATCGACGGTACTCTGATAGAGGAAGTCGGTCTTACCCATGCCCATCCAGTAAAGTTTGGGCTTGCTGCCGAACAGCCGTGCCGACTGCTGTGCGAAGTCGGGGTCATTCTTGATCTGCTCTGCAAAGGGCTGGTTCCTGAAATCCTTGCCCAGGTGCAGACCGGCAGAGAATAGACCATAGTAGTCAAACGTCGTGGGGTACGTTAGGCTAATTGCAAACGTGTGTCCTCCACCCATCGACAGACCGCACACGGCACGACCCTCACGTTTCTTGACGGTGCGGTAATTGGCATCCACATAGTTCACAATATCCATGAAGCTGGCAGGGATAGTAGCAACGGCAGGTGCCGTGGGGCCTGTACCGCTATTTCCGAAGCCAGGGGTGTACATGCCCCATGACCACTCGCCCGGTGCTGCCTGGCAGTTGGGGTTGCCGTTGGGCATGACGACAATCATCGGTTTTGCCTTGCCCATGGCAATGAGGTTGTCAAGAATCTGTGCGGCGCGACCAAGTTCGCTCCAAGCATTCTCGTCACCGCCTGCTCCGTGCAACAGATATAACACAGGGTACTTGCCGCCCTTGTCATAGCCTGGCGGAGTGTAGATGGTCATGCGGCGTTGCATCTTGAGCGTCGGACTGTTGTACCACACCTTGGACAGATTGCCGTGGGGCACCTCGTTCACGCGGTAGAGGTCACCCTTGTCACCCTTTTGTTCGCTGACGATAAAAATGTTGGTAAACGATACAATATCGCGGTTCACATAGATGTTGGCCGGGTCTTTCACTCCAGTCATGCCATCGATGTTGAACGTGTAACTGTACATCTCCGGGGAGAGTTTGTCGGTGGTGTAAGTCCATACGCCATCAGGCCCCTCGGTCAACTCGGCTACCCCAGGGGCATCATACTTGCCGCGACCAGGTATCTCGACGGGGCGTGTGGGCAGGAAATCACCGGTCACCTCCACCTTGACGGCCTTGGGGGCAAACAGGTTGAAAGTAACTGTTCCGTCAGGATTGACGACAGGAGATTGGACGTTGGCATTATTAAAAAGTTTCTCCTGTGCCGTGGCTCCGATGCAGCACATTGCCGCAAGAGCCATAATCATGATTATTCTTTTCATGCGATTACTATTTTAAAAATCCGTTGTTCTAGTTGAATTGGTTATTATATTAAAATGTAGTGAAACCCGTTAGCGGGACTGAAAAGCTAATAAATCTCAATCAAAAAGTAACGCATATTGCTTATTTTCAGGCAATTATCAGTAGTCGAAACATTAATATCTAATCACCCGATGCGCAACGCATACGCAAATTACGCAAAAAACCATAGAGCATGCAAGCATTTTGCCCTAGAATTAGCGAATGAATGGATGATAAAAGCGGCTTTAGTAGTGCGTGGGGACGGTAGCCGCCTCTATGCGTAAAAGACATTTTCTTGGTTTAGTCAATCACTTTGAAGCTGTGCGTGAATTGTTCGAATTTTGAACCCGTATTCCTTAAATTCCTTGGTAGTTTCACTGGATGCAACGTCTTGAGTTAAACCGAAGAATAATAGAAGAAAAAGTGAAGGTTACCATCGGCTGGAATGGTGCTCCGACTCTGCAGCCATCACCAATCCCCAAGAGTGTCCTCAAAGAGAATCGCCCCCATTTTCCTTAGTTGAACTGAATACGGTTTGGGAAATAAGTGTTACTTTTGCAGTTCGAACCTAAAAAGAATACTTAATAAAGAAATATGATTAAATTTTGCGTGCGATTAGTGCAACGTTGGTTGCCGGAACCGTTTATCTTCGCTATATTGCTCACCTTCGTGGCAGCGCTGGTGGCAATGCCATTGTGTTACCAGACCCCCCTCGAGGTGGTTGAGCACTGGGGTGGCGGCGTATGGAATTTGTTGGCGTTTGCCATGCAGATGTCTCTGGTCCTTGTATGCGGGTCAACCTTGGCTGCGGCACCGGTTGTCAAACGAGCCATCGCTGCAATGGCCCGTTTGCCCCAGAGTGCCCCCGCTGCAATAGCTCTTGTGACTGTCGTGTCGGCATTATGCTGCTGCCTTAACTGGGGCTTTGGCCTTATCGTGGGGGTCGTGTTCGCTAAGGCAATAGCACGTCAGCGTTCCGATGTCGATTATCGGCTTCTTATCGCATCGGCTTACAGTGGATTCGTCGTGTGGCATGCAGGCATCTCTGGCTCCATCCCCCTCACAATGGCCACACCTGGTGAGGCTCTTTCAATGGCTACCAATGGTGCACTGACCGACCCTGTGTCATTGGCACAAACCATCTTCGACTGGCATAATCTGATGACTGTGCTCTTTGTGATCATCGGCATCACTGTCGCTAACACCTTGATGCACCCCAAACAAGGCATCCTCACCATCGACCCCATGCTCCTGAAGGACGATGATCATGTTGCGACCGAAATTACTACCTCGGCCAAGACCCCTGCACAGCGGCTCGAGCAAAGCAAATTACTCTCGTGGCTCGTAGCGTTGATGCTCGTGGCTTATCTCGTGATTCATCTCGGCGTGCGCGGTGCCGGTTTAGACCTTGGCGGGGTAATCATGATATTCCTCGCGCTGGGACTCTTGCTGCATTCCACACCGGTTGACTACGTGCGTGCCTTCGGAAAAGCGACCGCCGGTGCTGCCGGCATCATATTGCAGTTCCCCTTCTATGCCGGCATCATGGGCATCATTACAGGCATCGGCGTCAGTGGCATCAGCCTTGGGGGCGTCATGGCCGAAGCTTGCATCCGAATCAGCAATCCTGTCACTTATCCGTTGCTCACCTTCCTTTGTGCCGCAGTGCTCAACATGTTTGTGCCAAGTGGCGGCGGGCATTGGGCTGTTCAAGCACCTGTGATGTTCACCGCCGGTGCCAACCTCGGTGTGGATCCCGGTTTGACGGGCATGGCCATTGCATGGGGCGACGCATGGACCAATCTCATACAACCATTCTGGGCGCTACCCGCCTTGGCTATAGCTCGCCTTGACGCGAAGGATATCATGGGCTACTGCCTCATCGATCTTCTCGTCACCGGTGTCATCATCTGTGCCGGCCTATTGGTTTGGGCAATATAGAGTAATCGGTATTGCCTTGCGTTTCCTTGCCGAAAACTGATGAAGGGTTAAGGCGAATATGGAAAAAAAATGTAACTTTGCAACGATAAAGAAGGCCGCGTTGGGTGGTCATAATGGGTTCTGCCCCTTATGCGGCTCTGAAGGAAAATTTATAGAACTCACTAACAAATTGGCAGACAAGCAAATGAAACGAGACCTTACCATTATCATTTGGACCTTACTGGCTGCGGCATTGATAAGCAGTTGCGACGACCCGGAAATCGCCTACAACGAGGACTCGCTCGACGTTCCCTTCCTCTTCTCTGAAGGATATCAGGACACCATCAAGTACCCCTATGAATTTGCCACACCGCCATCCGACTGGCTCTCCATGGTTAAGGATGACACTAAGGTGTGCAAGTTGAGCATTCCTGGCACGCACGACTCGATGACCGGAATGGGATTCTACCAGCCCCTGCTAATGAGCGTCTCAAACATCACCGCAATCAGCCAGCTCTGTACCTTCGACGAGCAGATGAACAGCGGTATCCGATTCTTCGACCTACGCCCAGTGGTGTCAATCGACACTCTCGCTACCATCCCTGCCGAACGGCAAATCCTCAGGCTCGCACATGGATTTACCGAAATCAATGTGACGTTTGAACAGTCGCTCGACTGGATGAAGGAATTCCTCGCCAAACATCCCTCAGAGTTCTTCATCATCAAAATCCAGGCCGACAACGGTATGGAAAGCCAGCAAAATTGGACACTGCTCCTCCACGAGCTTCTCGACAAACCCAAGTACGACGGCTTATTTGTAAAAAATTGGCGGCCCGACATCACCGTGGGCGAGATGCGCGGAAAAGTTTTGGTTTTCAGCCGATACAATCTCGTTCCGCTGAACGAAGCATTCCACTACCCCATCGCCTACTGCGACTGGCCTGATGAGGACCCTGATGTCAACGAAGAAATCGATCCCGTGGCTCAACGCTCATGCGCCATCTACAATATGGAAGACCTTTCCATCAAGGCTACGCTCTACAAGCAAGACTATTACAAGACGACCACCGAGAGACGCATGGAGACGAAGAAGAAAACGGTCATCGACATGATGCACAGTGCGCGCCAAGCAACAGCCAGCGACCAGGACATCTGGATTGTGAACCACTGCTCAGCCTACACCGAGGTGTCGCCCAGGGGCTACATCACCAACGCCACCAATCTGCACCCGCTCGTGATTGACGACCTGCTCAACAACGAGGGCACCGTCGGCATCATGCCCATGGATATGGCTTGCCACGACTATGTGCACGCCATCGTCAACGGCGGTACACCTTACACCAGCGACTACCTCTACGGATTCCGCCCCCTCACGCAGTCACTCACCAACCTCCTCATCAAATCGAATAAAAAACACTTCAAATAGGGCTCTCTATGAAAATCAAGATATTCACCCTCGCATTTCTCACCGTTGCCCTTGGCGCAATGAACGTCTTCGCTCAAAGCGAAACGGATAAAAACGACAAACTGTACACCCCCGACGGATTGTTCAACCATCTGTCAATCGGCATCAACACTGGACTCTCCGGCTCCGGCATCGATGTCACCATGCCCGTGCATCGGCTCATCACGGTGCGCACCGGTTACTCCGGACTCCACTTTGGCGAAATCAAGTTCAAATCCATCAACACCGCCGAGGAACTCGCTGGCTACGCTCTCGTTGAGGACGACGCCGTGCGCAGGGCCCAGATGTCTGACAAGATAGAACTCGCTGCCAAACCTAACTTCTGGAACGTATTCCTGCTCGCCGAGATTCACCCCTTCACCAACGATAGTTTCCACTTCACCGCTGGTTTCTACTTCGGCAGCAAGAACTTCATCCACTTCCGCAACACCAACGACGGTGCCCTCGATTTCCTCTATGACGCCAACAACAAAGTTTCTGACTACAACCGTGCCTTCAACACCAACTTCAGCCCCATTGGACTCAAGTTCGGTGACTACATCTTCACAGCCGACGAGAATGGCAACATCGATGTGATGATGAAGACCAACGTTGTTAAGCCCTATCTTGGAGTCGGTGTCGGCAAGCACATCGCCCAAAAGCACCGCCTCAGCTTCGCCCTCGACCTCGGCCTCATCTTCTGGGGCTCTCCAAAATTCGTACTCAACAACGGTAAGGAAATCAAGTCATCCGGTCGAGAGGCAGGTATAACCCAAGTTCTCTCGTGGCTCAAGGCCTGGCCCAGCCTACAGGTGAAAGTCGCCTACAAGATTTTCTAAGCCCCCTGCCCCATCGGCACCACAGCAGAATAGAGGCTTTGCTATCATTTGTGCCAAGACATTCAATCAACCCATCGACCAAGAAATCGATAGTTTTTGATCGCGATTTCCTTCTATCACCGTGTTTGGGATACTCTCACCGCACGGATAACATGGCCATAGTAACGACTTAGGTCTTCCGAGTCCCAGTACTGAGAATCCAAGTAGATGCAGTAAACACGGTCAGGGAGATATGAGTAGAGCGAGCGCGACCAATAGTTGCCGTATGTACCCACATACTCAAGTGAACTGCCGTCGCGGTATCCTGCGGCAGGCAAGAACATGGAGTTTCCGTTGGGTCCAGTAAGCAAATGGCCATTTACGCCGTTTCTTTGTGTCCACTGCCAGGTACATGAATTGACGAGTTCGACGACCTGATCCAGCGACGGCATGCGCCACGATGTACCCCAATTCACGCAGGCAGCATCGTCCTCGGGCTCTAGCTCCGTTTTGTTGTCAACAGGGCCAAAGTCGCTTTTTGTATTGTATTTTGAAATGTATCGGTATCCGTTCTCATCAAAGTACCACCACTTGTAGTTCTCATAGGTAAATTCATCCTTGGGAACTGTCTCACCCCAGGCGAAGTAGTCTCCAAATTCCTCTGGAGAGCTTGCACCCACATTACACGTTGCCCACAGTGTGCCACTGGGCAAGCCCAGATCCACGCACTCGTAATCGACAGCATCAGGCCAAGAACCCTTTAACAGATAATCTATTAAGCAGGTCACGTCGGATATACTGACATGACCATCAATATTCACATCACCACGAAGATACTCCTGTGCATTGGACAACAAAGAGGGCACCATCAACAATGATAAAACAAAAAATGAGTTGAACTTCTTCATATTTTTTCAAGACTAATAGATTACAGACTACAAATATATAACAGCTATATATCAGCTTTTGTGATTGATCGGTTTTTCGTGCCAACAATTCAACGAACTCAAACCTTTATCCTATAAACATCGAGAATCAGAAGAAATAACCGGATGCTTTCTCTAATTCTTGAATAATGGGGCGAAGAGTTTGACGTTGTTGTAAACGCGTAAGTGGGGAGGTCCCTTCAGTCACATGACTGAGGCGTAATACTTACGCAAGAACCAGCAACGGCGCTAGCAATCATAACTAATCAATTAGTATAATTCGCATTAGCCACGCAGAAAGAAAGCCTACGGTTGACACAACGAAAAAGCCAAACGGCTCATTACAAGCCCTTTGGCTTTCCTTTAGGTGACCCTGATGGGCTCTGATTCATAACACAACATGACAACAATTGACACTATAACCGCCTGATTCCCATAAATTTCTTATACTGGCACGGTGTCATCGTATGCCATCGGCTGCCATTAGGCACCAATCTCAGTTGACATTTTTGACAACCGCCCATAGAGAGTTTTTATCGCATTTTTCTTTATTTTGAGCCATTATATTGGTGCAAATTTGTTGGAAAATGTGTAACTTTGCGCCAAAAGTCGGCAGGAAAATGTGTAAAGTACACATTAAAGTCGACAGGAAAACGTGTAATTATGTACAAAAGGAAGATAGAAAAGGTATTCCAATCATGGTTGGATGATAGCTCTCACAAACCCCTAGTTGTGAAGGGTGTTCGCCAGTGTGGCAAAACCAGCAGTGTGATGGATTTTGCCAGCAAGCATTTTAAAAATGTTGTCTATCTGGATTTTCGTGAACATCCAGAGTATAAGAAATTCTTCACACCAAATCTGGATGTGGACTCTATTATCATGCGCATCACAGCAGCCATGCCAAGAGTTGAAGTGGAGGTAGGTAAGACTTGCTTTGTCTTTGACGAGATACAAGATTGCCCCAAGGCAAGAGGCTCGCTGAAATACTTTCACCTAGATGGGCGCTATGAAGTCATTTGCACGGGTTCTCTGCTTGGTGTCAACGGTTACAAGACTCCTGGAGAGAGAGCCGAGGAAGAAGAAGCCTCTATTCCAGTCGGGTTTGAGGATATTGTCAATATGTTTCCCATGGACTTCGAAGAATGGTTATGGGCCAACGGCATCAAGGACGTGCACATTGAGTACCTGAAGAAATGCCTGAACAACGAAACTCCTGTTGAAGAAGCGCTGCATGACCGCTTCAGTGACCTGCTGAATCAATATATTGTTGTGGGCGGTATGCCAGAGGTCATTTCCACATTCATGGAGACGAGGCAGATCGGAAAGGTGCTTGCGGTGCAGAGGCGCATCGTTGATGATTATAAAGCAGATATGGTGAAGTATGCTCTTCCTGCTGACAAATCACGCATTCGTGAGTGTTTTGAGTCCATACCAACACAATTGGCACGCGAGTACAAGAAATTCAGCTATACCGTGGTTCGTCCCGGAGGACGAGGACGTGACTACACGGGAAGCTTGCAATGGATTGAAGACGCGGGTATCATTCGCCGATGCTATAATACGTTAATCACTGAGTTGCCTCTTGACGGGAATAGGATCCAAAGTGAATTTAAAGTGTATATGGCCGACATCGGTTTGCTTGTATCAATGCTGGAAGAAGGAACCCAGTCAAGCATCTTGGATGGCAATCTGCTCGGCTATAAAGGTGCCATCATCGAAAACCTTGTAGCCGACATATTCAGCAAAATGGGGCGCAAACTCTATTATTATCATAAAGATAGCAGTGTGGAACTTGATTTCCTAATCCGTTATAAGGGTCAATGCACTCCTGTAGAATGCAAAGCGACAACAGGCAATGCCAAATCCTTGCGAACAGTATTGAAACATCCCGAAAAATACCACGTCACAAACGCTATTAAATTGGGTAACTACAACATCGGGCGCAACGAAGGACTCTTAACGATGCCATTATATCTGGCATTCCTCTTGACAGAAGTATAAAATCCACCATTCTTGTCTTTCTTCTCACGTATTTGGACGAATAGGCGAACAAATAAGAAAAATCTTTGCGGCCAAACTCCTGAACGGAATCAAGCTAAACATCCGATTACACTTTTCTAGGGGAACTTTAATGCGACATTGCCATTTTTCTAGACGAACTTTGCTTTAGAACGCCTCATTTTTCCTTCGAATATGGATGCCCGCAGGCGGGCAAAAATCAAAACAAATCGTAAACAAATAAATGATTTGTTATGATTTGTGTCAGATTTGTTCAGACTTTACCAAGCATAGCGAGGTCTTATGTTCCTTGATTCTCATTCACCATCTCACCGATGATGAATGATTGTACCACCCCAAAATATCATCAAAATAACCGTCCCTATTTTGGTGGGTTATTTCATCTCGGCATCAATCCAGCCCAGAAGCGATACCAACGAGGCATTCCAGTTGATGGCAATTTCGTTGCTGGCATAGGAGCCTGTAGCGTCGATGTAGGACTCATCGGGTTGCTTGGACGGGTATGGCAGACTGCCGTCGCCATTGTCCTGTTGGCCAGGATTGGGGCCGCCGGCGAGCAGGCCGGGCATGGGGGCATCAATGCCGTCGGCCGACGAAATGCGATGGTGGATGTTCTTGGGGGGCTTGTGGCCATAGCCGGTCACATAGCAGTATCCGGTGGCATTACGGCCTAAAACATAATCGGCATTCTGGAGGGCTGCTTCAAGATATTTCTTGTCGCCCGTGGCACGGTAGCAGTACAGGTGGGCAAGACCGCTGGTGCAGAAGCACTCGGACAGGCAACCCCAACCGTAGTCATTGGCATGATTACCGGCGGGCGTATTGAACGACGAGGCCTTCAGGGTCGACAGCTGATAGTCGCAGAAGCCCAACAACTTGTTGAGCATGAGGTCATGCATGCCGGTTTTGTCGTCGCCGCAGGTAATCCATGAATACATGGCAAGTCCGGTGACATTTCCCCAACCGGGTTGTGAGAATCCGCGCTCACGCAAAGGCTGGGCGGCTTTAAGGAAGAACTCGTCGCCCGTGAGCAGGAACAGCTCGGTAGCAGCCCACAAATGTTCGTCGCTGGCATCGTTGTCGCCGTAGGTGCCTGTGGTCACATCGGGGTCAAACTCCTTGTTCATCTTGTCTTGGTCATAGACGGCCTCAGGGTTGAGCTCGGCCCAGTGATAGGCAGCCAAAGCGGCTTTTTGGGCCTGCTCGGCAAATGCAGGATAGTCTTTGTTGCCCTTGTAGATGCGTGCGGCAAGTGCCATTACAGCAGCAAAGTCATAGCTGGCGGTCACACTTTTTTGCACCACATAGCGCTGTTGGTGACAATCGGTAGGCATGACAAAAGCCTCGAAATTGGGAGTCGTCAATTTGTGGTAAACGCCTCCGTCATAGGGGTCCTGCATGGTGATCATCCACTTGAGATTAAACATGAGCTCGTCGAGCAGGTCTGCAGTGCTGTTGCCGCTCTCGGGAATGTCGGCGTTGAGACGATTGAAATACTCTTTGTTCTGCTCATAGGCCATGAGCATCAGTCCCACCGAATAGGATGAGTTGACGATATACTTGTTGTAGTCGCCGGCATCATACCAGCCCAGCGGCGAGGATATGATGGTGCCTGCAGGTCGGCCAGGCGAAACTGCCGATGGATGAATCATGACATTTGTGTCGGGATGTCCTAAGGGACGGGCATAAACACCGGCATATTTGCCGTCGATGGCAATGCCCGAGCGGTTGAGGTAGAAGGCCTTTAACGCAGCACGAGCTATGTTGTTCAATGCGTGAGGTTGCACGTCAAAGCGGGTCTTTTGGCCATTGACGCTCAGCTCATAGGTGCCGGGGGCGGTAATACCCGTGATTTCGACGATGGTGCGTTTCTTGTTCGACCACGGCGAGGTATTGGTCCTCAAGGCCTTGGCTTTGCCCACACGTTTGCCGTCGGCCGTGTTTTTGATGGTCATCTTTTGGGCTTTAGAGCCCTCGATGACTGCGATTTTGGACTGTTGCGGATAAAATGCAACTTGATTGATTCGGATGCTTTCGCTCTGGGCTGTCAGCGTGATGGCCGTCAAAGCTGCAATGGCGAATGTTAACACTTGTTTCATAATCCAGTAATATTTCGGTACAAATATATAATAATTATGTCATTGGCAGCGAGTGAGATACAAATATTTTTCCAAATGGGCTGCAAAACGAATGATTCTAATGATGCTTTGCCAGCTATGGCCAGGTAAAAGTGTATTTGTTAAATGAATATAAAATCTCGGTTGTCAATTTTGGTGCACAACGAAAAAGCCAAACGGCTCATTACAAGTCATTTGGCCTTCCTTCTCGTGACCCCGGTGGGCTCTGATTTATTATGGTGTTAACTTACTTCTGAGTCTTTTATATTTGCCTGCTGGACAAAATACGGGGATTGATAGAATTTTTGATGAAAAAATATTGGGGAACGTTATGGTTTTGAAAAAATAAAATGACGGGATAGATAGTTCTTTCATCAATAATTGTTTCATATATAAAAGATAATCAGTAACTTTGCAGCAAATAATTAATTTTCAATTATGGATAATATTTTTCAGCGTAAAATTTATAGTCAGATTCTGCAATGGAAGCAGGACAATGCTGGCAAGAGTGCATTACTCATTGAGGGTGCGCGGCGCATTGGTAAATCCACTATAGTAGAAGCATTTGCAAAGCGTGAATACAAGTCATATATCCTCATCGATTTCAAC
This sequence comes from uncultured Prevotellaceae bacterium, assembly GCA_947302275.1. Taxonomy (GTDB): domain Bacteria; phylum Bacteroidota; class Bacteroidia; order Bacteroidales; family Muribaculaceae; genus Sodaliphilus. Next base: position 44,391 of record CAMYUW010000011.1, read on the forward strand.
AAAGCATCTGCTCGCATCAGAGCGCTGTTTGACGATTTGATGGACTTGGACTACATCTTTCTTTATCTGCAAAGCGCTTATCACACGACGCTCTACCAGCGAGAGTCGGTAATTATTTTTGACGAGGTACAGCAATGCCCCAAGGCTCGCCAAGCCATCAAATATCTAGTCCAAGACGGCAGATACGATTATATAGAAACGGGGTCCTTAATCAGTATCAAGAGAAACACCGAGAACATCACTATACCCAGCGAAGAAGACCGCTTGGAGATGTTCCCGATGGACTATGAGGAGTTCCGTTGGGCTTTAGGCGATACGGCTTCGATTCCCTTGCTGCGCCAACTCCTAGATAGCAACCGCACGATGGATGATGATATCAATCGCCGCTATATGCGCGATCTGCGTTTGTATATGCTGGTGGGCGGTATGCCACAGGCTGTGAGTGAATATCTACGAACCAAGAATTTTAAGGCTGTTGACGCCGTTAAACGCAAGATACTCAAACTTTATTTCGATGATTTCCGCAAGATTGACAAGACTGGCAAGATAGGCAGACTGTATGGCGCCATACCTCAGATGTTGGCTAGAGGAGTAGGTCGATTCTATCCTACCTCAGTCATTAAGGGAGTTGGAACAGAAAAGATGGAAGATCTGCTTATAGCATTGGAGGAAAGCAAGACTGTAAACATTTCCTACCATACAACTGACCCACAAGTGGGATTGCCGTTCAGCGAAGATCGCAGCAGGCAAAAGATATATGTGGGTGACACGGGATTGATGGTGACACTAGCATTCTGGGACAAACAGTTTACCGAGAACATGCTGTACGACAAACTGCTATCAGACAAGCTCCCCGCCAATTTAGGCTATGTCTATGAAAACTTGGCAGCCCAAATACTGCGTAGCAGTGGCAACAGGTTGTATTTTTACACTTGGGCAAAGGACGATCGCCATAACTGTGAAGTCGATTTTCTACTCTCCCGCAGAGCAAAGATTTGTCCCATAGAGGTAAAATCATCAAGCTATAAATCCCACACTTCTCTAGATGCTTTTTGCGCAAAATTCTCCTCTCGCATCGACAAGCGCTATGTCGTCTATACCAAGGCCTTGAGACGAGATGGAGACACAATCCTGCTACCGATATATATGCTGAGCCTGATATAAAGGCGCAACCCAAGATGACTCACAACGAAAAAGCCAAACGGCTCATTACAAGTCATTTGGCTTTCCTCAAGGTGACCCCGGTGGGCTCTGATTCATAACATAGCATGACAGCGATTGACACTATAACCGCCTGATTCCCATGAATTTCTGTTGCTGGTCCTATGCCATCGGGCGTCATTAGGTGTCAATCTCGGTTGTCATTTTTGACAACCGTTTTTTTAAGACGCTATTTGACTCCCAAAAAATACATCACAATAACCGTCCCTATTTACTTTGAAGGATAATGTTAATAATCGTGTTGATGTCTGCGATATTCACCTCGCCATCACCATTCACATCGGCAACAGGGATAGCGACATTATCTTCTAAGATGATGTTAATGATGGCATTGACATCAGCAATATTGACCTCATGGTCACAATTCACATCACCCTTGATAATGTCTTCCATGATCTGTCCGAAATACGGATACCAGTGCTTATCGATCAGATAGGCTTCAGCTGTCCCATGTGGCACATGTAGCGTGCGGGTAGAATAGTCATCGTCGGCATTAGATACCCATATTTTAAAGACACTAGATCCAAATATCACGCTCGAGGGGTCGGTTATATAACTATACACATCTGTCAGACCGATACAGTCTTCAAACGCGTAGTTGCTAATTGAGGTGACGCTGTTGGGGATAGTTACGGTCGCAAGACCGATACAGTCTTCAAACGCGCCTTCGCCAATACTGGTCACCGAGTTGGGGATGGTCACACTTGTCAAAGTTTCTAAGTGAGCAAACGCATATCTATCGATGGCGGTGATAGAGTTGGGAATAATGGTATTTTGGCAGCCGCTTTTCAGCATATTACTTTCAGTCTTGATGATGGCATTGCAATTGCCTCGGGAATCATAATTTAGGTTTCCGCTGTCAACAGTGATGCTCATCAGACCGCTGCAGCCGCCAAAAACGCCAAAGCCGAGCGAAGAGATGGATATGGGGATATTTACACTCGTCAAACCGCTGCAGTAATAAAATGCGTAGTCACCGATGCTTGTAACGGAGTTGGGAATCGTCACGCTCGTCAGGCCACTGCAGCCATGAAAAGCTAAGTTGCCGATTTTTGTAACAGAGTTTGGGATGGTCACGCTCGTCAAGCCGCTGCAGTTATAAAAAGCGGCCCTACAAATAGTGGTGACTCCGTTAGGTATAATTGAATTCTGGCAGCCTTTTATCAGCATATTGTATTCAGTATCGATGAGAGCATTGCAATTGTCTCGGGAATCATAATTTGGGTTACTGCTGTCAACAGTGATGCTTGTCAAGCCGCTGCATCCAGAAAACGCATCGTAGGAAATCGAAGTCACTGAGCTGGGAATATTAAGGCTTGTCAGAGCACTACAGCCTGAAAATGCAGAGCCTCTGATCTGTTTTACGTTATTGCCAAGCGTCAATTCCTTAATATTGGTGCAGTAATCAAACGCCTGAGCACCAATTATGACAACCGAGTTGGGTATAGTCAAGCTTGTCAGACTCCTGCATTCAAAAAACGCTCGGGCGTCGATGGTGGTGACGGTATTGGGGAGGTTAAGACTCGTCAGACTGAAACAGAGGTCAAACGCCTCTACACCGATAGTGGTAACGCTGTTGCCAAGGGTCAAATCAGCCAAATAGCTACAGTGTGCAAACACTCTTTCGCCGATGGCGGTGACGCTGTTGGGGAGGGTCACGGTCGTCAAGCCGCTACAATCTGCAAACGCGGCTTCACCAATAGTGGTGACACTGTTGGGTACGGTAAGATTCGTTAGACCTTTACAGCCTACAAAAGCGTTGTTCCCAATCGAAGTGACTGAGTTAGGGATAGTCAAACTCATCAGACCGCTACATCCAATATACGCGTAACCTCCAATAGAGGTGATCGAGTTGGGAATGAGGGTGTTTTTACAACCCACTATCAATGTATTTCTTGCAGTCTCAATGATGGCATTGCAATTTTCTCGGGAATCATACTTTGGGTTACCACTTTCTACCGTAATGCTCGTCAGACCGCTACACCCGTTGAATGGATTCATTCCGATGTAGGTTACTGAGTTGGGGATGGTCACGCTCGCCAGAGCTTTGCAGTCCCTAAACGCGTCAATATCAATGCGGGTCACAGAATTGGGGAAGGCCACGCTCGTCAGAGCACTGCATCCCGTAAACGCGTAGGAGTCAATAGTGGCGACCGAATTGCCAATCGTCAGGTTCGCCAGACCGATGCAACCGGCAAACGCTTCGCATTCAATGGTGATGACAGAGTTGGGGATGATCACGCTCGTCAGCTTATCGCAGCCAGCAAAAGCCATGCCGCCGATGGTGGTGACGCGATTGCCTATCGTCACACTCGTCAGGTCATGACAATTCCAGAACGCATTTTGACCGATGGCAGTGACAGCACGTGTCACTCCATTATAGGTGACACTCTCGGGAATCATCACATCACCTTTGTACTTTTCGATATCAGATGGGTACCAGTTTCCTCGATACGTGACGGTGGCTTCGCTGCCGTTGATGTTGTAGTAGATACCATCCACCTCAAAGTCGTGGGCTGAGGCAACGGTGGCTACGAATAGGAGCAGCAAGCTCAGTAAAAAATTGAGTTTCATATCGGTATTGTTTTGAAAATATAATTCTTGACTGATGGCGATGAAGTGAGGGCAAAGTCACTTCCCACGGGGTAAAGATAGTCATTTCAGTAACAATAATAAAATATTATGTAGGAAAATGTAAAGCATCCAAGTTTTTCAGAGAAAAATGTCCAATTCTTTTACACTTTGTGTGGTAAGATGGCCGTGGGTGGCAACAGCAAGGATCTCAATAACTAAAAAAACACACTATTTCACAGCAACAAAAATAAGGTCATCAAATTCAAAAAAAAGTAGTCTAGGCTGGCACCTCTTCGACGTCAGCCTCGTTGCTTCTTTTCAAGACTCGCTGTCGGTTTGACATGTGGATATCGTGTATTTGTTAAATGAATAAAAAAATCTCAGATGTCATTTATGGTGCACAACGAAAAAGCCAAACGGCTCATTACAAGTCATTTGGCTTTCCTTTTGGTGACCCCGGTGGGCTCTGATTCTTAACATAGCATGACAATAATTGACATTATAACCGCCTGATTCCCATGAATTTCTAATGCTAGCACTATGTCATCGTGTGTCAACGGGTGTCATTAGGTGTCAATCTCGGTTGCCATTTTTGACAACCGTTTTTACGGCGTCGTTCGTCTCGCCGATGCCCTGGATGCGGATGTAGTCCTCGGCAGTGAGCACGCCGGCACGGGTGCGTGTGGCCGGGCCGATGGCCAGCGTGAGTGACGAGGTCGCCCCGTCGACCATACTGCGTGCCATGAGCTGCAGGATGACGTTGCTGTGGTCATCGACGTTGCGCTGCTGGATGTCGTAGAGGAAACGGTACTGCTGGAGCGTTTCCTTCCAGAAGCGGATGATGTTGTACTCGGTCTCGCTGGTGGCGGTGGCCAGCAGGTCGGCGATGGCCTGGAGGATGGAGCCGACGGTCTCGGGCGAGATGCTTTCTTTCTCGGTCTCGACGCGGAATGCGGAGATCAACGATGTGAGTTGTTGGATGTCAATCATAATCAAAATAGCTTTGCGATTTTACTTCGCAAAGCTACTTTGATTGAGCGGTGTGGTAAAAGACACGGTTTTGATATGCTTGCTTCCTTATATCGGATCCAAAATTTTATCTAATAATGGTATTTGTAGAATACATATACCCATACACACAAAATACATCAAATATAAAATCCACAGGGGTAGAATATAGACGCCTTTGCCTTTATACTTCCTATAGACACGTTGATGGTATTCTTTTTTATTGAAATAATGATCCATTGCGAAGAATGGAATCATTAGGATTATTAAGGATAGTATTGAAATCCATTTCGAGTCATCACCAAATAATCCAATTAATAATCCAACTATTGTTATAATAATGGGAAGAAGAAGTATAGAAAGTAGTATTGCAACATAGGATCCTCCCGAATCAACATAAACTTGAGCCCATTTTTTGTTACGGGCTTTCTTTATTACCTTCTTTATCCTTACATCATAGCAATAATATAGATAATCTATCATTCGCAAAGAATCATTAAATTAACCAGTGTAAATATCACCGCAAAGATAACCCATATTTCTCAAACCGAGCCGCTTTGCGTCCTGGAATTTGCACGCCGGGCAAAATCACTCATGATGCCTGCGAAGTCCTTTCCGATGTTCTCCTCATAGAACTCCTTCAGTCGCATGACTGAGGCATAATACTTGCGGGAGAACCAGCGGCGGCGCTGGCGTTTCTTGGCTCTGCCAAGATCGCCGGAGTTACCACGGGGCGTCTCGCGGCCCGTGCCGTAGTCCTGCCACAGGCCGTATTCGAGGAAGGACTGGGACAATCCGACCTCGAAGAAGCGACCGTCTGCCCGCAGCGGCAATGCCTTGGGCGATGCGAGCAGCGCCCCGGTGTCGATGACGCCGAGCAGCGTGATCTGCTCCTGCCAAATCTTGAGCATGGTGTCGTTGAAGGCGGTGACGAACTTCTGGCGCTCCTGCAGGGCCTGTTGTTCGGTAGGCTTATTCCCATTCATCGGCATTGTATCTCAGGTCGGTATAGACATCTACGGCTATCTGAAAATGCGAAGCATTCGAGAAACCGAGCGCAGTAAGTCGCACGAAGTACGGTGCTGCAAACAGCGAGCGTTTCTCAACTATGCGCATCTGTCCATTCATCTTCATTATACCTCAGGTCAGTATAGACATCTACGGCTATCTGAAAGTATGCACATGCGCACCCGCTGAAGAAGTATCGGTCAATCTCGTTGAACGATATTCTCGGGTCGAGGTAGATGCAGTGCTGCTCCAGTTTGGTCTTCTCCAGGATTAACAGCGACATGTACTGGCGGAAGAGCTCGCGCAGGGTCTCCATGCAGCGTGTCCGTGCCGCCATGTCGTCAATCTTGTGGCACTTTGCCAGGAATAAAAAAGCCAATGATTGGTACAACGAAAAAGCCAAACGGCTCATTGCAAGTCATTTGGCTTTCCTTTTGGTGACCCCGGTGGGACTCGAACCCACGACCCATTGATTAAGAGTCAATTGCTCTACCAACTGAGCTACGGAGTCATCGTTTGTTCAATTGCGACTGCAAAGGTACTGCTTTTTTCGGAACCACCAACTATTTTTGCGATTTTTTTTGAAAAAAAGTGCATTTTTCGCTTCTGGCAGCCCGAAAATGCCTATTTTTGTGAAAAATAACGCTTAAAAGAACGACCGATATGGAGAAGAAATATGACTTTGACCGAGTGATTGACCGCCGAGGAACCGGCTGTGTGATGGTTGACCGATGCAAAGAGATGTTCGGACGCGAGGACGTGCTACCCTTGTGGGTCGCCGATATGGGCTTTGCTGCCTGTCCCGACATTACCCAGGCGCTGGTCGACCGCATCACGGGCCACCCCATCTACGGCTACAGTGTGCCGCTGGAGGACTACTGGCAGTCAATCATCGACTGGCAACGTGAGCGCAACGGGCTGGAGTTCACCACCGACGAGGCGTGCTTCATCGGTGGCATCGTCAATGGCTTTGGGTTGGCGCTGAACCACTTCACCCGTCCAGGCGACAAGGTAGTCATTCAGGAACCGGTATATCACCCCTTCAAGATGCTCATCACGGGCAACAACCGCTTGGTGGTCAACAATGGACTGAAACGCACTACCGACGGGTTCTACGAGATGGACCTCGACGGACTGGAGCACATTTTCAAGACCGAGCGTCCACAGATGATGGTGTTGTGCAACCCGCACAATCCCATCGGCATCGCATGGCCTGCCGAGGTGCAGCGTCAAGTGGCAGCTCTGGCAAGGAAATATGAAGTCGTGGTTTTCAGCGATGAGATCCACGGTGACCTCGTGCTGAAAGGTCACCGTCACACGTCGTTCCTCACCGTGAGCGATGACGCACGCGCCGTGGGCGTGGTGATGGGTGCCCCCAGCAAGACGTTTAATATAGCTGGCATCGTGAGCTCGTGGTGTGTGATTAAGAATCCCGACCTGAGGAAACCGTTCTTCCATCGCCTGGAAAGCAATGAGCAGTGCTCCCCCAACTTCCTGTCGATGACTGCCACACGCGCGGCCTATCGCCACGGCGGTGAATGGCTCAAGCAATGCTTGGAATATATCGAGGGCAACATTGATATGGTGGTGGACTATTGTCGCGAGCACATCCCTGGCATCACAGCCATCAAGCCACAGGCATCCTTCCTCGTGTGGCTCGACTGCACAGGTCTGGGCCTGGATCACGACGCACTTATCGACCTGTTTGTCAACAAGGCACGTCTAGGCCTAAATGACGGCGCCATGTTCGGCAAGGCAGGCAGCGGATTTATGCGCCTCAACGTCGCCGTCCCCCGCTCCATCCTCACCCAAGCCATGCAGCAACTCGCCGATGCCGTTCAACAACAATAAGATTAAAGGAAGACAATAAATGCAATAAAGACAAGGGCATCCGCGCTCTTGTCTTTATTGCATTTATTGTCTTCCCTTTGATTTAAGCGAGCTTGGCGAGGGCTGTCGCGATGCGCTTGGCGGCCTCACGCAGGTTCTCGTCGCTAGTAGCATAGCTCAGACGGATGTAACCCGGGCAGCAGAATGCGGTACCAGCCACGGTAGCAACATGCGCCTCGTTGAGCAGATACAGGGCGAGGTCGTTGTCATCGTTGATAACGGTGTCACCACAACGCTTGCCATAATAATACTCCACCTTGGGGAAAGCATAGAAGGCACCGTCGGGCATATTGAGTTCGAAACCAGTAATCTCCTGAAGAAGCCCAACAATGAGGTTGCGGCGGCGCTCAAAGGCAACGCGCATCTCCTCCACACAATCCTGCGGACCGTTATAGGCGGCCTCGGCAGCCTTTTGGGCAATCGAGGAAACACCGCTGGTGTACTGACCCTGCATCTTGTTCACCGCCTTGGCTACCCACAGGGGAGCGGCGATGTAACCGATGCGGTAACCCGTCATGGCATAGGCCTTGGACACACCGTTGATGATGATGACCTGCTCCTTGATGGCACCGAACTGAGCGAGCGACTCGTGCTTGCCCACATAGTTGATGTGCTCATAGATTTCATCGGCAATGACCATTACATCGGGGTGACGTTCCAGCATAGCGGCAATGGCCTTCAACTCATCATAGTTATAGATGGCACCGCTGGGGTTGCTAGGCGAACAGATGACAATCAGACGGGTCTTATCGGTCATGGCGGCCTCCAGTTCATCGGCAGTCACCTTGAAGTTCTTCTCCATGCTGGATTGAAGCAGCACGCTCTTACCACCAGCCAGGTTGACCATCTGCACATAGCTTACCCATGCCGGTGTGGGGATGATGACCTCGTCGCCGGGGTTGACAAGTGCCATGATAGCATTGCACAACTCATGTTTGGCACCGTTACCGACAACAATCTGGTCAGGGGTGTATTCCAAACCGTTTTCGCGGCGCAGTTTCTCGCACACGGCCTGACGCAGCGACAGGTAACCGGGAACGGGTGAATAGAATGAGAAGTTGTCGTCAACAGCCTGCTTGGCGGCAGCCTTGATGTGGTCAGGAGTGAAAAAGTCAGGTTCGCCCACCGAGAGGTTGATCACGTCAACACCCTGAGCGCGAAGCTCACTACTTTTCTGGGACATAGCCAAAGTGGCACTGGGTGCCAGTGCGTTAATTCGGTCCGAAAGTCGGTTCATTGCTATACAAGTTTTAAGTTGTAAGTTTTTAGTTTTAAGTTAATTAGTCTTTTGTAACTGCAAAGGTAAGACTTTTTGCCCGATTGAGCAAAAAATTATCCAGTTTCTAGTCCCTAGTTGTTCACCTAATACCTAAAGCCTAAAGCCTCACCTCTCTACTACCCTACCGTCCACGACCTTGTAGTGGCGGTCAAATTCCTCGCGCGTCCGTTTCCAGCGGTTGTGGCTCCACAGCCAGTACTGCGGTGCGCGGTTAATGGTCTGCTCCATGCGCTTGAAATAGATGTCAGTCAACTCAAACTCGCCCATCGTCGAGGGGTCACGCGTGAGCACCTGGAACTCGCACTCATAACGGCCTCGCTTCAGTTTTTTGACATCCACATAAACCACCGCCTGATTCTGCGAATGGACAATACGTTCAAAACCCGTGAACACTGGGGTCTCCTGATTGAGGAATGTGAGCCAATGATGGATATTGTGCCAAGTGGGCACCTGGTCGCTTATATAACCCAGTATCGTGGGGCGTCCGTCACGCTTGTTGCCTAAAATCCAACGCAGCGTCTCCTTCATAGAGACGCTGTCAGAGCCCATACGGCCGCGTGTTTTGAGCACGACACGGTCAATCACCTCGTTCTCGAGTGGATGGTAGATCTGACCCATAACCGTATTGTTGTGTAGTAGCGGCCGCACCCAAAGCACGAGCGAAGACACCCATTCCCAATTGCCGTAGTGACCCAGCAGCAGCGCAATGGACTGACCGCTGTTGAGAATCTCGGCTACCTCCTCGCTGCCTTTAAAAGGCATTCGTCGCATGATATTCTTATCACTGATGGAGGTATATTTCACTGTCTCGACAAGCAAGTCGCAAAAGTGGCGATAGAATTGGATGCGAAGTTTTTTCAATTCCTCTTTGCTCTTGTCGGGATAGGCGTTGCTCAGGTTCTTGTTGATTACGCGGTGGCGGTAACGCAACACGTACGCCATCAGCACAAACAGGATGTCACTAAACAGGTAATGCAACCACAGCGGAAACAGCGACAAACCGTACCATGTGCCATAAATCAGCCAAAACGCTATTTGATTAAGTACCTTTTTCATTACCGATTGCGAAAGTACAACTTTTTTCTGACAACTGAGAACAAAAAAAAGAGTAATTTTGCAGCCGCTATGAAGGCCATTATCACTTTTTTGAAGAATTGGACGTTGCCTAGCGCGATTGTGTCGGGCACGGTCATCTATCTGATATTTTATTGGATTCCTGCGCTCGACCCGGTGAGCGAAGTGATGGAGCCGATATTCGACACCATCCTGCCGCTGTTCATGAGCCTGATCCTGTTCACGACGTTCTTGAGGGTTGATTTCCACAAGATGCGCCCGGCGATGTGGCACCTGTGGGTGTCGGTGTTCCAAGTTGCCCTTGTCATACTATTGGTGGCGCTGATTTTGGGTTTCGAGATGAAGGGAAAAGACCTGATCCTAATGGAGGGCATTCTGACTTGTGTCATCTGTCCTGGTGCCAGCGCTGCGCCAGTAGTTACGGGCAAATTGGGTGGCAACCTGGAGACAATGACCAGCTATGTTTTCCTGTCCAATATCGTTACGGTATTTGCTGTTCCCGTGGTATTCCCGCTCATCGACAACGATGTTGATATCAGTTTCTGGACCGCCTTCTGGATGATCATGTACAAGGTGTTCCTCGTGCTGGTATTGCCACTGATTGCCGCCTATCTGGTCAAGCGCTACCTGCCGCGCGTGCAACAACGGTTGGTGGCCATCCAGGACCTGTCGTTCTACATGTGGGGCATCTCGTTGACCATCGTCACGGGCTGCACGGTGAAGAACATCATCAACAGCGGTGCGCCGCTGGTATTCCTACTCACCATTGCCATCGTGTCGCTGCTCATCTGCTTGGCACAGTTCGCCGTGGGACGCTACATCGGGCACTTCTTCGGCACTGTCATCGAGAGTGGCCAGGGTCTGGGACAAAAGAATACCGCCTTTGCCGTGTGGATCGCCTATACTTACCTCAGTCCCCTATCGGTGGCTGGCCCGGGCTGTTACATCCTGTGGCAAAACGCCATCAACAGCCTCGAGATTTGGCACCACCGAAAAGTCACTGAACGACAACAGATAATAGGAAAACAATAAACACAATGGCATCCGCATCCATTGTAAAAAACAACTTAAACATCTAAGACAATATTTCATTTCTCAAGATGAATAAATTGATTAATCCATATCTTAATAAGGAAGGTTACAACTGCTTCGGTTGCAGTCCCACAAACCCGATTGGGCTGCATCTGGAGTTTTGGGAAGACGGCGAGGAAGTCGTTACCACATGGTCACCCAACGTGAATTATGACGGCTGGGTCGAGACCCTGCACGGCGGCATCATCAGCACACTTATCGACGAACTGGCCAACTGGGTACTTTCGCGGCGCCTGCAAACCGCTGGCGTCACCACCAAGATGGAGGTCAAATTCCGTCGGCCCATCTCCACGCGTGACCCGCAGATCACCCTGCGAGGCCGCATCACCGGCAACGTTCGCAACTACTATACCGTTCATGTCACCGTGCACGACAGTCAAGGGCGGCTTTGCGACGAGGGCGACGTTACCTATTGCATGTTTGACCGTGAGCGCTCCCGCCAGATGGGTTTCACGGCATGCCTCACTGCCGACGAAACTGCTACTGCTCTCTAGCTTTTTAGAATCGATTGCGTCGGTGTTGGCTAGAAATAACCAAATCATCATCTTTCACTGAAAAAGTTGCATCGATGTAAGTTACATTCATGCAACTTTTTTGTACTTTTGTCATGAGAATATGCGGGTGCTGATTGTCAATACTGCTGAGCGCACGGGAGGCGCGGCGATTGCCGCCAACCGACTGATGCACGCCTTGAACCACAACGGGGTTGAGGCGCGAATGCTCGTGCGTGACCGCACAACGGATGCGCCAGATGTCAGTGCTATCTCACCATCGTGGAAACTACGTGCCAAGTTCCTGTGGGAGCGTGGCGCTATCTGGCTCGCCAACGGGCTAAGCCGCCGTAACCTTTTCCAGGTAGATATTGCTAACACGGGCACAGACCTCACATCGATGGACGAGTTCCGCCAAGCCGACGTCATCCATCTTCACTGGGTAAATCAAGGATTTCTCTCGCTGAAGAATCTGGAACACATCCTGGCATCCGGCAAGCCCGTAGTCATCACCCTGCATGACCAGTGGTATTTCACAGGCATCTGCCACTATTCAGGCGATTGTGACCGATATAAATCGCAGTGCAAACACTGTCCCATGCTGACGGGTGGCGGCATAGGTATTGACCTGGCCCGACGTGTGTTTAACCGCAAACTGAGGATTTATCAAGGCAAGAATATGGCCTTTGTGGGCTGTAGCCGCTGGATGGCTGAGTTGGCCCGCCAGAGTGCGCTCACCCGCGGCCATCTGGTGACCAATGTACCTAATGCCATTGATGCCGAGGTATTCCAACCAATGGATCGCCAAGAAGCGCGACAACGGTACCACTTGCCGACAGACATGCGGCTGATGCTTTTCGGCGCACAGCGCATCACCGATCCGCGCAAGGGCTTTGCCTACCTGAAAGAGGCCTGCGGTCAACTGGTCGACCGTCATCCCGACCTGGCTCAGCACTTAGGTGTTGTGATTCTCGGCGGCGACGCACAGGCCGTCAAATCCGCTCTGCCTTTTCCCGTCCATACTGTGGACTACCTGCGAGATGAGCGTGATATCGCGCAGCTTTATAATGCCGTTGACCTATTCGTCACTCCGTCATTACAGGACAACCTGCCCAACACCATCGTCGAGGCGATGACCTGTGGCGTGCCGTGTGTGGGATTTAATGTTGGCGGCATCCCCGAAATGATTGACCATGAAAAAAACGGATATGTAGCCCGCTATTGTGACAGTCGCGACCTGGCCGACGGCATCGCCTGGTGCCTAGCCGATGACGAGCGCCACATGTCGCTGAGCCAACAGGCGCGAGAGCAGGCCCTGGCAACTTATGGCGAAGCAGCCGTAGCCCGAGGCTATCATGACATCTACCGCCGTCTGCTCGACAAGAACTGATCAACCTTATCAACAGTAAGCGCCGCTTGCCTCCTTCATGGGGACAAGCGGCGCTCATGTTTCCGCAGTGGTTTCAACCGTGGGTTATCACTTCAAGACCTTGACAGTCGAGATAGTGCCATCGGTATAGGTGGTCACCACGATGTTCATGCCATCGAACGGGGTGTCGCTCTCTTGACCGGCAACATTAATGTAGCGGATACCGGCTACTTCCTTATCGGCGGTCAACTGCTCGACGCCCGTCAGATTGTCGTTAATCATACCTGTTGCATCACCAGCAAGGTAAGTCTCGTTGTCGGTAGTCACGAGTACCACGTTGGTGAGCACTACCTCGGCCTGGCGAGCGCCATATTCCTCGGTAGCGGTAACGGTAAGGCTCATTACATTGCCCTCGCTACCGGCGTACTTCGCATTGGTGAAGGATACACCCATGATCGTGTAAACGTTCTCTTCCACCGTATTGACACGGTTGAAGTAGTTGTGCTCGCTGCCACGGTCGATACCGTTGACGCCAAAGAGTGTCAAGCCTTCGGGCAGAACCACCTCACACTGCAGTGCGGTGTAATCGTGCTCATCGTTATTGAGAGCTACCTCGATGGTGCGGGTGTCACCGGCACGCATCGATACGGTTGACAATGCCAAGGCATCGCTCGTTACAGGCAGACGCTTGCCCAGCAGGCGCAGATTCTGCAACGACTTGCCAGCGTTACCACCCAGCAGCATGTCAATGAGCGTGGTTACGTCAGCGATAGTGACTGAGCCATCCTTATTCACGTCGGATGCGCGAACATCAACATCTCCGCCGCCACCCAGCAGGTAATCGATGAGCGTGGTCACGTCAGCGATAGTGACTGAGCCGTCACCGTTCACGTCACCCAGCAGGTAGTCGTCACCGGTATTGAAGAAGAAGTACATCCACTGGTCAGCCACCCTATAGCGATCAGTACTCTCGGCACTGGGGGCAATCAGGGGAATATTGGGCTGATCAACACCAAACCAAACCTCCTCACCCAGAAGGGGAACATCAGCAGCATTGGTCTTGAGCACCTGCATGCCAGTCATACCGGCCATGGCGCGATCGCCCAAATATACAACGCTTGAAGGCAGACGCATGGTGTCAATGTCGGCACACACGTTGTAGAGGGCATAATTGCCGATTACGGCAACACCCTCCTGGAGCATACTGCCCGGCTGAAGCACCTCGTCGCCAGCAAACGTGTAGTCACTGATGCGGTCCAGAGAGTGGCGGGGGCCAGGAGCATTGAAACGGGGATTGTCATCATCGTTGCCATTGCCACGGCCGCTGCCAGGACGATGAGCTAGACCGGGAAGGGTCACGGTCGTCAACAGCGGGTTGTGGGCCAGAGCGCCCTCACCCAGAGTCGTCGTCTCGTCACTGAGCTGCAGGCTAGACAATTTGGTCTGAGCAAATGCCCAGTCACCGATTGTGCCCACACCCAGCGACTTGATGTTGATGTTCTGCAGGCCAGAGTTGATGAAAGCTTCCTCATCGATGCGGGTCATGTGACATGCAGGATCGATGTTGAGCGTCTGCAGGAGCTTGCAACCGTTGAAGGCACCGCGCCCGATCTTGCTCACACTTGCACCCACGTTGACATTAGCCAGCTTAATGTCGCCCAAGAAGGCAAAGTCGCCGATAGTGCGACCATTGATCACAGCGCTGGTCATTGATTCGCAGCGTGAGAACACGCCCTTACCCATCAACTGTACCGACTGGGGCACCTCAATGCTGGTCAAGGCCGTGCCGGCAAAAGCATAGTCATCTATATAGGCCAGGGTAGCTGGAAGCGTGATGCTCCTCAGCTGATAACAGCCAGCAAAAGCGGCAAAGCCAATGGACTCAAGGTTGTCGGGCAGAGTCACACTCGTCAGCTTCTTGCCAAAAAAGGCTGTACGAGGAATCTCATTTTCCTGATAGGCCGTCACCGTGCCGTAGAGTGCAGAGCCCTTGCTGTAGGGAGTAATTGTGACTCCCGACAGGTCGAGCGTTGTCAGGTTAGCCAGCGAATTGGTGATAAACAAGAAGTCGCGGGCATCCATCGTACCGGTCACCGTCAGACTCGTGATGTCGAGCTCCTCATCAATTGCTTGAGCCAAGCGGCCAGAAGTATTGGTCACCGACAGAGCTTGGCAACTCAGAGTGGTAATCGCTGCCAAAAGCAGCATGAAAAACAACTTGCGCATTTTGTATTTCTTGTTGTTGGTTTATTATTATCTCGATATTAACCTGCAAATGTACACATTTTTTCGCTGACACAATGAGTTTTAAGTTTTTTTTTGACTTTAAACGCGCTGAAACATGCCATTACCCTGTCTTCTTGCCGTTATATTATGACTGGTTTTCGTCATATCGTTCATGACAGCGACCCGAAAAAAGATGGCATTTCCCATCATTGAAAGGAAATGCCATCAGGGCAGTTATAAAATTTGTTTTATTATTGCCTCAAGGATTTAGAGCTGGGGGCCAGCGGCTACCAGAGCCTTGCCTGCCTCGTTGTCCTCGTACTTGACGAAGTTCTTGATGAAGCGGCCAGCCAGATCCTTAGCCTTCTCTTCCCACTGTGCAGCGTCAGCATAGGTGTCGCGCGGGTCGAGAATGCCGGTGTCAACGCCCTCAAGCACGGTGGGCACGGTCAGGTTGAAGTAGGGGATCACCTTGGTGGGAGCGTTGTCGATGCTGTGGTTCAGGATAGCGTCGATGATGCCGCGGGTGTCGCGGATCGAGATGCGCTTGCCAGTACCGTTCCAACCGGTGTTCACCAAGTAAGCCTTGGCACCGCTCATTTCCATACGCTTCACGAGCTCCTCGGCATACTTCGTCGGGTGCAGCTCCAGGAATGCTTGGCCGAAGCAAGCGCTGAAGGTGGGAGTAGGCTCGGTGATGCCGCGCTCGGTACCTGCGAGCTTGGCGGTGAAGCCGCTCAGGAAGTAGTACTTGGTCTGCTCCGAGTCGAGAATCGATACGGGAGGCAGCACGCCAAATGCGTCAGCACTCAAGAAGATCACCTGCTTGGCAGCGGGAGCGTGGCTGATGGGGCGCACGATGTTCTTGATGTGGTAGATGGGGTAGCTCACGCGGGTGTTCTCGGTCACGCTCTTGTCGGCGAAGTCGATCTTGCCCTCGGCGTCAACGGTGACGTTCTCGAGCAGCGCGTCGCGGTGGATGGCGTTGTAGATGTCAGGCTCAGCTTCCTTGTCGAGGTTGATGACCTTGGCATAGCAGCCACCCTCAAAGTTGAAGATACCGTTGTCGTCCCAGCCGTGCTCGTCGTCGCCGATGAGTTTGCGCTTGGGGTCGGTGCTCAACGTGGTCTTGCCGGTACCCGACAGGCCGAAGAAGATGGCGGTGTTCTCACCGTTCATGTCGCAGTTGGCCGAGCAGTGCATGGCAGCAATGCCCTTGAGCGGCAGGAAGTAGTTCATCATCGAGAACATACCCTTCTTCATCTCACCACCGTACCAGGTGTTGAGGATAACCTGCTCGTTGCTGGTCACGTTGAAGACAACGGCGGTGTCGCTGTTCAGACCCAGTTCCTTGTAGTTGTCCACCTTGGCCTTGCTGGCGCAATAAACGGTGAAGTCGGGCTCCTGGTCAAATTCCTCCTCGTTCTGGGGACGGATGAACATGTTGGTCACGAAGTGAGCCTGCCATGCCACCTCCATGATGAAGCGCACCTTCATACGGGTATCCTTGTTGGCACCGCAGAAACCGTCAACCACAAACAGACGCTTGCCACTGAGCTGCTTCACGGCCAGACCCTTCAGGGCTGCCCATGTAGCCTCAGTCACGGGCTTGTTGTCGTTGGGGTAACCGGGAGTGGTCCACCACACCTTGTCATGGCTGTTGGCATCGTCAACGATGAATTTGTCCTTAGGTGAACGGCCGGTGTAAACACCAGTCATCACGTTGATGGCACCCAACTCGGTCTCCTGACCCTTGTCGAAGCCTTCCAGACCGGGTTTCATCTCCTCATTGAACATTACCTCATAGCTAGGATTGTAGAGAACCTCGGTAACACCAGTGATACCGTACTTCTCGGCTAAGATTGCTTTATCAAATTTTGCCATAATAAATCTTTAATTATTAATGTTTTAGAAATTACCTATTTGAAATGCGCCACAAAAGTACACATTATTCTATAATATGCAAACTAATTAAAGAAAAATTTCCTTAATTAGGCTCTTTCTCGCCTTTCTTTCTGTCGGCAGATTATACTGATTAAGGGGATTTTTTGGCGTCTGCACAAATAAAAATCCGTTTAATCCATTTAATCCGTTTAATCCGCCGACATTAGTTCGTTAGCAGCCTCCGCAACCGCAGTCGCAGCCATCGCCGTGGTCATGGCCGCAGTCGCCTCCGCCGCAGTCCTCGCAGCCGCAACCGCAACCGTGATGATGCTTGGGCTGGAGTTCCTCGGGGGTAGCGTCGCGCACAAGCTGAACAAATCCGGCATAGCGCACCGTCTCACCAGCCAGCTGGTGGTTGAAGTCCATGGTGACCTTGTCGTCGGTGACCTGTGTCACGATGCCCTCCACGCGCATGCCGTCCTGGGTCATCATGGGCACGATAGCGCCCACGCGGATGTGCTCGTGGTCAAACTTGCCGTCAACGTGGAAAATCTCCTTCTCGAGCTCATAAATCATACTGGGGTCCTTGGCACCGAAGGCCTCTTCGGGTTTCAGGGTGAAATCAAATTTCTCGCCTTGTTCAAGGTTGATGATATGATTCTGGAAGCCCTCGATGAGCGTCACATCCAGCCCGAAGACAAAGGCATCGGGGTGTTCCTTTTTGAACTTGAACACACTGACCTGCTCGTCACCATTGACCACAAAAATCTCGTAAACGAGCTCAACATATTTACCTGCTTGAATTTTCTCCATTGATTTTTAGATGTAATTGATTATTAAATTTTTCGGCAAAGATAGTGATTTTTCAGATAAGACATACACAGATGAGACAGAATAGTTAAAGCCCGCATTATCCAGCAGTAAGGCAATGCGGTTTCTGTCATGTCCCGGTAGTGCAAGCCATCGGCCTGTAATAATAATGCAGATGCCAATTAAAGACTAGAATCCACTAATTGCGAGTGCAGCGAGCATTAGTGTTTATTGTCTTGCTTCTTAGAATCGTTCTCACGACGTGCGAAACGCGGAAAATAAGGGACAACAAGAAGTTTTCATGGCATTTGGCTTGCACAAAATTTGGTTTTGTGTTCACCTTGCACTACCTTTGCGGCATCAAAAAAGTTGAATTGAACATGATGACTGACAAATTTGACATGACGGCCAAAACCTTCCTTGGGCTGGAGGGTGTGCTTGCCGATGAGTTGCGCGCCCTGGGCGCCGAGGATGTTACCGAGGGTAACCGTGTGGTTTTCTTCAGGGGTGACAAGGAAATGATGTATAGGGCCAACTTCGCGTGCCGCACGGCTATCCGAGTGCTCAAGCCGTTCCTGACGCTGAATTCGACGGGTGCCGACGACCTGTATGAGCAGCTCAAGTCATTTGACTGGGAAAAGTTGATGAAAGTCGATACGACTTTCTCGGTCGATGTGACGGCCTACAGTGAGAATTTCTCCAACTCGCGATTTGTCACCTATCGTGTGAAGGATGCCATTGCCGACTTCTTTAATGACAAGTATGGCAAGCGCCCCAGCATCCGCCTCGACAATCCCGACATCCGTCTTGACATCCACATCTCGGGCCGTGACGTGACCCTCTCGCTCGACAGCAGCGGCGATCCGCTGTTCAAGCGTGGCTGGCGCGTAGCCCAAACCGATGCGCCCATCAACGAGGTGCTGGCCGCGGGCATCATCCTGCTGAGCGGCTGGGACGGCAAGACCGACCTGGTTGACCCCATGTGCGGCTCGGGCACATTCCTTGTGGAGGCCGCCCTTATCGCTGCCAACATCGCTCCCGGTGTATACCGTGACCACTATGCCTTCCAGCAATGGCCCGACTATGACGAGGAGCTGTTTGACAAAATCTACAACGATGACAGCAATGAGCGGGAATTTACCCACAAGATCTATGGCAGCGACATCGAGGGCAAGGCGATTGCCATTGCACGCGCCAATGTCAAGAACGCCGGTCTGAACAAGTACATCGAGCTGGAACGCCGCGACTTCAACGAGATCGAGCAAGTGCCCGAGCATGGCACGCTCATCACCAACCCGCCCTATGGCGAGCGTCTTTCGGTCGAGGATATCGACCAGTTCTACCGTGACCTGGGATTCGCGCTCAAGCACACCTTCAGGGGCTATAACGCGTGGCTCATCTGCTACGATAAAGACCAGTACTTCAAGATCGGCCTCAAGCCTTCGGTGAAGTATGCCCTCAATAACGGCGGACTGGACTGCGAGTTGCTGCAATATGTCATCTTTGAAGGCCGTTATGACGAGTTGCGCGAGCGTGGCGAGCACATCCGCAACGAGGGGTTCCGTGCCAGCGAACGCAGCAAGGGCAACTACAACAGGGCTGAACGTGGCGACCGTCCACGTCGATTTGAGGGGGATGGCGACCGTCCCCGACGCCGAGACGACGACAGGCGCCGCAGTGATGACCGCCCCCGTCGTGGCGATGACCGCCCGCGCCGCAGTGATGACCGCCCGCGCCGACGCTTTGACGACGAGCGCCCGCCACGCGATGAGAAACCCATCAGCGAGGAGGAACGCCAGCGCCGCGCCAAGGTCGCCCGTGACCGCCGAATGATGTCTGACGTGGACAACCGCGACAAGGCAGGGCGTTACGATGATGACTTTGACCAGGAATTCCGCCATACCGCCACGTTTGCCAAGCGTATCCTGCGTGACCGCAAACCCACCCTCGGCGCCGATAAAGAAGTGCCCATCATCCACGGCCGGCGCAAGAGCTGGAAACGCCGCGACCTGGATGAGCCCACTGACCAGAAACCTCAAGACAACAACGACAACGAATAAATTTCAGGAAGACAAGAAAGACAACAACGACAATAGTTATCAATCCCCGTTGTGTGAATAATTGTTGTCCTTATTGTCTTTCTTGTCTTCTGCATTGATGCGGAATGACGTCTAGCGAACACATCAACGAGTACTTTAACGGGCGACCGTTCATGATACTGTGTGCCCTGGCGCTCATGGTAGCGACGGCTGTGGCCCTGACAATGGGGGTGCAGCCTCATGCCGATGAGAGTACTGGGGTCTTTTTCAGCATCAGGGGCACTGCCATTGGCGGCCCGGCGCTCCCGGCAGCGGTCAACGTGCTGTGCATCTTGGCCACAGGAGGCATCATGCTGGCCCTCAACAAGGTATTCAGCTATGTGCGGGCTGTGACCCACCTGTTTGTGTCGGCGTTTTTCCTGCTACAACTGGCTCATCCCGCAGGACTCGTTTCATTCCATATCGGCACCTTATTGTCCCTGCTGACGGTGCTGCTGGTGTTGCCCCTGTTTGCATCCTATCAGGACCGCCATTCTCAGCGCAACATCTTCCTGGTGTTTGCGGTCGCGGCAGCGGGCAGTATGTTCCATTATGGTTTCCTGGCTTTGATTCCCGCCTTCCTGTTGGGGTTTCTCAACATGGGCGTGCTCAACCTTAAGGGTGTGTTGGCGATGTTCTTCGGCCTGATCACTCCGTTCTGGATTGTGCTGGGGATGGGCATTGCCAAGCCAGCCGACTTCAACATGCCACAATTCACCGGCATCTGGGAAATGGCGGGACAAACGGCGGTCAGTCCTTTGCTGGTGCTGGTCGCAGTGGTTACTGTGATGGGCCTCGTGCTGGCTGTAATAAACCTGATGACCATCATGAACTACAGGATGCAGACGCGCGTGTATAACGCCTTCTTTGTGTTTATGCTCGTCATGGCGGTCATTGCCCTGTGTATCGATTACAGCAACGCAGCAGTCTATCTGCCCCTACTCAGCATCATGACAGCTGTTCAGATTGCCCATGCCCACACGCTGCGCAACACGCCACTCCGATATGTGTTTATCTTTGTGCTCATGATGGGGTGCATTGCTTTCTATTCCATTCAACTGCTATTGTCATGAAAGTCATTATAGATAACCATATTCCGCACATCCAGGGCTTCATTGAGCCGCACGCCCAAGTGGTGTACCTGGAACCGGGCAATATCACCCACGAGGCCGTCAGTGATGCCGACGCGCTTATCGTGCGCACCCGCACCCGCTGTGATGCCGCCCTTCTCGACGGCAGCCGCGTGCGATTCATCGGCTCGGCGACCATCGGCACCGACCACATCGACCTCGGCTACTGCGCTGCCCGCGGCATCACCGTGCGCAATGCTCCAGGCTGTAACGCCCCTGCTGTCGCCCAATGGGTTTTCGCCGCCATTCATGCCTGGATGCAGGCCCGCGGCATCTCCACTGCCAATGGCCTCACCCTGGGCGTAGTCGGTGTCGGCCACATCGGTTCCATCGTCGCCCGCTGGGCCCGCCAACTAGGCTTCACCGTCCTGCTCAACGACCCACCACGGGAACATGGGGACGGTTCTAGTGGTGACATTTTCTCGTCTCTCGATGAGTTGCAGCGGCATTGCGATATCATCACCTTCCACACACCGCTCACGCGTGACGGCCTGTGGCCCACGTGGCACCTGTGCAACCAGGCCTTCCTGGACCGATTGGCTCACGGCCGCCTGATTATTGACGCCGCCCGTGGCCCCATTGCCGACAACGCCGCCCTGCTAGGCTGGCATGGCGATGTGGCTCTCGACTGCTGGGAAAACGAACCCGGTATTTCCCAGAAACTGCTGGAAAAAGCCATCGTTGCCACCCCGCACATTGCCGGCTACAGCGCCGAGGGCAAGCAACGCGGTACCGCCATGATGCTTGAGGCATTGAACGAATTTTACGGATGGGACATCCCCGTACCCGCAGTTACTGCCCCCGCTACAGGCGCCCCCCAGGTCACCCTCGATGGCATCGCCGCCAGCTACGACATCCTCGCCGACACCGCCCGCCTTAAAGCCGATGCCACCGCATTTGAATCCCTACGAAACCACTACCGCCACCGCCCCGAATACAGGAAATAGGCGCGTTAGCCTCGAAATTTTAACATTAAAAAGGTGGAAATTGTGATTGGCAACTGAAATTTATATACCTTTGCCACATTACAACTATTCTATACATATATTCATGAAAAAGATTATCTTAATACTGGCATTATGCCTGCTGGGCGGCATGGCCATTCAAGCGCAAACCCAGAACAAAAAAGGGAAACAAGAGGTGGTGAAATTGAAAAATGGCCACAAAGTGAGGGGCAAGATCGTGACTTATGCCCCACTGGATTCGCTGGTCATTCAGGAAGAAGACGGCACCTTGCAGACCATCTATTGGAACCGTATCAAGCAGATTACTAAGGAGAACTGGCAACCCCAGCAGACACTCGGCACCGACTTCACACCCGGCAAGGGACCGCAAAAGGGTTACCGCGGCTTCGTTGACCTGGAATTCTACAAATCCATCGACGCCATTTCAGAAGACCATTTCGGCTTCAGCACTACCCATGGTTACCAATTCAAGCCGTGGCTGTTCGTCGGTGCTGGTGCAGGCATGAAAATCAGCCACAACAAGCATAGTAAACATGATTTTGGCAAAAAAACTGATTTCTACATGTTCCCCGTGTTTGCCGACGTTCGCTTTGACTTGTTGAAGAGTAGATTTTCGCCTTATCTTGACTGCCGTGTGGGTTACACCCTGGGCAATAAAGCCTATAGCCTCATGTTCAACCCCTCGCTGGGATGCCGCATGGGATTGACCGACAAGCTGGCCATCAACGCATCACTGGGTTACAGCATGCAGAGCACCGACATTGCAGTAATCTCCGTCGGGAACACCGCCATCTGGCACCATAAGGGCAGCAACGAACAGAACAACCCCTACCACTGCCTCTCCATCAAACTCGGCCTCGAATTCTAAAGCCAGGAATGAACATCAATGACCCCTAATGATCATGAATCTCTTTTCATGGTCATTTATGGAGGTTTGGGGTTATTCGTATTTTGATATAATTATGCGTTGCATGTGTCACTGAACTTTTTCTGTAAAAAACGAATGAGGATTTTGAGGATTCTAATTTTGTTGCTAACTTTGCGGAATAGATTCAAATCAATTAATGACTAATTTATCACTATCAAAATGAAAGACTTAAAAGGAACCAAGACCGAAAAGAACCTGATGGAAGCCTTTGCTGGCGAGTCACAGGCCCGTAACAAGTACACCTACTATGCCTCCAAGGCCAAGAAGGACGGATATGTGCAGATTGCAGCCATCTTTGAGGAAACCGCCAATCAGGAGAAAGAGCACGCCAAACTGTGGTTCAAGCACCTGCAGGGTGGTGCCGTGAAGGGCACTATCGAGAACCTGGAAGATGCCGCCGCCGGTGAGAACTTCGAGTGGACCGACATGTACAAGCGTATGGCCGAGGAAGCCCGTGAGGAAGGTTTCATTGAGATCGCCGAGCAGATGGAAGGCGTTGCTGCCATTGAGAAACTCCACGAGGAGCGCTACCTGAAGCTGTTGAACAATATCAAGCAGGACATCGTGTTCTCACGCGATGGTGATACCATCTGGCAGTGCTCCAACTGCGGCCACGTCGTTATCGGCAAGAAGGCTCCCGAGATGTGCCCCGTGTGCAACCATCCGAAAGCCTACTTCCAGATTAAGGCTGAGAACTATTGATTCTTAGGTTTTAATTAGGTTTTAGGCTTTAGGTCTGAGACAGAAGTAATAAGAATGCCGGCAAGGAAATGATTCTTTGTCGGCATTCTTTATATGATTGTGCTTACACTTATTGGTTACGGGCCTGGTTGCGACGTTCCTTGAGCTTCTTCTGAATCATGCTCTCAACCTCAAAAAAACGGTTCACCTGATTGGCGTTGAGAACGGTGGCAAACTTGTCGATGTATTTCATGCGGATACCTTGCGCCCGCTGCTGCATCTCCATTTTGCGTTTGGCCATGGCTGCTGCATCGGTGCTCGTGCTGGGTTTGACGGGCTTCTTTCGTTCGTTCCACAAGGCTGACATCTCCTCGCAGTAGGCACGGTAGATGGGTTCAAACTTCTTTTGCTGCTCGGTGGTGATGTGCAGCTGATAGGTCAACTCCCTCACCTTGGCCTGATAGAAGCGTTCGTTGAGAGAACCACTTTTCACGTCACTTGCCACTGCTGTGAGGCTTACAAGTACAGCTATCAATAATATCATGAATTGTTTCATCGTGTCAATCATTTATTTGGGTTAGTATTCAGGAATTTCTTCAATCTCATAATAAGGCAACTGGGCCAATTCTTCCTCGCTGAGGGAATTCAAGAACTGGTCCATCGGACTCTCAACCTGTTGGGTGGCAATGACCGTCTTGCTGCCGTGGCCAGTCACCGATAGGCCAATGCCCACAACGAGCAGCACAACAGCCGCTGCCGAGATTATCATCATGGCAAGCCGTCGGGAACTCTTCCTTTTGTGCTCATGCATAATGGCCTTCTGTGCAGCCTGTACCAAAAGACGATCCAGATAGTCCTCGCTCTCCTGGTAAGGCATTTTCTTACCTATGTCATTCAATAAGTCATTCATCTCGAGTGTTCTTTTATGTAACTCTTTACCTTTTCGGTAGCATAGTGGTAATTGGTCTTTAACGTATTCACGCTCTTGCCCGTGATGCGGGCAATCTCCTCATAGCTCAGCTCATCGTAGTATCGCAGGTTGAAAACGATGCGCTGCTGGGTGGGTAATGTGAGCAGAGCATTCTGAAAGATGATGACAGCCTCATTCTCGTGAAGCATTGCCTCGGCCTTTAGTCTCTCAGCCAACGTGTCTCCCAGCGAGTCAATGCTTTGGAACAAGTGGGCTTGTCGCCTCAGGTGTTGCAAAGCCTCATTGGTTGCCACCCGATAAAGCCAGGTAAGTAAAGAGCCGTCACCCCGAAAGGAACTGATATTGCCCAATACCTTGATGCAAGTCTCCTGAAAGACATCCTCGGCATCTTCATGCCCAACGACAATGCGGCGGATATGCCAATAGATGGTGCGTCCATACTGGCGCATGAGCATCCTGAACCCTTCCTCGCGACGCGATGGGTCATATAGCATCTGCTGCAACAGCTTGTCGTCGGTCTTGATTGCCATACATTATAAATGATGCAGGATTGTATCAAAAGTTAAACGAGCACAGCGATTATTTTTCATGTCTTTCGATTTAACTTTGGGGGCTTTCCTGCATCCTTCTAATGTAAAAACCTCAAAACTCATTATTTTATTATGCTATACCATACATTCCAACGATTCTTGTTGCTTGCAAGCGTGTTATTCCTAGCATTGAACGCAGGCGCGCAGACCTGTGACCCCAGTGGCGATTGCGGCGGGGACGAGACACAAGGCACCTATGATGTGATTTCTCCAATCGGGCAATCATCGGTAGAGATGATTGAACTGGCACCCCGTTTGGATACCTTTGACGGGAAAACCATTGCCCTAGTGGGCGGCTCGTTCATGGCCAGCGTCACCCATATGGAACTCAAGAGACTCATTCTAGAGTATTTTCCCACTGCTACAGTCTATGTCTTGAACGAAATCGGCTCAGCCGGCCTGTTTCCTGGCCCCCGTTCCCGCAAACCGCAAGTCGAACGATTCCAGCAACGCCTGATTGAATATGGTGTTGATGCCGTCATATCGGGCAATGGCGGATGTGGCATTTGCACGCCCAAGGAGACAGGTTCATGTATCGCTGCCGAATACATCGGCATTCCGTCTGTAATGATTGCGGCCCCAGGCTTCGATACCCAGGCCAAGACAACCGCCTATAATAACGGAGTACCCGTGCTGCGCGTTGCTCTTTATCCAGGGGCTTTTGCCTCTCACACCGAGGAAGAGCTCAAACGTAACACCCGAGAAGTACTATGGCCTCAGATCCTAGATATGCTATGTTACGACATCACCCAAGAAGAGATTGACGAGAACTCACATCCCGAAGCCGCCGACCCGCAGGAACCTGTATTCAGCGGCACTATCGACGAGGTGAACGAATTCTTCCGCGACATGCTATGGAGCGATGGCATGCCGATTATCCCGCCCACCAAGGCTCGTGTTGAAGAGTTCATGAAATATACCGACTACCGCTGGAACCGCACTATCGCCGTGTTGTCGCCGTCATACCGCTCCTCACTGGTGTGGCATGTGGCAGTGAACGGAGTGATGGCTGGTTGTAAACCTGAATATATGCCCTTGTTGATTGCGTTGACCAAGGCCATGACCTCGGGCGACTTCCGCCGCACCCTTGGCAGCACTCATGCCTGGGTACCCTATTGCTGGGCCAATGGGCCCGTGGCGCGCCAGTTGGGCCTTGACCATGGCCAAGGTCAAATCAACGAAGCCGCCAATATCGCCATAGGCCGCTTCATGAATTTGGCAATGCTCAATCTCGCAGGATATTATGTAAAGCAAGACCGTATGGGCACTTTTGGCTATCCTGTTTCGTGGTGCCTTGCCGAGGATGATGAGGCTTGCCTGCGTGTGGGATGGAATCCTTACCACGTGAGACAAGGTATCGACCTCAATAGTAGCGCCATTACCGTGGCATCCACCCTATTGTGGGGCAATAACATGCCGCCTGCCACGACCGACGGCGAGAAGATTATGCAACTGCTAGCCTGGGATATCACCGAGCGCTGCCAGTTGGCACTGGGCAGCGGCGTTCAGTACACAAACCGCACCATTCTCATGACCGAGGAAGTCGCCGCAATTCTCAAGGACACCTATGGCAGCATTGACCACCTTGAGGACCAACTGATTACCACTGCACGGCGCCCACTATACGAACGTGCTTACGCCCATTACTACGCCAATCCAGGCAGTGCGATCAACCCTAACCACACATCACTGGAGGAATATATGGCAGAGCTAGAGGATGAGGAAGATGCAGCCATGACCCAAACACCCGAGTGGTATGCCTGCGATGACGCCTACATGATGACCATCCCCACGATGCAAAAGGGCGAGACAGCATTTCTCGTCACCGGAGATGCTTCTCGCAACAAAATACAGACCATGCCCGGTGGAGGCATGTCCACCGCCGAAGTGGAACTGCCAGCCGACTGGGACGAGTTGATGGCGGAAAAAGGTTACGAACCCCTAAGGTCATTCTATCTGGAGCCCATAAACGACGAGGGATACAACCCACTGACATCGGTTGACGAGATTGATGTCAAGCCTGAACCGGAAACAACATCGCGCAGTAACTCCAACGTGCGTTATTATAACCTGCGAGGCAACACCAGCGACAGACCATTTGAGGGTTTCAACATAGAGGAGACTACACATAGCGACAATACCCGCAGTACAAAAAAGTACATTAAGATACATTAAGGTTCATTAATTCAGTTTTTCAAAAATGAAACAGCATGTTATTCCTTCAATTGCGCGGTTATTGGCATTATTGATGTTGATTATGCCACTCTCTGTTTCGGCAGCAGCCAGCCTGCGGGGTGATGTGAATGGAGACGGTTCAGTGTCTATAGCAGACGTAACGACGCTCATTGATCAACTGTTGGAAGGCAGCAACAACTACGACGTCATGGCCGATGCCAATGCCGACGGCACCGTGAGCATTGCCGATGTCACAACCCTCATCGACTATCTGTTGGGCGGCGGGGAATTACCGCCCATTGATGAACCACAATACCAAGAAATTACTGTCAACGGTGTGACATTTGTCATGGTGCCCATCGAAGGTGGTACATTTATGATGGGAGCCACGCCCGAACAAGGTAGCGATCCTAGCAGCCGCGAGAAACCTGCCCATCAAGTGACATTATCATCGTATCACATTGCCCAGACTGAAGTTACCCAAGAACTCTGGGCCGCGGTCATGGGAAATAACCCCAGCTATTTTCAAGGCACCCAACACCCTGTTGAGCAAGTGACTTGGGAAGAATGCCAAGAGTTCATCTCCTCCCTGAATGCCCTCACAGACATGGAGTTCAGGCTACCCACAGAGGCCGAATGGGAGTTTGCAGCACGCGGCGGGAACCAGTCTTTGGGTTATAAGTATGCTGGCAGCAATTACCTCCCGAGCGTGGCATGGTACTCATATAATGATTCATGGGAATATCGGGGCAGCGGCGCCCATGGCACTCATGACGTGGCGACACGGTCGTCTAATGAGTTAGACTTGTTTGACATGAGCGGCAACGTCCATGAGTGGTGTCAAGACTGGTATGGTGACTACAGTCCCAGTGCTTTGACAAACCCCACTGGCCCCATAACTGGAACCACAAAGGTGTATCGGGGAGGCAACTGGTACTTCGACGAATGGTTCTGCCGCGTTTCGTTCCGTAATGGCGTCATTCCCACCTATCGAAGCCATGGCATCGGTTTGAGACTGGCATTATAAAGATAATCTTTATAGCCAGGATGTAAGCAAATCATATCAATAGACCGGGCGCCTCTACACATGGGGACGTCTGGTCCTGTATTACACCCAATTCAGCCAATTGAACGTGTGACGAGTGCCAAATCATAAAGATTTGAAAAAAAGTGGCACAACTCTTGCACTAGTTTACAAGGATATTTGTAAATTTGCCATTTGTAGAAAATTTATTCACCTTATAAATAATTAATCGACAATGAAAAAAGGATGTATTGGACTTATTGTCCTGGGCGTTATCGCCCTCGCTTTGTTTGGCTGGGTAAAGAACAGCTATAACGGCCTGGTTCAGGACCAAGAGAGTGTGGAAACCGCTTGGGCTCAAGTGGAGAACGTGTATCAGCGTCGCGCTGACCTGATTCCCAACCTGGTGGAGACCGTCAAGGGCTATGCTAAGCACGAGCAGGAGACCCTGGAGGGTGTCATCGAGGCCCGCGCCAACGCTACCAAGGTAACCATCGACCCCACCAACATGACTCCTGAAGACTTGAAGAAGTATCAGGAAGCACAGGGCGACGTCACCAATGCGTTGAGCCGACTGATTGCCGTGAGCGAGAGCTATCCCGACCTGAAGGCCAACCAGAACTTCCTGGAATTGCAGAACCAGCTGGAGGGCACTGAGAACCGCATCTCTGTTGAGCGCAACAAGTTCAACGAGGTGGCTCGTGAGTATAACACCAAGCGCCGCACTTTCCCCACCAACATCATCGCCGGCATCTTCAACTTCGGTGAGAAGCCTTACTTCCAGGCACAAGAGGGCGCTGACAAGGCTCCCAAGGTAGACTTCGGAACCAGCGAGAGCAAGTAAAACAATGGCACTGGCCGATTTCATTCCCAGTGAGGGCCAGCGTCGTATCGCCGACGCCATTACAGCCGCCGAGCGTCACACGACGGGCGAGATTTGCGTCCACGTGACGCCTCGGTGCCGCGGTGATGTGATGAAGCGTGCGACCAGGACATTTAACCGCCTGCACCTCTACACGACCAAGCGCCGCAATGCCGTACTGATTTTTATCGCATACGATGACCGCAAACTGGCCATCCTGGGTGACACGGGAATCAATGCGGTGGTTCCCCGAGGTTTCTGGGACTCGGAGGTGGAGGAATTGACACGTTTCCTCAAGGCTGGACGTCCAGTTGACGGCCTGTGTGAAATCATCGCCCATATGGGCGAACGCCTGTCAGAGTATTTCCCTGGCGAGCGCGACGATGAAAACGAATTGAGCAACGAAGTCTCCTTTGATGACGAGGACGATGACGACCTAATTGACGATCACAACGATGACTATGGCAACATGGAATAAATCGATCCTGCGCCTGACGGCATGTCTTATCCTGTGCTTTTCAGCTGTAATGGCGATAGCGCAAGTGCCGCCGCGCCCCAATCCACCGCGCCTGGTCAACGACTTCGCCGGCATTCTGGACAATTGCCAGTGGCTTGAAGACTCGCTTGAGCGTATCGCCATGGAGACCAGCAACCAGATTTGCGTGGTCACCATGAATGACTTTGGCGACTACGACAAAGCGATGATGGCCTACAGCATCGGCCAAGAATGGGGCGTGGGAACCAAGGAGAACCGCAATGGCGTTGTCATCCTCATCAAGCCCAAAACCGCTGACAGCAAGGGTGAAGCCTTTATTGCCACGGGCTATGGCCTGGAAGGTGCTATCACCGATGCCACCAGCACCCGCATCGTCAACCAAGAAATGATTCCTTACTTCAAGGATAATGACTATCTGGGAGGTGTCTGGGCAGGCGCAAAAGTCGTGCGTGACCTGGCAGTCGGTGAATACAACGAGGAAGACTACGCCCAGCAGGGCGATGAAGACGCCCTGTTCGCCCTGATCATGTTTATCGCCATCTTTGCGCTCTTCATGTATCTGGCCCACAAGAGCAATCAGGGTAATGGCAGAAACCGCAACAACGGCGACACCGGCACCTGGGGCGGTCCCATCATCTTCACTAGCGGCAGCGACTGGGGTCGCGGCGGCTCGTGGGGAGGTGGAGGCTCCTTTGGCGGCGGTGGAGGCTGGGGAGGCTTCGGCGGAGGTTCCTTCGGCGGAGGCGGCGGAGGCGGCAGCTGGTAACCCCACACTCAACTAATAAGGTATTAGGTTTTAAGGGTTTGTATTTTCCCCTAAACTCTAAACTTTAAACTCTAAACTCTAAACTCAAGTTCCTGGAGCAAAAGCTTCAGGAACTTGATTATATGAACAACTGCTTGAGGATATCGGGGGAACGCAGAGTGCCGATGGCAGCATTGTGCAAGCGGTAGTAGCTGATGATAACGTCGAGCATACGGTTACGTTCCTCGCGATTGAAGCGGAAAACAGCCATATTGCTGAAAGTCATGCGCGACAGCAAATGGAGGACTTGAGCTTCCTGGGGTTGCAACAAAGCATGTCCACGCACAGCCGACGGAACAAACACACCTTCAGTCATATCAAACCAGTGTCCCTTGTTATAGCTCTCCATATTGGGCTGGATGCCCAGGTGAGCTCCCAAATGATAAAGAAAACAGATATGGAAATTGGCTACTTGATCTGTCATTTGCTCCAGCAACTGCACCGACTGCTCGATGTATCTAAACAACGGGGCATTGCCCTCGGGCTCTTGAATGACATGAGCAAGCAGTTCACTAATGAATAGGGCAATGGCATTTTTAATCGGGTCGCTATATAAGGTCGCCAGCGGGTAGTTGCGGCGCAACTCACGCAGGACCGCCAAGTCCCGCCCATTGCGAATGCCGGCTTCCAGATCAATGAGCGACAAGGGCATGAGCATTGCATTCCGCATCCGCGCCGCGTGGGTCTTGCCTTGAGGCACAGCAAACGACAGCAATCCGCGCCCATCGGTGTAGATGTGCACGATATTATGCTTATCGCTGTACCGTATCGTGTTCAGCACAATGCCCCTTAACTTCTCATACATGCCGCTAATTTACTCATTATTCGGCAATCACGGGGCACAAAAGACCAAAAAACGCAACTTTTTTCCCTTTTCGGCGGGCGAAATTTTGTCAGTTCAAAAAATTGTTCTAATTTTGCAGTCGCTTTTGCGGAAAAAATCCGCTTCTCGGCCCATTCGTCTATCGGCTAGGACGCAAGATTTTCATTCTTGAAAGAGCAGT
>CAMYUW010000012.1 GCA_947302275.1 uncultured Prevotellaceae bacterium
CCAGCGGCCATACCCTTCAGGGCATCCTCGGCGCGCAGGCGGGTCTTACCGGCCAGGTCTTCAGAAGAAACCTTGGCAATGGAGGCCGTTACAACGCTCTTCTTCTGCACACCGTAACCGATGACTACGACCTCGTTAAGCAACTCGGCGTCCTCGGTGAGGATGATGTGCATGTTGTTGCCGGCAACCACGGTCTGCTTGCCGAAGCCCACATAAGTGATTTCCAACTCGGCACCTGCAGGTGCGTTGATGGAGAAATTGCCGTCGAAGTCGGTAACTACCGTATTCGACGTTCCCTTTTGCACAATCGTAGCACCAATCACCGGTTCACCGTTGGGGTCAACGATGGTACCCGTGAATGTCTGATTTTGTGCAAATGCCGCTATGGACAGCATGACTGTCAACAGCAGTGAAAGTAATCTTTTCTCTTTCATGTTACATTTGTTTTGGTTGATAAATAAAATTTGAAATATTTGGTTATTCATTACAGGTCAAATGAACAGAACATTAAAAAGTCATTTTGGTTAATGCCATGTTAATGGCGGTTGCATCGCAAATTTAGTGTAATATAATATGTGTTGTTCACTTAGATGACAAAAAAGTGGATGATTTCATCCACTTGGATTCTTTAGTTATTTGGCTAACAGTTATTTGTGAAAAATTGCCAATCGTTAAAAAGTGGTTAAAATGTAGTCTTGTTTTCGGTGAAAAACACTGTTTTTTGCCAACTTTTTCTTCTTTTTATTGCCCATGCGGGATATTAAATATACATTTGCAGCGCTTAGCAATTAACCTCTTGAAGTGATGAAAAAGGACATCTTATTTGTGCTCTTTTTGGCGTTGTCATGTATGAATGTGACGGCGGCCGGCAATATAGACCTGGAACAAGAATATAGGAAACTGGACAAGGCGATTGAGATGACTGATCGCTATGTTCAGGAACGCGAGAATCGCATTCACAAGTATAAGACGGCCCTTGAGGTCACCGATGACAATAAGGTGCAGTATGAGATGTGCCGCCACTTGTATGATGAGTACAAGTCCTACATGAGTGATTCTGCCATCCATTACATTGGACGTTGCATCGTGCTGGCTGAGCGGCTGAACGATCCCATCCGTGTAGATGAGTGCCGACTGTTATTGGCTTTTCAATGTACCGAGTCGGGCATGTATCACGAGGCAATGGATATCCTGAACTCCATCGATGGCGAGCATAACACCGATGCCAACAACAAGCGACGCTATTACATCACGCTGGCCAACCTGTACGGTGAATTGGGCTATTATTGCAAGGTGCCGCATCTGCAAGAGGAGTATTATGCCAAGCATGGCCGGTACAATAGCATGATCGATACGGCCAAGGTATCGATGAATGATGACGAGGCGCTGCAGATGAAAGAGTTAGAGCGCTTTAACTCGGGCGATGGCAAGGGTGCCCTCCGTTTTAGCGATATGCGCCTCAAGCAGGTCAAGAAAGGGTCGCACGAGTATGCCATCGTCTCGTTTTACCGCTATCTGGATTATGCCTTGCTGGGCGATTCGGTACAGGCTCGTTACTGGGTTACACAGTCGGCATTGAGTGATGTCGAGAATGCCGTGATGGATCAGGGCGCCATGTGGGAACTGGCCAACCTGCTCATGGGGGACGGCGACTTAAACCGTGCCTACCGCTACATCCATTTCGCTTGGCAGTGCGCCAGCAAGTTCAACACCTTGAAGCGCAACAGCCAGATTTCACCCGTCTTGACTGCCGTAAGCGACAATTATGAGGCTTCGCTAAAGCGGGCCAACCGCCTGTTGCTTGTTCTTGCTCTCGTGTCGAGTCTGCTTGCCGCCTTGTTCTTGGGAATCCTGTTCTATAGCAATAGTCAACGCAAGAAACTCGCACTGGCCCGTAACGAACTGAGTGAAAGCAATACCCAGCTGGCTCAGTTGAATGCCCAGTTGTCAGACCTGAATAGTAAACTGCATGAGACCAATACCCAGCTCAACGAGTCCAACCGTGTTAAGGACGAGTATGTGGGCCGGTTTATCCACCTCTGTTCATTCTATATCGACCGCCTGGACGAAATGCGCAAGCGCATCAATAAGATGGTCAAGAGCCGCGACCTGGATGCTCTTTACAAGTTCACCAATAACAGTGAGCACCGCGACAAGAACCTATCGGAGCTGTATGAAATGTTCGACAGCACCTTCCTTCACTTGTTCCCCAATTTTGTCGATGATTTCAACGCCCTGTTGCGTCCCGAATGCCGCATCACGCTCACCGAGCCGGGCGTACTCAACACCGACATCCGCATTTTTGCCTTAATCCGTCTGGGCATAGAGGACAGCAGCCGCATTGCTGAGTTCCTGCATTACTCGGTGAATACAATCTATAATTATCGGGCAAAGATAAAAAATGGCGCCATCGGAGATCGAGACGCCTTTGAGAGTCAGGTCAAGGCTATTGGAATGTAATTATAGCCTCAATCCGTTGTCGTTGTAAGAATCTTTAGTCTTCGTCCTGGCCGTTGGCCTTTGCGATGCGCTTGCGCTCGAGCTCGTCGAGAATGATTTTGCGCATGCGTATGTGGTTAGGAGTAATTTCCACATACTCGTCGGCCTTGATGTATTCCAGGGCTTCCTCCAGACTGAACACGATGGGAGGTACTATCCTGACCTTGTCATCAGCACCGCTGGCGCGCATGTTGGTCAGCTTCTTGGATTTGGTGACGTTGATGACCAGGTCTTTCTCCTTGGTGTGCTCGCCCACGACCTGTCCGCCATAGACATCCTCCTGCGGGAAGATGAAGAAGCGTCCGCGGTCCTGCAACTTGTCGATGGCGTAGGCATAGGCTGTACCGCCTTCCATAGCGACGAGTGAGCCGTTGGTGCGGCGTGAGATTTCGCCCTTCCAGGGTTCGTAGGTCAAGAAGCGGTGAGACATGATGGCTTCGCCGGCGCTGGCCGTAAGCACGTTGGTGCGCAAGCCGATGATGCCGCGAGAAGGAATCTTGAATTCGAGGTGGATGCGGTCGTTCTGGGTCTCCATCATTGTCATTTCTCCCTTGCGGCGGGTGACCATGTCAATCATCTTGCTTGAGTATTCCTCGGGAACGTTGATGCTCAGTTCCTCAATTGGCTCGCACTTCACGCCGTCGATGGTCTTGATGATAACCTGAGGCTGGCCCACCTGGAGCTCATAGCCCTCACGGCGCATCTCCTCGATGAGCACCGACAGATGGAGCACGCCACGGCCGAAGACGTTCCATGCGTCCTCGTTCTCGGTGCGCTCGACGCGAAGGGCGAGGTTCTTGTCCAACTCTCGTTGCAGGCGGTCCCAAATGTGGCGTGATGTCACATACTTGCCATCCTTGCCAAAGAAAGGTGAGTCGTTGATGCAGAAGCGCATCGACATCGTCGGCTCGTCGATAGCTATGCGGGGCAGCGCCTCGGGGTTGGTGGGCAAGGTGACGGTGTCGCCGATCTCAAAGTTTTCAAGACCGATAATAGCGCAGATGTCGCCGCTGCTCACGCTCTCGACATGCTTCTGTCCCATGCCCTCAAAGGTGCGCAACTCTTTGATTTTCTGCTTGACAACCTCTCCGTCACGCTTGCACAGGGCAACCTCCATGCCGTCACGCAGCGTGCCGCGGTGAACACGACCCACAGCGATACGTCCCACATAGCTGCTATAGTCCAGCGACGTGATGAGCATTTGGGCATCACCTTCAATCATCTCGGGTTCAGGGATATACTTGATGATGGCATCAAGAACGGCGGTGATGTTGTCGGTGGGCTGCTGCCAGTCTTCGCTCATCCAGCCCTGCTTGGCCGAGCCGAAGATTGTGGGGAAGTCCAGTTGATCCTCGTTGGCGTCCAAGTTGCACATCAGGTCAAAGACCATCTCCTGCACCTCGTCAGGGCGGCAATTGGGCTTGTCCACCTTGTTGATGACAACGATGGGCTTGAGACCCAGTTGCAAAGCTTTCTGCAAAACGAAGCGAGTCTGGGGCATCGGCCCTTCAAAGGCATCCACGAGCAGCAGGCAGCCGTCGGCCATGTTGAGCACGCGTTCTACCTCACCGCCGAAGTCACTATGCCCCGGAGTGTCGATAATGTTGATTTTGTAACCATTATAGGAAATGGACACGTTCTTGGACAGAATAGTGATGCCTCGCTCGCGTTCCAGGTCATTGCTGTCAAGGATCTGAGTGCCCATGTTTTGGTTGTCGCGGAACAGGTTGCCTGCCGCTAACATCTTATCTACCAGAGTTGTCTTGCCATGATCGACGTGTGCGATGATGGCCACATTGCGGATGTTTTGCATATTGCCTTATCGAATTTGGCTGCAAAGATAGTACAAAGTTTAGAGTTTAGGGTTTAAAGTTTGAAGTTTTTGGTGTTAAGGCTTTAGTTTTTTAGACCGTAGATTTTAGTGGCTCAAGAAGAAAAAATGATAATTTATTTGTTTTTTCGGAAAAATGATGCTAAATTTGGGCGTTGGAAAAGTATCTTATTATTATGGCACACATTGGAATATATCGATTTTTGGCACTGTGCTGTTTGGCATGGCTGCTTGTTGTCACTGTTTTCGCCGGTGAGCCGGCTTGTCCCATGGCCGTTGATGTGCCCGCGTTGGACAACGAATTAGTATTTTCTTTTTACGGAAAGTCGTTACATGTCGCTAAACTCCATCCTGCCAAGGTGCAATCGATGGGAGAGAGCGATGTCGCTGAAGCCTGGAATAGCTATAAAAATAAGGTGGAAGTTGATGCGGTTTTGTCTTCTTTGCGTACATTATCTGACGAATTAGGTCTGAATGACTGGTTCGTATTTGAACTGGTGAGGGAGTATGTGAATGCGTTGCTGAATAATTGCAGCCCCCTCGACAGGATGGTGCTCGACCATTATCTGCTAGTAGGCATGGGATATGATGTGCGCTTGGCCCGTACCGAACGCCAGTTGGTGCTGTTGGTGCCCATCAAGCAGGCCGTCTATGAAAATCAATTTGTAAGGGTTGGTGACAAAGAGTTCTACTTGTTTTTTGACGATGAGGAATCTGCTGAGGAAAAACTGTCTGTCATCGTCGCTTGTGACCCTTCCAAAAAGGATGTTGGCGAGGGACACTCTATCAATCTGTTGTTTGATAATACTTCTTTGAAAGTTCGCTCAGGCGAGGACCGCCTGTGCGAACTTGATGACGGCAAGATTCGTATAACCTGTACGGTCAATGAGGGGATCATGGAGATGCTGCGCAACTATCCGATGATGGATCTTCAAAACTATGTCACTTCTGTAGTGATGCCCCAATTCCAAGACACTATCCTTGGACAATTGAGACCTCAAATCGAAGACATGACCCAGTGTGAGGCTGCCAATGCCTTGTTGCATTTTGTCCAATATGTGTTTGGTTACGAAAATGACAGCGTATCTCATGGACGTGAGAAGGCTTATTTTGTTGAGGAGAATTTCTACTACAACAACAACGATTGTGAGGACCGCTCCATCCTTTATGCTTTTCTCGTGCGGTCGTTGTTGGGCCTTGATGTCCAGATTGTGGAATATCCCGGTCACGAGTGTACAGCCGTGCATTTCACCGATTGCCTCACTTATGGCAACGGCTATTACTTCGGTGGTGAGTTCTACCTCATTTGTGACCCCTCTTATATCGGGGCAACAATCGGCAAGTGTATGCCGGAATTCCGCTTGGTTGAGCCCCGCGTGTATATTGTGAGAAACTCAACCCGTGAAAAGGATGGTCACCATTCACCGTTGCACCCTAGATTGGACAAAATGGTTCGAGTACCGTTCATTCCTCAAAATCTCGGCTCCCTCTAGCGGAGGCTGTCCTATCCAACCGGTTTGCTGATATCGATGGATTGTTGTATCTTTGTGGGCACGTAATCAATTTATCAAAAAAAGAGAACAATGAATAAGATTGCTTTAGTTACCGGCGCGACAAGCGGCATCGGAGAGGCCTGTGCGCGCAAGCTGGCCATGATTGGCTACAACATGATTATTACCGGTCGCAGAGCCGAACGTCTCGATGCTCTTGCTCGAGAGTTGTCCGCTTTGGGCGTTGGTGTGATTACACTTGAGTTTGACGTGAGGGATCGCGAGGCAGCTACCGCTGCCATCAACGGCTTGCCCCCCGAGTGGCAGGAAATTGATGTCCTCGTCAATAACGCTGGTGGAGCGTTGGGTCTTGAGCCTGAGTATGAGGGCAACTATGAGGATTGGGACACGATGATCGATGCCAATGTCAAGGGCCTGTTGACCATGACCCGTCTCATTGTGCCAGGCATGGTCAAGCGTGACCGTGGCCACGTGGTGAACATCGGTAGTGTGGCTGGTGATGCTGCATACGCAAACGGCAATGTGTATTGTGCGACCAAGGCAGCCGTGAAAGCGTTGAGCGATGGCCTGCGTATCGACGTCGCTCACACCAAGGTGCGAGTGACTAACATCAAACCTGGTTTGGTCGAGACCAATTTCTCGGTCATCCGTTTCCACGGAGATAAGGAAAAGGCCGATAACGTCTATAAAGGCATCCAGCCACTCACTGGCACGGACATTGCCGAGTGTGTCGCTTTCGCCGTGTGCGCTCCCGCCCATGTCCAGGTAGCTGAAATGCTTGTTCTGGCTACCCATCAGGCCAGCGGCAGCGTGATCCATCGAGAATAGTTAATCTTTGTTGACCTGTTTGATTGCGTTATCAAATTCCTTGGCGCCACCAGCCACGCCAAAGAGTTTCTTGAGCAGGCGCACGCGTGTGTTGGTGATCGCTTGGGGGGTAGAAATGGTCAATGTCGCGATCTCGGTGGGCAGGAAATTTTGAATGGTCAATAAGCAAACCAGCTGCTCTTTTGCGTTCAGTGTAGACAGCAATTCACGCAATTTGGGGTTTTGGGCAAAGGATAGTTGCGCCAATTCGTTGGCGTCTTCATCGGCAATAGGTTTACCTTTGTTGGCCGAGGCGTGCAGGCGTGAAACCGTCTCTTTCATCTGCAAGGAGTTCTCGCGTTGTTCACGTTCCTTCTGTCGTCGCACTTGTGTGAGTTCAGAGCGCGTGAGATGATATTGCTGTTGGCTCTCGGCAAAGCGGGCATTAAGCCTGTCGATGCGACGGCGACTGTACCATGCTATCAATGCCGATATGATCATTAAGAATATGATGGCCCCAAGCAAGGAAATAACCGTCCTGTATTGTCGGCGCTCCTTCGCCTGCTCATCAAACTGTGTCATCATATCGACAATGCCTGCAGCATCTCTGCGGTCATAAAGGCCTCGATACACCTCGTTGAGCCGCTGGCTATAGATTGCTGCATTCTCTGTATCGCCCAACAAGTTCAGGTATTCGACTAACAGCTGGTAGGACTGGATGGCGACATCGGGCGATAGCGAAGTGGTGAGCTTGTACCATTGCAGCATAGCCGATGCTGTGTCACCTTCCTGAACATAAATGTCGGCCAGGAGTTTATCCCCTCGGTCGGTAGGAGATATCATCATTGATTCGGTCAGGAAACGTTTTGCCTCATCGGTCTCTCCTGTCTTCATCAGGTAGCTGGCATTATTGACGAGATAGTTGGCTCGCACATCGCCCTCGATGCTGTCGGCAAGCGGCCTGGCTTGTTCTATATAATACTTCAGACTGTCCTTCTCGCCCAGCACATCAAATGTCGTGGCTATGTTGTTAAGCGTTTGCACTGTCCACTGCTCATTATCAACTAGCTGAGCAGCTTTCAATGCCTGCTTGTAATAGCGTAATGTCGTGGTGTAGTCGCCCACATTGTCGTTCACGTCGCCCAGTACCGAAAAGAGATACCAATCAAAAGCGGGTTCATTTAAGTCACGAGCCATTTGCTCGGCTTGTTTCATCGACAGAATGGCCTCTCGGGTCTTTTGCTGCTGGTACAGTATGATTCCATGGTGGAGGAGAGCCCTGGCAAGATGCTCGTCGTCGCCATGCCGCTCAAAGTATTCCTTGCTTGCATTTATTAACGAGTCGGTACCGATATAGAGTCCGCTACGGTGAATGGCTTCGGTATAGAGCAGACCATAAAGAGCACAATCGGCCTCGCTCATCGTTGAGTCGTTCCAGCTTGGAGACAACAATCCCACCACCGAGTCGGGCTGAGTGAATACAATCTGCTCGGCATGAGTTAACAGTTCATTGTGGGTCTGCTCATGCGAGCAGCCCACAATGATAATAAGGATGATTATACATAAGATGTTTCTCATTTCATGATAGAGAATACGACTGGCAATGTGAAGTTCACTCTCACAGTTCGTCCTTTCTCCTTTCCGGGTTTCCACTTGGGCATGGTCTTCACAACTCTCACGGCTTCTTCGTCAAGTGAGGGGAATACTTTCCTTGCCACTCTCACATTAGTAATACTGCCGTCGGTTTCTACCACGAACATGACCATGACCCTGCCTCCCACGTCTTGCTTGGCAGCGTCTTCGGGATACTTAATATTGGTTTGAAGAAATTCAATCAAGGCAGGCATGCCGCCAGGAAACTCCGGCATCTCTTCTACCTGGTCAAATACATTCTGGTTGCTCTGAGATACAACAGTCTTTTGTGCATTCGCCGTCATGATGCTTAATACAGCCATCAAAGACAATAAAATCAATTTTTTCATTTTCATAATCTTTTAAATCGTTAAACAAGCGGGTTGTCTGTCCGGACAATGCAAAAATAGATATAGCCCAGAAATGCTGCAAGAAATCAATTACACAATATTACACCTTGCGCAAAAAATCCACTAATCGACGAGGAAAGTGTCTGATTTTCAGTGATATGCACATTATTAGATGCCGATAGAGGACTGAATGCCAAATTTGCACAACCCTCAGAAGAATGCAGTAATATTATGTTGTTATATCAGGAGATGTTGGGGTCCTCAAGGCCGTAG
Organism: uncultured Prevotellaceae bacterium; assembly: GCA_947302275.1. Taxonomy (GTDB): domain Bacteria; phylum Bacteroidota; class Bacteroidia; order Bacteroidales; family Muribaculaceae; genus Sodaliphilus. Next base: position 8,904 of record CAMYUW010000012.1, read on the forward strand.
TGGCGACGGTGGTCCATCCACAAGAGCAACGTGGAGGTGATTATTGCGCCCACGCCGATCACACCGAAGATGATGAGCGAATAGGTGTAATCCACCTGGTCGCCCACGGTGTTGTGTTCAAGCACCTTGCCGATGAGCACGGGGATAAGCATCAGGCCGATATTCTGGATGTAATAAATAATGGAATAGGATGTGCCCAACTGCTTCATGGGCACAATCTTGGGTACGGCGGGCCACAAGGCGGCGGGCAGCAGCGAGAATGCGATGCCCAGCACGCACATCAGCGTCACGGCTATCCAACTGGAATTGAGCGGCATGGCAAACACAAATAGGGTGATGGTCAGCAGCACGCTGCCGATGACCATCATCGTGGCGCCACGGCCCTTGTTGTCGAACCATGCGCCGAATAGTGGTGTGAGCACAATGCTGGTGTATGGGAGGATGGATGGGATGGCCCCGGCGAGGCTGGCTTCGACACCATATTTGGAAATCATCAGTTTGGTGGCGAAGTCCAGGAAAGGATACAGCGCTGAGTAGTAGAACAGGCACAGTAGGGTGATAAGCCAAAAACCTGGATTCTTGATGGTGATTTTCATGTCCGAGAAGTGGAATTTCTCGTCGTCGTCAGGGGTGGGAGACGCAAGATTTTGCGTCTCTACAGTGTTGCCTTCGGTTTTTTGAGATGCAAGATTTTGTGTCTCTACAGTGTCGCCTTCGGTTTTCTGAGACGTAAGATTTTGCGTCTCTACGGCACCGCCTTCGGTTTTTTGAGACGCAAGATTTTGCGTCTCTACGGCATCGCCTTCGGTTTTTTGAGACGCAAGATTTTGCGTCTCTACATCGAGGCGGCGGTCCATGGTGCAGTAATAGAGATAGGCAATGAGGCCCACTCCAACGCAGAACACGCCGATGAGCAATGGTTTGGGAAGTCCCCAATTCAAGGCGATGGGCAGACTGAAGTTAAGCGCCAAAGCGGTACCCAGACGTGCCATGGCTACCTGGAGGCCCATGGCCAATGCCATTTCCTTGCCCGAGAACCAGCGCACGACAACCTTAGAAACGGTGATGCCGCACATCTCATAGCCGATTCCAAAGAATGCAAATCCCAGTGCCGCCAGTGCCACTTGACGCTTGATGGTGCCCAGCAGGGGTACACTCCACAACGGGTCGGGCGAAGTGTAGGTGATGACACCATATACTGCTGCAGCACCTGTTAGCATCAGCACACATGAGAGGATACCCGTGAAGCGTACACCCATCTTGTCGAGGATGATACCACCCACGAAGAGCATCAGCAGGAACACGTTGAAGAATCCGCGAGACCCGGCAAAAATGCCGAATTCACCGCTAGTCCAGCCAACACCACCGTCCTGGGTGGCTTTCTCAAGCATGAACTGTAACGGGGACATCTCCTTGGCGACAACATAGCCCGCCATCATCGTGAACGACACAATGGCCAGCACGGTCCACCGTGCCCATGCCTTACTTGCTATCGTATTCCTGACCTGGTCTCTCATCGTGTTTCCTCTTGGCTGATACGCCCCACGCCAAGGCGCGAAGGCGCTAAGTTTTTTTGATAAAAAATGGGGCACTTGCAGCGCATGGCAACAAGTGCCCCATATTGAATTTATAAGCTAAATGCTACGAGCTTATTACTCGGGAATGATCTCCTCAACAGGCTCAGGCTTGATGTTGGGTTCCTCAAGGCCGAGGTGTTTCTTCTTGTCAACCACCTTGAGGTAGAGACCGAACAACAGGGCGGCAATACCTAAGCTGGCAAAGATTACCATGGGCCAGGTATAGTCATACTTCGTCGGGTCGGTAACACCGGGGTTGGTCTTGTCAAGCACATTGCCAATCAGCATGGGGAAGAGCCACAAACCGATGTTCTGAATCCAGAAAATCAGCGCGTAAGCACTACCGATAATCTTGGAGTCCACCAACTTGGGCACGCTGGGCCACAGAGCGGCAGGTACAAGCGAGAACGATGAACCCAGCACCAGAATGGTAATATAAGCCATCACAAAGCCCGCAATAGTGCTGCCCTTGAACAGCGGCAGAACGTAGGCAAAGGTCAAGTGGCAGATGATGAGCAGCAACGAGCCCAGAACGAGCATCGAGGCGGCTTTACCCTTGTGGTCCACATAGTTACCCAGGATGGGGGTGATACCTACAGCCAGCAAGGGGAATACGGCGAAGACGCTCTCGGCGCTCTGGCGCATGTAACCCATGTAGCAGTAGCAGATGAGCGCGATAACCGAAATGCACAGCAGGCCGTACTTGGCGGTCTTGTTCTTCATGAAGTTGCTCATGAAGGCGGTGGCAGCAATAATCAGCATCACAATATACTGATAGATGGTCAGGCTCTCACTTGCCCAGAACGAGTTAGGATCAACCTCGGTGAATGTGAGGTTGCACTGCAGCATATTAACGGCATACTTCTGGAAGGGGAAGATGGCGCTATAGTAGAGTACGCAGAGCAGCGATACCAGCCAGAAACCCTTGTTGGTCAAAATCTTGCCAATGTCGCTCACCTTGAAGGGATCGTCTTTCTCCTCGGCCTCGCCAGTCTGCTTGTCGAGTTTGCTGTCCATGAAGAAGTAAACGACAAACATGATCAGGGCGATGCACATCAATACAACACCGAAGGCAACAGCGCGACTCACGCTGATGTTGCCACCTAACTTGGCAAAGAACGGCGAGAAAATCATGCAGGTGGCAACACCCAGGCGGGCGAGTGCCATCTCGCTACCCATGGCGAGTGCCATCTCACGGCCCTTGAACCACTTCACGATACCGCGGCTAACGGTGATACCTGCCATCTCAACACCGCAACCGAAGATCATGAATCCGCAGGCGGCCAATTTAGCTGATGCCGGCATACCATCGGCAAACGGCAGAATATCGAACCACTCGGCGATAGGCTTCCAGTTCAGGTGGTTGTTGAACCAATTCTCCAAGCCGGTGCCCATGAACGATTCGCTCACTGCATACCACTTGATAATGGCACCGATGAGCATCACGGCACCTGACAAAACAGCCGTGAAGCGCACACCCATCTTGTCGAGGATGATGCCGGCAAAAATCAGGAAGAATACAAACACGTTGAGGAATACCTCAGCGCCTTCCTCGGTACCGAAAGCCGATGAACTCCAACCGCGGGTTGACTCCATCAAGTCCTTGATGGGCGACAGGATGTCCATGAAAATGTAGCTGCAGAACATACCCAAAGCGAGTAACAGCAGCGCAGTCCAGCGCATTCCTGCAGAGTCTCTTAAAGTCTGAATCTTTTCTGACATAAAATGTTGTTTTTAAAATTGTTATTTGGTTGATATTAATGGTTTTCTTTAATGCTGTTAGTTGTGAGTTTTAAGTATGATCACTAAAGCATACAGACAATCAACTTCTAACTCCTAACTAACTTATGCAATGCCCAGTGACTGGCAGATGCGGTCAATCTTGGCATCGGCCCATTCGTTCTTGGCGTCGTAGTTCTCCTTCTTGTCGAGGGTGTCATGCACCTCGATGTAGAACTTGATCTTGGGCTCGGTACCCGAGGGACGGATGGATACCTTCGTGCCGTCCTCAGTGAAGTATTGCAGCACGTTGCTGGTGACAGGCATGTCGAGTTTGGTAACCTCGCCAGTGCGCATGTCGCGCTGTTCGAGCTTCTGGAAGTCCTTGATGAGCACAACGGGTGAGCCGTCGATGGTCTTCTGCGGATTCTCACGGAAGTTGACCATCATCCGGGCAATCTCGTCGGCACCGCTCTTGCCGGGACGCACAACGCTGATGCCGCGCTCCTTGCTGTAGCCGTAGTTGATGTACAGGTCGATGAACAGGTCGTTCAGGGTCATGCCCTTATCCTTGGCCCATGCGGCGATCTCGCACATCAGGGGGATAGACGAAACCGAATCCTTGTCGCGGGCGAAGGTCTCGGGCAGGAAGCCGTAGCTCTCCTCGCCACCGCCCAGGTAGCGGCCCTTGCCTTCCATCTCACGCATGATGGTGGCAATCCACTTGAAGCCGGTGTAGCAGTCAAACATCTTGATGTTTTCCTTGCGGGCGATCTTGGCGATGGTCTCGCTGGTAACGATGGTCTTTACGATGTATTCGTCGCCGGTCAGGCGGCCCAACTCGCGGTTGCGCACCATCAGGTAGTAGAGGAAGATAATCTGGATCTGGTTACCGTTCACCAGCTCATATTTGCCCTTAGTGTTCCTGATGACCAGGCCAATGCGGTCAGCATCGGGGTCGCTGGCGAGGACCACGTCGGCATCCACCTCCTCGGCTTTCTTGATGGCCAGGGCCATAGCGCTGGGCATCTCGGGGTTGGGCGAGTCAACGGTGGGGAAGTCTCCGCTCATCACGTCCTGCTCGGGCACGTGGATGATGTTGTCAAAGCCCCAACGCTCGATCGAGCGGGGAACCATGTAGCGGCCCACGCCATGGATGGGGGTATAGACAATTTTCATGTCGTGGTATTTCTTGTTGACCTCGGGGCTGAGTGACAGGTTGTAGATGTCCTCGATGTAGGGGGCATCGATGTCCTCGCCAATGATCTGGATCAAGTCGGGATTGCCGTTGAACTTGATGTCGCGCACGTCCTCGATGGCGTTGACGTTGTTGATGATGTTCACGTCATGCGGAGCTACCACCTGTGCACCGTCGTCCCAATATGCCTTGTAGCCGTTGTAGATCTTGGGGTTGTGTGATGCCGTGATGTTTACACCGCTCTGGCAACCCAGACGGCGGATGGCATAGCTGACCTCGGGAGTGGGGCGGGGACCCTCAAACAGGTAGACCTTGATGCCGTTAGCGCTGAAGATGTTGGCAACAGTCTCGGCAAACAGGCGGCTGTTGTTGCGCACATCGTGGCCCACAACGACCGAAATCTGCTCCAGGTCTTTGAAGGCCTCTTTCAGGTAGTTGGCAAGGCCTTGGGTGGCGCTGCCAACAGTGTAAATGTTCATACGGTTGCAGCCAGCTCCCATGATGCCGCGCAGACCACCGGTGCCAAACTCCAGAATCTTGTAGAACGATTCCACAAGTTCTGTTTTGTCCTCGTTGTCAAGCATGGCCTGAACTTCTGCCCGGGTTTGCGGGTCATAACTCTCACTAAGCCAGGTCTGGGCCTTTGCTGTCACTTCCTGTAATAATTTCTCGTCAAACATACTTGGTTCGGTTTATAAGGTTGATGATTAGTTGGATTTCTTCTGTTTAAACTGCCAAAGTTACTTCAAATTCCACAACTTTACAACTTTTTGAGCCTGCAAGAGGACAAAAAAGTGTTTTTTTTGTTTTTAGTCGAATCTTGTAAGGGCAAATCACTTCCCATTGATGGCTTCTTTGATTCCGGCCATGTGGCTTCGGGAAACTGGAAGAGAATCCTGGCAATGTTTGATGGTAAGTTGCATGGAGCCTGCGCGTGAAACGATTTGCTCAACCTGTTGCAGGTTGACCAGGAACGCGCGGTGACAACGTACGATCATGGGGTAAGCCCGCAGGTCGTCCTCCATCTGCTTGGACGTGGCGCGCAGCATGTCGTTACGCACTTGGCCATCACTTAACTGATAGATTTTCACATAGTTCCCTACAGCTTCAATATATAGAAGGTCATGGATATGTACCTTTACCGTCTCACTGGTAGAGCCCGTGAGAGTGAAGGTCTGAGGTAATTGGACCGAGGAGGCTGACGGCTGTTCCTGATGCTCTGACTCGATGGGAACCACGGCTTGTGCCGCCAACAGGGCACGTTGTTCGGCCTCCAGCTGCAGGCGCTGCAGTTGTTCGTTAAGCAGGCGGGTCTCTTCGAGTTCGGCGGACAGATATTTGCTGCGGAACTTAAACCGCCAGTACAGGCCGATGGCAAAGGAGCAGAAGGCAATGATGAGCAGCGTCTCGAAGAAGTTGCTCCATGAAAGCACATTGCCGGGCACCAGGTCGCTCATCACGAAATGGCGGTATAGGCAAATCAGGAGCGCCACCAGCGGGGTGTTGATGAGTTGGAACCACAGGTTACGGCGAATGATGTAATCCACACCATGCTCAAGTGACCTGGGCTTCTTGACAAAATATTTCAGGATACCCTCGGTTATAAAGCAGCTCAAGATACCCAGCGCACCCATCGCCAGCAGGTGAAATAATCCCACCCACTGCCAGGTTTCCAATCCGAAAGGTTTGAAAATCGCCAGTGCCAATACCGTAAAAATGGTACTGACGATACGGGTCTTGATGGTATCTTTTTTTCCTTGGCTCATTCGGGTGGCAAAGGTAGTGCAAGTCGCTGGAACAGCCAAACCATTCATCACAAATATGCATTTCATCCCACAACATGTGTCATTCGTCACAATACCATGCAGAATATCCCAGAAACTTGCCAAATAAGGGGTTTGGCCGTTCCTTTGCAGTGCTTAGGGCGTAAAGCTTGAGCCCACGGCAAAAGCTGAAAACAACAAATTAAAACCATACAACTATGACACGTAGAACAATCATCGGAATCATTTTTATCGTGGCTGCCCTCTTGAGACTGGCAGACATGTGGGGAATCCTTCAACTGAATTGGGATCATTCCTGGACAGAGTACTTTGGCCCTGTTCTCCTTCTTTACGTCGGGGCGGAACTAATCATTTACAGTTTTAATAAGAACCCGTCGCAGTGGCTTCAGCGTCCCGTGCCGCAAGGCGAGGATGGCAAGCGCATCTGCTGTGCCGTGCGCCTGGGCGCCGACGAGTATGTCTATCGGGGCGAAACGTTCCACGGCGCAAGGCTTGATGCCTTTTGCGGTGGTCTGCGTCTGGACCTGCGTGAGGCTGTCATCAACGAAGACGAGGAAATCGATATCCACACCTTCTTGGGTGGTGTAGAGCTGTTTGTGCCTGACAATGTGAATATTGTCGTCAACAGCCACAGTTTCATCGGTGGGGTAGGCAACGAGACCTCAGGGCATATCACCCCCGATGCCCCCAACCTTCATATTGTGGCCAGCAACTTCTTTGGGGGCGTGACGGTTAAAAGTTAAGAGTTAGGAGTTAGAAGTTAGATAATAACACAATAAAAATATTTTGGTTATGAAAAAGATGAATTTCAGACTGGCAGCCTTGGTAGCTGCGATGTTAGTAGCAGTGAGTGCTATGGCCAAGTCGCCTGACATGGGTGGCAAGGTGGTTGACGAGAAGGGCGAACCGATGCCCTTTGTGAATGTGGTGTTGCTGTCCTTGCCCGATTCGACCTTTATTCAGGGCGCAATGACCGATGAAATGGGACATTTTCAGATCATTACTCCGAATAGCGGTGCCCTGTTGAAGGTGTCTTGCATCGGCTATAAGACGCTATACCTGAGTGCTGTCGAGGGGCTGACCATCCAGATGCAGGAAGATGCATTGCTGCTGGGCGAGGTAGTTGTGAAGAGCCAGTTGCCCAAGACCCGCGTCAAGGGCGAAGCCATGCGTACCACTGTCGAAGGGACCATCCTTGAGAAGGCAGGTACCGTTGCTGATGCGCTGGCCCGCGTGCCGTCGCTGGAGGCCGAGCGTGACGGCGCCGTGAAGGTGCTGGGACGCGGCGAGGCCGAGGTGTATATCAACGGACGCAAAGTGCAGGATGTAAGCGAATTGTCACGCCTGCGCAGTGACCAGATCCAGCATGTTGACGTCATCCAGAACCCTGGCGCCCGTTATGCCGCCTCGACCAAGGCCGTGGTGCGCATCACGCTCAAGAAGGCACAGGGCGACGGCTTCAGTTTCCAAGACAACCTGACGGGCATGTACCAGTATGGCCACACCATCACTAATAACCTTGATGTGAACTACCGCACAGGCGGATTGGACGTCACCGCCTCGTTCTGGGCTGGCCGCTACGGCCACGCCAAAATGTTGCAGGAAAACCACATGTTCTACTACGTGGGTCCTGACCACGTGGAAAGCGTTCTCAAGCAGGAGGGCAAGAACATCTGGAGGGGCTTGTCGCCCCAACTGCAGATAAACTATATGTTCAACGACAACCACAGCATGGGTGCTTTTTACAAGTATGACCGCCACCCCGGCGCCGACTTTCGTGACCAGTTCATCACCGATAGCTATGTGAATGGCGTCTTCACCGAGCGCTCGGTGAGCGACGTCGAGCAGCACGACCGTTTCAGGAAGCACATTTTCAATGCCTATTACAACGGCAAGGTGGGTTCCCTGGGCATTGACCTGAACGTGGACGGCCTGTTTGACCGCACCGAGACGCCGGGCAGCACCAGCGAGGCAACCGTCCTGGACGGCGTCACCGTGAGCCGCAGTATTGAGAGCAACACCAGCAGCCGCAACAACTTCTGGGCCTCGAAGCTCATCCTGAGTTACCCCGTTTGGCAGGGCAACCTGTCGGCGGGCGGTGAATACTCCTACAACCACCGCACCGATGCCTACTCGTTCTCGGCAACGGCAAGTGTTCCCGTCAAGGCCACCGACACCGAGATCAACGAGTCGTCGACGGCAGCCTTTGTGGAGTTTGGCCGCCGCTTCGGCATGGTATTCGCCCAGGTGGGTCTGCGCTACGAGCATCTGAAGAATGACTACTACAACTTCAATGAGCGTGAAGATGAGGTGTGCCGTGACTATGGCGACTGGTTCCCCACGTTTGTGGTGTCGGCTCCCGTCGGCAAGGTGCAGCTGTCGCTGTCCTACCGCCGCGACATCCAGCGCCCCGCCTACAGCAGCCTCACCAGCTCGACCGTCTATATCAACCGTTACAGCTATCAGAGCGGCAATCCCTACCTGAAGCCCACCTACACCCACAGCCTGGTCTTCAATGCCGCCTACCAGTGGATGAACCTGACGCTGAACTACGCACGCATCAAGGACTCCGAGACGATGTCCACCGAGCCTTATCCCGGCTCCGAGGATCCGCTCGTCAGCCTCGTGCATCCCATCAACAGCAAGGAGAGCTATAACCGACTGACCATCATGCCGTCGTTGAGGCCCGTGTTTGGCTGCTGGCATCCCACATGGACGGCGATTGCCATCTTCCAGAACTACAAGACGCCGACTGCCGACGGTTCCATCCTCACGCTGAACCACCCGTATCTGGGCTTGACGTGGAACAACGACATCGAACTGCCGCACGCCTGGCGCCTGAATGCCATGGTGCAATGGACATCGCGAGGTGACTACGACAACTTCCGCATCACCAAGGGCAGGTTCTATAGCGGCATCGGGGTGCAGAAGGATATCAGCCTGCAGCACCTTGGCTCACTGACTGTTGATGCGCGCTGCATGGACCTTCTCAACACCAGCAAGGCCACTGCTACCATCTTCGGCCCGCGTGAGTTGACCACCAGCAACCCTGCCCGCCGCACGTTCTACCTTGACCTCACCTGGAAGTTCAACAGTTCAGGCAGCAAGTACCGCGGTACCGGAGCCGGCGAGAAGCAGAAAGCACGTATGTAATGAAACATTATTAATAATTTACTAGACGATTATGAAAGTGAAAGAAGTAATTATAGCAGTAGCGCTTGTTCTTGTGATGAATCTGGCTTTTGACAGTTGCATCGCCACGCGCGATACCACCAAGATCAACAAAGTGGAATTGGGAATGACCAAGAGCGACATCCAGCACTTGCTGGGCACACCCCTGTTCAAGAATGCCGATGAGACAGGTGAACAGTGGGGCTACCGCAAGGTGGTCGGGGAAATCATTGACTCCGAGGAGATGCTGTTCGTCGTCACCTTTGACAACGACGGCCAGGTGATTGCCTACAACACCGTCAAGGAATTCCCGCCTCATCGTCGTCACTGACGGCTTTTATAACAGGAATGACTTGTGAAAAAAAATCATTCAGTATATCTTTGCCAAAAGTATAAACAAGGATTCAGAAATAATCATAATAATGGAACAGATATTTTGTCAGAGCTGCGGAATGCCGCTCACCCAGGAAATCCTCGGCACCAATGCCGACGGCACTAAGAACGAGGAGTATTGCATCTATTGCTACAAGGACGGCAAGTTTTTGCAGGACTGCACGATGGACGAGATGATTGAGCACTGTGCCCAGTTTGTCGGCGAGGTCAACAAGGGCTTGCCTCAACCCATCACCAGGGAGGAATACATCGGCCAGATGAAGATGTATTTCCCCCACCTGAAACGTTGGCGTAAGGAGATGACCATCAATGAGTCTGTACCCGAGAATCCTGCCTTGGCGGGTGTTAAAGACCTGATTGCCAAGATGGCTGACACGCTCCCTGTTACCTTTATCTCGTCGGTGGATGAGGAGGGCTTCCCTTGCACCAAGGCCATGTTGTCGCCCCGTGTGCGAGAAGGCATCAAGGTGTTTTACTTCACCACCAACACCTTCTCCCTGCGTGTGGCGCATTACAAAGCTAACCCCAAGGCATCCATCTACTTCTGCGATGCCGAAGGGTTCAAGGGCATGATGCTGCGGGGCACCATGGAGGTATTGACCGATGCCGCCAGCAAAGAGCTGATCTGGCGAGAAGGTGATACCGAATACTATCCCGGAGGCGTCACCGACCCCAACTATTGCGTGCTGAAGTTCACCGCAACCAACGGCCGCTTCTACAGCGACTACTACCCCCGCAGCTTTGTGATTGAATGAAACAGGTCGTCAACCCCAAGGACACCAGCCGGGCCAAGGCGTTTGAACTGTGGATGTCATCACCCATGCCGATGGTGACGCTCACCAAGACCTTTGACGTGACCCGCATTTACAGAATGAGCCGACAAAGGAGCTTAAAATTCAACATGCTCCTTTGTTGGTGCATCGGCAAGGCAGCGTCACGGATTGAGGAGTTTTACATGTTGCCCGAGCACGGGAAACTGTACAAATATGGCCGTCTCGCCATCAATGTGATAGTGGACAATATGGATGGCGGTATTAGCTCATGCGACATTCCATATACCGATGATTTGGATGAATTCAGCACCGATTACATCAACTTGACCCAGTCAGCGAAAAAGAACTGCGCAAGCAGTTTTCAGGAAGACATGATGGTAATAGGGACATCGGCGATGACGGCAACCGAACTGGACAGCATCGTCAACCAGTACACCGACCAGTTCTGCAATCCGATGGTGATGTGGGGCCGTTATCGCAAGAAGTGGCTGAAAGTCACCCTTCCCATCTCGTTCCAGTTCCATCACGTACAGATGGACGGTGGCCACGCTGCACGTTTCCTGGAAGAACTGCAAAAGGTTATAAAAGCCATATAGCAATTGCTCCAGTTGTTTGGAAGTTTCTGCAACTGTCAGTAACTTTGCTGCAGCAAACAAAGTAAATGTAAATCTCAAAATGGTTTAAGGGTTTCATTATGAATATCAGATTAGAACAACCCGAGGATTACCGTGAGGTGGAGAATCTCACCCGTGAGTCCTTCTGGAACGTTTATCGTCCAGGTTGCACCGAGCATTATGTACTGAACCAGTACCGCAGCAATCCCGACTTTATCCCCGAGCTCGATCTCGTCATGGAAGAGGATGGCAGGATAATAGGCCACATCATGTTCTCGAGGGCAGAACTTGTCCTTGACGACGGCACACATTGCCCCTCATGGACCTTTGGCCCCATCAGCATCCATCCCGACTACAAGCTTCAGGGCTATGGCCTCAAACTGCTGAACTATGCGTTAGATAAGGCGCGTGAACTTGGAATAGGCTTCCTGTGCATGGAGGGTAACATCGATTTCTATCGCCATGCGGGCTTCGACTTGGCCAGCAAGCTGAAGATTCATTATCACGCTGAGCCGCGCGATGCCGAGGTGCCTTATTTCCTTGCCCAAGAACTCATCCCGGGCTGGCTGGAGAGGAACGGCATCACCGAGGCGACCTATGGCCCGCCCAAGGGCTACTTTGTCGCCGACGAGAACCCCGAAGCCTTCGAGGCATACGAAGCGACCTTTCCCGAGAAGGTGAAAACCTTGCAGCCAGGCCAGCTTCCTCAGTTCTGCCAGAGTTGTGGTATGCCGCTCACTAAGAATGAGGATTGCGGCACGAATGCTGACGGAAGCACGAACTTCGACTACTGCCAGTACTGCTACAAGGATGGCAAATTCCTGCAGGACTGCACGATGGACGAGATGATAGAGCATTGTGCGCAGTTTATTGACGAGGTCAATAAGCAGATGCTCAAGCCAATGACTAGGGATGAATACGTCCAGATGATGCAAGGCTTCTTTCCCATGTTGAAACGGTGGAAAAAATGAAACGTTGTTTGTTCATTTGCATTGTGGCATGTGTGGCATGCTTGACGGCATGGGCACAGGAGCAGGATACAATCCCGACCGCTGATATGATGGTCGAGTTGAGGGAACTGGTCGTCAAGGGCGGTCTTCCCAATACCCGACTGAAGGGAAATGCGATGATTACACGCGTTGAGGGGACTCCACTGGCATCGTCAGGCACGCTGGGCGAATTGCTTGTCAAAGTGCCAGGAATGACCGGTTCTGAAGACAGCCCCGAGGTGCTGGGCAAGGGTATTCCGCTCATCTATCTTAACGGACGCCTAGTGCGCGATGAAAGTGAATTGAAACGTCTGCGCAGCGAGGATATCCGCGATGTGGAGGTCATCAACAACCCAGGAGCGCAATATGATGCCACTGTAAAGGCTGTGGTGCGCATCCGCACCAAACGTCAGCAGGGTGAGGGCCTTAGTCTCGACTTGACGGTAACTGATGAGCAGGACCTGCGATACAATTTCAACAAACCCAATGCGAAGTTAGGCTTGAACTACCGTATGAAGGATGTGGATATCTTTGGCAGTGTGTGGTATTATCATCAGGACTACCGCCAATACAGCTGGCTGGAAGAGACGACCAACACAACAAAGCTGTTCCATCAGGTAGGGCCTTACACGATGACGTGGAGAAATAATCAACTGACCTATACTGCGGGCGTCAACTGGCAAATCAGCGACAACCACTCGGTGGGCGTACGCGCCGATCTGACACATTACCTGGGAGGCACGAATAAGGTCATCTATGACGAGGATGTGTTTGAGAATGATGTGAGAATTGACCATCTCTACTCCGAGCAGACGAGCAAGGAGACAAAGCCTCTTGGTATTCTCACTAACGCCTATTACAACGGCTCGGCCGGAAAATTGGGCATCGACTTCAACTTCGATTTCCTGTCCACCGAAATCAATACCGACCGCGAGAATGTGGAGATCAGTCTGGTGAATGATGATTTCGTCCTCAGCGGTTCGGGATCAGAAAGCCGCTTGTATGCCACCAAACTCGTGCTTTCATATCCTGTGTGGAAAGGAGTGTTAGAGGCTGGCACCGAGATGACCTTTGCACGGCGCCACAATACCTATTGGATCGACAAGCCCTCGATTGCCGACACCGATGCCGACATAACTGAGGACAATATAGCCACTTTTGTTGAGTATGGTGCCGATTTCAAGCGGTGGGGTAAGGCAAGTGTGGGCCTGCGTTATGAGCACACGCTGTATGACTATGCCGATGACAAAAACAGTGACTATCTGCATCGCAGCATGGACGAGTTTTTCCCCACGGCATCCTATTCCGTACTTATTGGCAACGTGCAGACAGCGCTGTCCTATAGCCTCAAGACCAACCGCCCCAGTTTCTTTGCGATGAACGATGCCGTTACTTACATCAGCCGTTATTCGATGCAGGCAGGCAATTCGCAGTTGCTCAACGAGCGTTTGCATGACCTCACGCTCAATGTGTCGTGGCGTTGGCTCATGCTGTCGGCCTCTTACGGCCGCTGTAAGCATGTGATCACCCAGTGGTCGTTTGTCAGTGACGATGATGCCGCGCTCATCAAGCACATCAATCTCGACCGTCCTGTCAACACCGTTGGAGCCTATATCTCAGTAACTCCTCGTGCGGGAATCTGGTCGCTGAACGCCACAGCAGGTGTGGAGAAGCAGGATCTCTATCTTGACCTGGAAGATCCTCATGCGGCAGGAGGTATGCGCAGGGCATACTTCGACAAACCGGTCTATACGTTGAATGCCTTCAACACTTTCAGCCTGAAGCATGATTGGCGTTTCGACATTAACTTCATGTTCCGTTCGCATGGACATCAACTGAACTTCTACGATGACTACGACAACATGCGTCTGAATCTTGTGGTGCAGAAGTCTTTCTTGAAGGGCAAGGCGCTCACTTTGCGTGCGGCTGTGCTTGACGTCTTGCAGCGCAACCACATGAACGAGTATGGCGACATGGGCTACTACAAGATTCAGCAGAACAACCGTTACTCGACCCACAAGTTGCAGTTCACCGTCATCTACCGCCTGAATGCCACCCGCAGCAAGTATAAAGGCACAGGAGCAGGCAAGGATGCGCAGCAGCGAATGAAGAATTAGACAACTGTTAAACTTGTGTTAAACCCATTGTTGATACTTGACTCGTCCCTTAGGGCATACCATAATTTTGTGGTCGCTTAGCAAAATGTCGTACGATGATGAGTAAGAAAACAAAATTAAAAATCGGAGAGTTCTCAAGACTGATGCAGGTTACTGTAAAGACTTTGCGTCACTATGAGCAGAAGGGATTACTCCTGCCTGACGAGGTGGACGAGTGGACGGGATATCGCTACTACAGCATCGACCAGATGCAGAAACTGCAAGCCATCCGCAATCTGCAACGGCTCGGATTCACGCTGGACGAGATTAAGGAACTGTACCAAGACGATTCGCATACCCCCAGCATCTGCCAACTTGACACCAAGATCAAGGAAACGGAAGCGCGGTTGCAGCAACTGATAGCCCGTCGTGAACGACTGCTCGACTGGAGGAACTCTCGCAAAGAAATGAAGACAATGGAAAAATTCAGCATTCAGTCATTGCCAGAAATCATTGTGGCAAGTCATCGTGAACAAATCCCTAATTACGCTGCCTTAGGACCTTTGTGTGTCAATAAAATTGCTCCCGAGATGCAACGCCTGGGCTGCAAGTGCTCGCCTCCGGGTTACTGTTTCACCATCGAGCACAACAAGGAATACAAACCGACAGACATCGACATCGAGTATTGCGAACAGGTCGATGAAATGGGCATCAGCAGCGACATCATCCAGTTTAAACGCCTGCCAGCCATACCCAAGGCGCTCTGCATGAAGCATATCGGTCCCTATGAGCGTTTCTATGAGTCCTATACCGAAGCCTTCTGTTATTTGGAGGAGCAGGGCTACAAGATCGCCGGCCATCCCCGCACATGCTACGTTGATGGTGCATGGAATCAGGAAGACCCCGAAAAATGGCTCTCAATTATCCAAATCCCGATAGAATAGAGATAACAAAATGATAAAGTAATATGGAAGTCATCAGTTTTCATGATAGTGATAGTGACAGGCAGGAGCACTGGCTCAAAGAGATTAAGAGTAGCGACTGGAGGGCTGGCGCTTTCCTGCATGAGTTGTTGAACACGGGCAGGTTCTTTGAGGCGGTCGGGGAAGGCTCCAAGGTGTTGCTGCTGACCGATGGCAATGAACTGATTTCCTATTGCACCTATGCACGTCTTGATGATATCCAACCAACGGATCTTACCCCGTGGATGGGCTTTGTCTACACCTTCCCTGAGCATCGGGGGCATCGCTATGCGGGGCTACTGTTGAATGAAATTGGACGCATCGCACGAGAAGAACAAGTGCCTCAGGTGTATATCTCTACGAACAACGTGGGCTTGTATGAGAAATATGGTTGTGAGTTCGTGTCGATGATGAACGACATGTACGGAAACCCTTCAAGAGTATATGTAAAGAAGTTTTTCATGGAAACAGAGAGGATATTATTGCGTCCCTGGCGTGACGATGATGCCGAAGCTCTCTACAAGTATGCTTCAGACCCTGATGTGGGGTCTCGTGCTGGCTGGCCACCGCACAAAAGCGTGGATGAGAGCCTGGAGATTATCCGCACGGTGTTCAATAACGATACCACCTGGGCCATCGAGTGGAAAGAGACGGGCGAAGCTATTGGCGCGATAGGTTATGGCCCATCGTGTGACTGCAACCTTCCTGCCCGAGATGGAGAACCCACCGTGGGCTATTGGATTGCCAAACCTTATTGGAATCAGGGCATCTGTACCGATGCCTTGGCGCTGATGCTTGACCACATCCGCAAAACGACAAACCTGCCGTCCCTCATCAGCGGCCATTTCATCGACAATCCTGCTTCTGGCCGAGTGATGGAAAAATGTGGTTTTGTCCCCACTGGCGAGACTTGCATCGACGAGAATCAGTATCAAGGCAAAGACCGTCCCATAAGGGTATTGAGGCTGGAACCCATCTAATGCGATTATCGCAAAGACTTTACTATGCTCCCGTGATCGGTTTATGTTATTATAAAAAAAGCGCCTCGTCTCACGACGAAGCTGCCTTGCTAGGAAAAAAGTATCATATTGGTGCAAAGATAGTGTCTAGCGCTGATACATGCAAATTATTGAGGCAATTTTTAAAGAAAAACCCTCAAATTAACCAATTTTAGATGACTTTTAGATGAATTATGACGCAAAATAATCGATTCCTTATCAAGGAACAACGGTTTTTTTATACCTTTGCCGCCAGACTAAAAATCTATAAAGAAAATGAAGAAATTATTTGTTACATTCATGGCGCTCATTGCGCTGATGGTTACTGCTCCCGATGCTCACGCCACCGACTGGTTTGATGTCCTGTCGGATGGAGGTGAGACCCTGGCGGTTAATCCAGATATATCCACTTCTGATGGCGGCAACAGCTTCCTGGTTTGGGTGCGAAACTCGTTTGACGTGCCCGAATCTCGCGAATTCTATACCCGTGACCGTGGCTACGACAAAACGGTGGCTTATAAGCTGACCCTCTATAAGTTTACTGACGACTGGAATAATTTCAATATCGTTCAAGTGTCGGTTTATGATGAGCAGGGCAACATCATCGACCAGTATGCCAATCCTGATATGGCCTCGACCGAGAGCGTCATTCCCGCGGGCTCGCCCATCGAGACCGTAGCCGAAGCCGCTAAGGTCATCTACGAGATCAGGACCCATCCCGAGTAAGCCATCGGCCTTGGGCTTAAGTTATAGAATTGAATCGCTCCATGGGGCGATTCTTTTTATTCTAATTAGGCTTCGCCAAGTTATAGGTTCTCGCACTTGGCGCGATCAAAGTTTTGGGAATGAGAAGAGGGTTATCGGAGTTTCCACAGGCCGAGGGTCTTGCCGCGGAAGATGCGGTACTCGACATCGGTCAATTCCATCGTGAACGTGGGTAGATCCACTTGGCCGATGATGTCTTGGAGTTTGCGCACGTTCATCCTCGCATCCTGCACACGGCCCAGCGTGACGTGCAATTTGAAATCAGACTGTATCTCACAGCCCTTGGCCTTGAAATAGCGCCTGACGTCCTCGACCAGCGCCAGGAAGTCGGCAGGGGCGTCGGTGGTCGTGAGGTGGATGACCTGCCGGTGATAGCCCGAAGCAAAAGCGTCAAGTCTATCAAACGTGAGGGTAGGGGCCATCGCATCATCGAGGATGTTGCTCAGACCGGGCACCAGGTTCACGCCGTCGGGCGCAAAATCCAGAAATGCCATCGTGATATGGTAATATCCTCGCTGCCATCGGATATCGACTCCATCCAACAGGTTTCTCAACTCCCTGAACCAATAATCGTCAAAGGAGATGGGCACTTTGATTTCCAGATAACTTTTCATCTTGTGATATCAGTCAAGATGTGTGTATTAGCGGCGTTTTTTTGTTGATTTCTTTTTGGTGGTCGCTTTGCCCTTGGTGGTACTGGTGGATTTTGCTTGTTCGAGGCCCATCTGGATGTTCTGGATGAGGGCCTTGCTGGTATAGGTAGCACCGGTGGCAATGTCGGCATCGAGTTTCTTGGCTTCGGCGACAGTCTTGCCGATGTACTGAGGCAGCACTTTATCCTTAGCGCGCTTCAGGTAGCCAGGAGATTCCTGGTTGGGCAGCACTTCGATGTTCTCAATCACGCCGTTCTTGACGGTGATGTTGAGTGGAGTGGTGCCGTTATAGCCGATGACCTTGTTGGCGATGTCGCCAGTGTAGATGACCTGTGAGGTGGCGGCTTTCTTGCTGGTCGCTTTTTTCTTGGTGCGTGCATCGAGTGATGCGGTGCTGGCAACGAGCAGCATGATGGCTGCAATGAACAATGTCTTTTTCATATCTAGTTGTTAGTTTTTAGCTTTATGTACGATTACTATCGCTTGACGTTTAGATGGAAGAATTTCTCAAAAGTTTAAAAGAAAACTTAGCGGCTTTGCGGCTCAGCGTGAGGCTAAGTTGTTAGACTGTAGTAACTCCTGTGCCTGGGCAAGGGTCTCGGGTTTGCCGATGTCGAGCCACTGGTAATCGCTGTCCGGGTGATAGCCATGAATGAGGTGGTGCTTGCACTCGTTGACGTAGAAAGGAGTGATAGAAAATTTTTCGCCCTCGTTGCGGCGGTAGCGCTCCAGATAGGGGAAGATGCGCGGCGAGATGATATGCAGCCCGCCAAAGGCCAGTTCTTTCAAGTTGCGGCCTTGCAGTTTCTCTGGGTCGGGTTTGAATTCACCTGTTGCCTTGTTGGTCCAGCCGCACAGGCGGTCATTCTCGTCAAAAAGGAAATAGCGTTGCGTCTTGCGCTCCTTGACCAGTATGGTTGCCAACGCATCGTGCTCGACGTGGTAGTCGTAGAACGCTTTCAGGTCCAGTGTGCTGATGATGTCGGTGTTGTGGACCAGGAACGGCTCGTCGCCGTCCAACCACTGGCGCGCCTTGAGGATGCCGCCGCCCGTGTCGAGCAGTAGACCCCGCTCATCGCTGATGTGAACGTTCAGCCCGAAGTTGTCATGTCTCTCCAGAAAATCAATGATCATCTGACCATAATGGTGGATGTTGATGGTGATGTCGTCAAAACCAGCTGCAGCCACACGCTCGATAACGTGCTGCAGCATAGGCTTGCCGGCAATCTCGACCATGGCCTTAGGGCGGTCATCTGTCAATGGCCTCAGGCGAGTCCCCAGACCTGCTGCAAAAATCAACGCTTTCATGGCTTGTCAATGGGATTGAGGGTGCGCTCGTGATCGGGCTGCTCACGGTGTGACAGCTCGACTCGCACGTTGAATTTGTCGTGAATGTGCTCTGCCAGATGTTCGGCCGCATATACCGAGCGGTGTTGGCCACCGGTACAGCCGAAGCAGACCATCAGGTCGGTGAAGCTGCGCTTTACATAGCGCTCCACCGACTCATCGACCAGCGCATAGACGTGCTCTAGCCACTTGTCGATAGTGCTCTCCTTCTGCAGGAAGTCGATGACGTTCTGGTCAAGTCCCGTAAAGGCCTTGTACTTATCATACTTGCCCGGGTTGTTCAAGGCGCGGCAGTCAAACACGAATCCACCACCGTTGCCTGAAGAGTCATGGGGAATGCCTTTTTTGTATGCAAAGCTCATTACCCTGACGGTGAGTCCTTTATCCTCGCTCACAAAGTCCTTGAGGTTGACCAACTCGTCGATGACGAGGCTCAGGTAAGGATAGCGTGTGAACGGTTTATTGATGACCAGTTTGCGCAAGTTGGCTATAGCGGGCACGATGCTGTTTTTCATGAAGTCGGGCTTCTTCTCGAAATAGCCACGGAAACCGTATGCACCCAGCACCTGTAATGTGCGGAAGAGCACAAACAGCCGCAGGTTGTCATAGAACTCTTTCTCGTCGAGGTCGGGCTGGTATTCTCTAAGTTTCTCAAGATAAGTCTTGACAAGGTCTTTCTTCAAGTCGTCGGGATATTTAGCGCGTGCTTGCCACACGAAAGATGCGACGTCATAATAGTACGGTCCCTGGCGGCCTCCCTGGAAATCGATAAAGGCCAATTTGCACTCGGCAGGGTGGTCGGCATCGCCTACGAGCATCACGTTGCGTGACTGGAAGTCACGGTACATGAACGTATTGCTGGGCACCGATAGCAGGTCACTGGTCATGCGGTCAAAATCATTCTCTAGCTTCTCCTCATTGAACACCACACCGGTGGCCTTGAGGAAACAGTACTTGAAGTAGTTGAGGTCCCACTTGATGGAACGCTCGTCGAAGCACTTGGCGGGGTAACAGTTGTTATAGTCAAAGCCTCGGCTGCCACGGAACTGGATATCCACTAGGTCGCGCATGGTGCGGCGCAGTAGTTCTTTCTCCTCGCTTGTAAATGCGTGGGTCAAGGCGCTACGGCGGATTTTGTTCCACAGGATATTCTCAGGCTTCTTGCCCAAGTCTTCCTGGATATAGGCCATGTGGTCATCGCTCACGCCATATACCTCAGGGACAGACAAACCTTGCTCACGGAAGTGACGCGCCATGTAGATGAACGCGTCGTTTTCCTCACGAGACTCGCCGATAACGCCCACAATCGAGCGTTCGCCATGCAGGCGGTAATACTGGCGGTTGGAACCCGCTTTGTCCATCAGGACTATCTCGGTGGGTTGGCTTCCCACAAATTGCTCGTATAATGCTCTTAGTCTTTCCATTGCTATCGTTTTTTGTTTTCTAGTCCTAAGTCCTTAGTTTTTAGTCCTTAGTCTCTAGTTTTAGTTTCAAGTTTTATTGTTTTTATTGAATAGTATTAGAATTCGCTGGTGAAGTGGAAGGTGATTTTGGGAAAATCCTGCTGTGCCATCTGCAAGACATAGTTGGAGTCGGCCAGGAACACGTCGCGGCCTTCGAGATCGAGCGCCATGAATTGGTGTTTGCGTTTTTTGAAGGCTTCGAGCGCTTCCTCATCGTCACTCTCAATCCAGCATGCCTTATACAGGTGAATGGGTTCCCAACGGCACTGGGCGCCGTACTCGTGTAGCAGGCGGTATTGGATAACCTCAAACTGCAGTTGGCCCACGGTGCCGATGATCTTGCGGTTGTTGAACTGGTTGATGAACATCTGGGCCACGCCTTCGTCCATCAACTGCTCCAGACCCTTGTTGAGCTGCTTGGTCTTCATCGGGTCGGAGTTCTCGATGTACTTGAACATCTCGGGCGAGAAGCTGGGTAGACCCTTGAAATGAAGTTCTTCACCCTCGGTGAGGGTATCTCCAATCTTGAAAATGCCGTTGTCGGGCAGACCCACGATGTCGCCGGGATATACCTCGTCGATGATTTCTTTCTTTTGTGCCATGAAAGCAGTGGGGGCGCTGAAGCGGTAGCTCTTGCCGCTGCGCACATGCTTGTAGTTGCCGTTGCGCTGGAATACGCCAGAACATACCTTGACAAAGGCAATGCAGCTGCGGTGGTTGGGATCCATGTTTGCATGGATCTTGAATACAAACCCCGTGAATTTATCCTCGCCGGGCTCCACGGTGCGCTCAATGGCGGTCACGGGACGGGGCGACGGTGCAATGCGTACGAAGCAATCCAGCAACTCCTTCACACCAAAGGTGTTCAGTGCCGATCCGAAAAAGACGGGAGCTACCTTGGCATCCAGGTAATCGAGCGTATTAAAGTCGGGATAGACACCGTCGATAAGTTCGATGTCGGCACGCAGTTTCTCGGCATCGGCTTTGCCCACGGCAGCGTCAATGGCAGGATCATTGATGTCATTGATATCGACGCGGTCGGTCACGTGCTGCTTGTCGGGCTTGAACAGGCTGATGTTGTGCTCGTAGATGTTATACACACCCTTGAAGTGGGCACCGATGTTGATGGGCCAACTCAGAGGGCGCACGTCAATTTTCAGTTCCTGCTCCAACTCGTCAAGGATGTCGAACGGGTCGCGGCCCTCGCGGTCGAGCTTGTTGACGAAGATAATGACAGGCGTGTTGCGCATGCGGCACACCTCCATCAGTTTGCGGGTCTGAGTCTCCACACCCTTGGCAACATCGACGACGATGATAACGCTATCAACAGCTGTAAGGGTACGGTAAGTGTCCTCAGCAAAGTCCTGGTGGCCAGGCGTATCGAGGATATTGATTTTATAATCACCGTAGTTGAATCCCATGACCGAAGTGGCGACCGAGATGCCGCGTTGTTTCTCAATCTCCATCCAGTCGCTGGTGGCGGTCTTTTTAATCTTATTGGATTTAACGGCGCCTGCCACATGGATAGCGCCACCGAAGAGCAGCAGTTTCTCGGTCAATGTCGTCTTGCCGGCATCAGGATGAGAGATGATGGCAAACGTGCGGCGGCGGGTTATTTCAGTTGTCAGAGACATTATTGTAGTTTAAAGTTTTGATTTCAAAATATTAAGTAAGATTGCTCTCGTCTGGAATACCTAATTCGACAAGGGTCTTTTTGAGGCTGTCAAGCCAGTAGGGGACGGTCACGCCGAAGGTGGTTTTGAAATGAGTCTTATCCAGCACGCTGTAAGCAGGACGATGGGCCTTGGCGGGAAACTCGTCACTGTGGCAGGGCTGCACGTCACAGGTAGTGATGCCTGCAAGGCGGTGGATGGCCTTGGTGAAGTCATACCACGAGATAACGCCCTCGTTGCTGTAGTGATAGATGCCAGGATGCCACTCGCTGGCAGTGATGACTGTGACAATGGCATGAGCCAAATCGCGTGCACAGGTGGGCGATCCCACTTGATCAAACACGACCTTCAAAGCGGGCTTGTCCTTGCCGAGGGCGAGCATCGTCTTGACGAAATTCTTGCCATAGGGGGAGTATAGCCATGCTGTGCGCAGGATGACGGCATCGTCGCCCAAGATATCAAGCAGCAGATGTTCGCCGTCAAGTTTTGTGCGGCCGTAGGCTGATTGGGGGCAGGTGGGCATGTCCTCGGTATAAGGCGTACAGCCCTGACCGTCGAAGACGTAGTCGGTCGATACGTGTACCATGCGGGCATTGTGGCGCTTGGCTACATTGGCAAGGATGCCCACGGCTTCGGCATTCAGTTTGGCAGCTAAAGGTTCGTTTCCCTCAGCGGCATCAACGGCGGTATAGGCCACACAGTTGACGATGATGCTGATGCCATTATCGGCAACCATACGCTCCACAGCATTTTCATCGGTGATGTCGAGCATAGTGACGTTGTCACCAGCCACATCGGTATAGATGGCATTAAAGCGCTGGTCATCGGCCAGCACATTGCGCATCTCGTGGCCCAGTTGGCCGTTAGCACCAGTAATGAGTAAATTGATGGGGTTCATGTGTCAATTATCAGTTAAATCATTGCCAAACAATGGTTTCTCCTCATCGCGCTTATAGTAGGCGGCAAGCATGCCGATGAAGTGCGAAATCTGCGAAATTGCAGCAGCGGTGTCCTGAGAGATTTCCTTGCCTTGCAGGTGAAGCATCATCACGCCATAGAGGGCATTGAAGCAGGTTTCCAGTTCGCTGGGACGTTCTGACTCGGGTAGCGTGGCACGCAGTTGCACGATATAGGGCAGGGTGCGATAGTAGTCGGCATGATAGTCGGGAAAGCGGCCTTGATCAGCCAGCAGTTGCTGGTGCAAGTCATTCAAGCGGATGAGTACGTTGTGGCACACGCGGATGTGGCCTTGCTCTCGCACATTTTCCAGCTCCATCATCTTGATGAGAGACTCGTACCACTCGTGTATCTCGTGCCGCTTCTCATCGTCCACGTCATAACGGGCAATGACCATCTTGTCCACCATGTCGATGTCGAGATGGCAAGCCCGCAGCAAGTCCTCAACCTGCCACAGGTACAGGAGGTACTCGGCGATATTCTCTTGGCGTTTTTGTTGAGCGATAATCATATTACTTTATCCAAAGCGGCTGATATTGCGCAACGTGGACTCGTCAACAATGCGGATGCGGCGTCCGTCAACGGTAATGATGCGTTCCTGTGCGAAGGTTGAGAGGGTGCGAATGGCGTTGGCTGTGGTCATGTTCGACAGATTGGCTAGGTCTTCGCGTGCCATGTAAATCTTCAAGGTTCTGCCGTCATCCTCGTAGCCGTAATTATCCACCAGCATACACAGGGCCTCTGCCAAGCGGCCACGAATGTGCTTCTGGGTTAATGTCACCACCTTGGAATCGCTGCCGCCCAAGTGTTTGGACAACTCGTGTATGAAGAACCAGGCCAGTTTCATGTTGCCGTCAATGAGCTTTTTAACAAGTGTCATGGGGAGGCATCCCACCTGTGACGGTTCAATGGCCATCGTGCTGGCTACGTAAGGCTCCTGGGCAAACCAGGCGCGGTAACCAAAGTACTGGATAGGGCGGTACAATCTCAGAATCTGTTGCTTGCCGCCCACGCCGTTCTTGAATCGTTTTACCTTTCCCTTGATGAGCACCCATAAGAATTCAGGCTCATCTTTTTCAGCATAGATGATCTGGTTCTTGCGATAGGTGTGGATGACAAAATTCTCAGCGATGAGATGCTTCTCCTCGCTGTTCAGGATTGACCAGATGTCGGCCAAATCCTCACGTATGATATCCGCTATAGTACTCTTTATTACCATTCCTACGCCTAGAAATCTGTTCTCATCAGGTTTAACGTGCAAAGATACAACTTCTTTCCCACCTATGCAAAACCACACCCCTAAAAATCCCTAAAACGAAAATAAACGATGGGTTTAATGGCGGAAGGCATCGGGAATGGGGACAGGGCTGTTGGGGTTGAAACCGGGCTGGATCATGATAGCACCAGGGGCGCTGACGGGGCGAAACTTGGGGTCACCCCAGTCTCGATCTTTCTTGCCGCTGCCAAATAAGCCGTCGAGCAGTTGATAAATCAGTGGACCGGCGTCAAACGAGATAGGAGCACCCAGCAGATAGACAGTGGGTTGGACAACAGGCAGGGTGCGCCATCGGCCCGTATAAGGGTCGTAGATGCGGCGGGCACCCACATCAAGAGAAAAATTGTCGCTGGCTTTCCAGCCCAACGTGCCGCCGTAGGAAGAACTGCCGAGGAACGGCATCGCTGCAACAGAGTGAAATCGCTGGTTGACGTAATACTGCCCGAATGCATTGAGCGACAGACGGTCATTGAGTCTGAAGGAGGCATTGCCGAACACGCCATAGTCATTCCATGCTGAGCGGTCTATGTGATACTTGCTGCCAGTCAAGCCTGCTGTGATCTGGAAGCGTTCGCCCATCGGCATGGTAAACGCTACACTGGCGCTCGCCGTGCTGCCCATGCCTGGATAGGTCGTGTGTGATCCCGCTCCAGTGAGGTAACCACCGCCCACTCGGGTGATGACTCCTGACGAGGACCGGTCGTTACTATAGGGATTGGTGTCGTAGTGGAAACGGGGTAGCGAAGACAGGCGTTTGTCGTTCCAGTCTTGCTGATATATGGCCAGCGAGTCAGCAAATCGATTCTGGTAATCGAGATGGAGGTCGGCGGCGGTGGGCAAATTGGCGTTGAAAGTGGGCTTGATGTTAGTCACTGGAGAGACGGTAGCAGGCAACTCTGGAAGGGTGAATTGCGGGTTGATTTTGGACTGGTCAAACTGCAGTTTGATGCCCTGACTCTCCTGTGCTGCCCCGATGAGGGCAACAAGCAACATGACTATGGATAAAACCCGCTTCATGCCCGCAAAAATAGCCGATTGTCATGAATCGGACAAAAGAAAAGGGTTAAATTGTCTTTAGCGGTTATTGTTCGCCAGGCATATTCTCCCAAGCGGCACGCAAGGCAGCAACGATATCTTCGTAGTCCTGCTGGGTGAATGGCTCATCGCTGTTGGTCAGAATGGTAAAGGTGAGGCCCTCCCAGGTGCGGCTCGTCGGCGTGTCCTTCATGCCGTTGCGCAGGTAGAATGCATGGCGTCTCTTGCGTTGTTCGGGGTTGGGCGCATCAGTCTGCAAAGGCGACTCGATGTCCATGATAAGAGGACGTTCTTCACGGTACTTGTCAAGCATTGCCGACAAAATCTGTTGCCCATAGCCATGACCGCGTAACTCGTCACGCACAGCGAAATACCAACACCAGTTGTAGCGTGGCAGGCGCAGCACCATTGTAAACCCCACGAGCATTTCCCCTTCATGGTAGGCGGTATAGTCTATGTTCATGGCATCAAGCAGCTGGATAAGCTCATCATAAGGGATTTGCTCCTCGGCGGGGAATGCTGTCTCATAGAGCTGCCTCAACTCCTTGTTATCGGCGTTGCTGCTGTTAATCTCAATGGCATGTAACATATTTATATGCTATTCTTTGTGGTGGGATATTTAGCACCGAACAGCCAGTGGGCAAGGAACGGACTTAACCTGATGATATTGCTGATGAGCAAGCTCGCCGCAACAATGATTAATGCGATGAGCAGGGACACTGCCGCCTCGATGATGGGCATGGGATGATCGGTGAAAACTGTTGTGACCTTGCCTAATTGCCTGGGTAAAAGGAAATAATGTATGAGGTACACGTCAAGGGTGCGTCGTCCGATATATTGCAACGTGCGCCCGATGGGACGCTCTTTGCTGAATGCCGCTTGATTGTTTCTGAAGAAACTGAACAGAATCACCATGCCAGTGAAAGTGAGCATGAATTCCGTCACAGTGATACCGACCGTGAAGTATTTCCTGAACACGTTGACAAGGAAGTAGAACAGAATGCAACAAGTCAATAACCAGGATTGGTTCAGCGCTTTCTCAACCAGTGGAAAATGCTGTTTGACAAGTGTACCCATGACGAAGAAGATGAAGTATTTCCACAAAAGCATCGACCATGCATTCTGCACTGACCTTGAAATCGGGATCACTTCATGGAATGGGGATTGCCATATATAATACATCAAGGCTCCGAGAATCAGTAGCACCCAATGGCCCCATTTGCCTCGGATGAAAAACCTGACGGCAGCATAGAAGACGTAGTACTCAAGCAGTACAAATGTGAACCAGTAACCCGCCTTGGCTGGCGCCATAACGTTATAAAGAAAAGGTCTATTGCAAACATAAATGTATGCCAGGAAGAAGACAAACGGCGATATCAGTTGAACTGGTATCTTCTTCCTAAAGAACTTAATGATCTGTTTGCCATTCCAGACCACGGATTCTTTATAAAGCACAAATCCGCTGATGAAAAAGAACATGGGCATGCGAACCTGTACAAGAAAGTCTTGAATTGAGATTCCCTTGCCGCAGACGTGCCAGCAGAACTGAGATACATGATAAAAGACGACAAGAATCATCGTGAAGCCCCTCAAGGCATCAATGTACTGGATGCGTTCATGCTTTCCTGCAAGGGGCGTCATATCTGGATTCTGATGATTTAGCTTGTTCAAATTCATGTGACTCGGACTAGAGGTGCAAACGGTTACGACTTTACTTCCTCCAGCTCGGCGCTGGCTGTTTCCCACTGTGTCATGACCTCTTCGAGTTCGCGGGAGATTTTGGAGTGGGTGTAATAGATGTCCACGTTCTCGCTTGTAGCGGAAGAAAGCTTATCCTCTATATCAGCGAGTTGCTGTTCAAGTTCGGCGATGCGGTTCTCAAGGGTCTTCACTTTCTTCTCGGCCTGTCGGATGCGGCGTTCACGTTCCTTCTGCCGCTGGTAGTCCATTTTCCCCTGGCTGGCGGGAGATGCTAGGTCTTGCGCATCCACATCTGCTGCGGGCGCGGGCGCATTCTTGATTTCCAGTTGTTGCAGGGAGTCAAGTTGTTTCTTCCGAAGGAAATCGTAGATACCGCCCAAATGTTCCCGTACGCGGTGCTCGCCGAACTCATACACCTTATCGACGATGCCGTTCAGGAAGTCTCGGTCGTGTGAAACGACAATAACCGTACCGTTGAAGGCTTGAATCGCCTCTTTCAGCACATCTTTGCTGGGCATGTCCAGGTGGTTGGTGGGCTCATCGAGGATGAGCAGGTTGACGGGTTGCAGCAGTAGGCGTATCATTGCCAGGCGGCTTTTTTCACCGCCGCTCAAGACCTTGACTTTCTTGTCGGCGTTCTTGCCGCCGAACATAAATGCACCTAGGATGTCGTTGATGCGCGTACGGATGTCACCCACGGCCACATGGTCGATCGTGTCATGAACAGTCAAGGTTTCGTCCAAGAGCTGAGCCTGATTTTGGGCGAAGTAGCCGATTTTGACATTATGTCCGATTTGCAGCTTGCCGTCAAAGGGGATTTCCCCCATGATGCACTTGACCAATGTGGATTTGCCTGCGCCGTTCTTGCCTACAAAGGCGACTTTCTCACCTCGTTTGATGGTGAACGTCACGTCATGGAACACGTTCAGGCTTCCGTAGTCCTTGCGCAGGTCCTCGGCAATGACAGGATAGTCTCCACTGCGAGGCGCTGGCGGGAATTTCAGCTTCATGCGTGAACGGTCCACTTCATCTACCTCGATGCGTTCCAGTTTGTCCAGCATCTTGATGCGGCTTTGCACCTGGATGGCCTTGGTGGCCTTGTAGCGAAACCGCTCGATAAAGTCTTCGGTATCGTGGATGAGTTTCTGTTGGTTCTCGTAAGCTCGCATCTGTTGTTCCACACGTTCCTTGCGCAATTCCACAAATTGACTGTAACTCACCTTGTAGTCATAGATCTTGCCTAACGAGATTTCGATGGTGCGGTTGGTCACATTGTCAATGAAAGCGCGGTCGTGCGATACGAGCAGCAATGCACCGTTACGGTTTTTCAGGAAGGTTTCCAGCCACTGGATAGACTCGATGTCCAGGTGGTTGGTGGGCTCATCGAGCAGCAGCACGTCGGGCCGGCGCAGCAGCAACTTTGCCAATTCAATGCGCATGCGCCAGCCACCGCTGAACTCGCTCGTTGGGCGTTCAAAGTCGCTGCGCTCAAATCCCAGACCCAACAGTGTCTTCTCAATTTCGGCCTCGACGTTTTCGCTTTGCATCAGGGCACGCAACTCGGTTTTCTGGGCCACACGGTCAATCAGGTCCTGGTAGTCTTCGCTGTCATAGTCGGTGCGATCGGCCAATTCCTGATTCATACGGTCGATAGCTGCATCCATCTGTTGCAGGTGCTCGAAAGCCCTGCCAGCCTCTTGCTTGACGGTGAACTCGTCCTTGATCTGCATCTGTTGAGGCAGATAACCGATGGTGATGTCTGTCTGGCGTGCGACCGTGCCGCTAGTAGGTTGTTGTTCGCCGGTAATGATCCGTAACATGGTGGTTTTGCCTGCACCATTCTTGCCAACAAGTGCGATTTTGTCTCGCTTGTTGATGACGTAGCTGATGTTCTCAAACAGCACCTGGCTGCCAAATTCCACCTTGAGTCCCTGAATAGAAATCATGCGTGTATTGTGTGATATTTAGAATAGGCTCAGCGGTTTCTGTTCGATGCTGGCTCGGGCTTGATTGATGTATTGTTGGTTGATGTCGATGCCGATGCTGCGCAGGTTTAACTCGTAGGCGATTCTGCAGGCTGTACCGGTGCCGCAATAGGGGTCTAGGACGATGCCGTCACGGGGGCAGGTGGCAACCATAGGCAGGCGGTAGAGCGTGTCGGGAGCCACGCAATAGTGGGCAATTCCCGAACGCTGCACGCCAATGGTCCACACATCACCAGGCACCAGACCGTGCCCTCCTTCGGGTAGCAGGTAATGCTCCTCGATTTTTTCTGATTTTTTACGGCCCTTGACGTGATTGCGCATAATCAAGGCAAATGTCCTCCGCAATTCCTCATCATTATAATAGAAATCGTCATTCTTGACCAAGTGGAACATGAACTCATGCACCTTACGCAGATGGTCTTGGCTTCCTTGAGGTGAAGTGGTGGTTTTATTCCACACCACTTCGTTGACCAGGCGCCAACCCTGCTGATCCATCATAGCAAGCACAACTCGCCATGGGATACCTTGTACAAATCCGCCTGTGGTGTCGTCTCCCATGTTGAGCCACAATGACCCTTGAGGCTTAAGTACGCGCCATGCCTGAGCCATCGTCAGCAGGAGTTCTTGGATAAACTCTGCACTGGATGTTGCCGTAATGCTCTCAGTGCCCTGTTCGCGCCTTCTCCAATAGGGTGGTGTGGTCACAATGCAGTCGATACTCTCGTCCTCGATGCGCTGCATCACTGTGGCCGCATCGCCATGTTCCAGATGAGGCATTAGTGACCGTCCCATCTTGGCGATCATGTCCCGCATGACGGAGGGTGCAGCTGCCGCAGTATTATCGGGCTCTGTTGGGTAAATCTGATTATCGGTATTTTCGGGCGATGTGCCACTCAACATTGAGGTCAGTAAGGTTGAAGCACGCTTTGCCATCTTGTCATGAGCGATGTGGCTATAAGCCTCGTCGGCCAACCACATGGCTATTAGTTCATTTGGATCGGTTTTGAAGATACGCGCCAACCGGAGCACTTGTTGACGTTTGGGTCGTCGCTCACCGTGCTCATAGCGGCTATATGCGGGAACATCAACTCCTATGGCCTTGGCCAGGTCTTTCTGTCGCTTTCCGCTCTCGATGCGCAGTTGCTTGATTTTGTCCGAAAATAACATAGCATTGAGGAATTTGTAAGTTTTGGACAAATTAAGGCAATATTATTGATTTACACAAAAAATATTGCCTTAAAATTCTGTATCTTCAAAGTGTTACAGTGTTTTGACCTCTATTTTTTCTTCTTGCGGCGGTGCTGATAGCGCCAGTGGTGCTGAATAGAGTGGTACAAGTAGTGGCGGAAAGGATGCAGCAACCAGAAATGGTAGAACAGGAATGCCAATAAGGCACCGATTGAGGCTGCATACCAGTTGTTGATGTCATAGTTGTAGCCGTTGGTACGCAACATCAAGCCGATTTCCATGCCGATTGAAAGCACCGAAGTGACGGCTGCCAGAGCCATCTCCTGATTGATCTTGCTGTGATGCGGCAATCGAGACTTTGCATAGTCCAGAATGAACACAAGCGCAACGAAGAAATACAGGATGAGATGTCCCACCTGTTCAGCGTATGGAAATATTCTCAGAGCGTTGATGCCCAGAGGGTTATCGACAAATTTAAAGAATATGACAATAAGCATCATTACTGCTGATGCCACGCCAGTAGGTATAGATAAAATGAAACTTTTCATTCTTTTTGGAGTCCAGATAATTTAAATAGCCCGCAAAGGTAGTCATTTTTTGTGGTATGGAACCTCTTTTTCCAAAAAAAAACATTGTTGACAGATGAAATTATTGAAAATGAAAAAAGACGTGACGAAATTTTCGATAACGAGAATAATGACTATTTTTGTGGTGCAATTTATGACGACAAGTGTATAATGGGTAATTTGAAGGATTTTTGGACCATGACCCGACGTGAACGCCAAGGTACGATAATCGTGCTGGCAGTCATTGCCTTGTTGTTGGTCTCTACCATGGCAGTGCGTTCGTGCAACCATAGCCAGGAAGTAGTTGGGGTTCAGTCTGCTCGGGTGCTTGAGTTTGAGGCTGATGTGGACTCGATGAGTGTGACTGTCGAGAAAAAAGCTCAGCGTGCCCATGGTAAAAAGGCCAAGCCCAAATCCACCCCGCGAAAGAAGAAGGATAAAAGCCGGCCTTCAGCCCCATCTCCCCAACCACGACCTTTGGATCCTGTGCCACAATTCTGATACCCGTATTGAACCAGCGGGAAAAAGCGGCTGTTTGCCACTAAAAATGTGACAAATCCCTGATTCGGGTTTGATTGTTCGAACTTAATGTTATAATTTTGCAGAATTCAAAAGATTCAAGATCAAATTATGGCAAAGCGAGTAGGATTTGCGACGCGTCTGGGTGCTATCGCAGCAGCGGTGGGCTCAGCAGTGGGTTTAGGAAACATCTGGCGTTTTCCTTTTGAGGCCGGTCAGAATGGTGGCGGAGCCTTTATCCTAGTCTATATAGGATGCATTCTGGTGATGGGTATTCCCGTGATATTGAGCGAGTTCGTTATTGGGCGATCCACCCATAGTAACATGAAATCGGCGCTCAAGCGCTTATCCCCTGGAAAGAAATATTACCTTTTCTCCTATGTCTGTATCGCGGGTAGTTTTGTAGTGATAGGTTTCTATAGCGTAGTGTGCGGGTGGATCATCGAATACCTGTACCAAGCTGCCCTGGGCGGGCTCAGTGGCCACACGCCCCAGGAATATAGTGACATGTTCTCTTCGTTAGTGGCCAATCCATGGCGTTGCGTTGGTTGGACTGTGCTTTTTCTCTGTGTTAATTTCGTGGTCATGAGCCGCGGCATCGAGAAAGGTATCGAGCGCGTGTCCAGCATCATGATGCCCTTGTTGTTCTTGATTCTGCTCGTCTTCTGTGTCAACTCTCTATTGTTACCTGGTGCGTCCAAAGGTTTGGATTTCCTTTTCTATCCCGACTTCTCTGAGCTGACTATGCGTGGTGTGCTGGATGCTTTTGGCCAAGCATTCCTGTCGCTTTCAATCGGTATATCGTGTTTGGTGACATACAGTTCTTATTTCAAAGACGATACTTCATTGACCAAGGATGCGGTGACCGTTGCCGTGCTTGACACGCTGGTGGCCATTCTCTCAGGTGTGATGATCTTCCCCGCTGTATTCTCATTCGGTGTGGAACCGACCGCAGGTCCACGCCTCATCTTTGAGGTGTTGCCAGGCATTTTCCAGCAGATGACAGGTGGATACGTTTGGGCGTTGCTGTTCTTCCTGCTGGTGTTCTTTGCCTCGTTAACCTCTACTATTTCGCTCAGCGAGATACCCATTACCTTCATGATAGAGGAGCACAAGATGACACGCCGCATCGCAATTGCATGGACGGCATTGTTCACATTTACACTGGCCGTACTTGCTGCATTGTCGTTCAATGTGTTGGACGATGTAACGATTTTCGGCAAGAATATTTTTGATGCGATGGATTATGCCGCCAGCAACATCTTCATGCTTCTGGGAGGTCTGTTCACCGCTGTATATGTTGGATGGATTCTTGACCGCAAGGTCGTTCACGAGCAGTTGACCAACGGTGGCCGCCTTAAGGCCCCGATGGAGCCCTACCTGATATTCTGTCTGCGCTACGTCGCTCCCGTCTCAATCTTCTTTATTTTCCTCTACCTGACAGGAATTATTTAAATTCTCATACACACCTAGGAAGGCAATAAGTGCAACAAATGCAAAGTCATCCGAACTCCGTTTTGGATAGATTGGTATTTGTTGTGGTTATTGCTTTCTTTTTTGGAGCTTGATGTGGTCAAGGATAGCCGCTGTGAAGGGACGCCAGTATTTTTGGCACTTCATGGTTCCCACACCGTAGATGATGCTGAACTCGGCTTGGGTCGTCGGTTTCTCGGTGGCCATAGCCTGCAATGACTTGTCACTGAATACCATATATGGGGCGATGTGACTTGCTGTGGCCAGGGCTTTGCGCAGGTCGCGAAGTTTTTCGAATAACGCATTGTCCATTTCCTTAGTTGCGGTTGCACCGATCTCAGGAATGACTGCCTCAGTGACGGGCTGCCTTTTCTTGACATTAAAGCTTCCTCGCTGGTATCGGTTCAATTCTATGGTTTGGCGTCCATAAAGCACCTCGTTGCCGTATTCGGTGATTTTCAGGTGATTGCTCTCATTGTAGGCGATGTCGAATAGACCCATCTGCAACATCTGCAGGAGATAGGCGTTCCACTCAGGGACAGTCAAGTCGTGACCGACGCCGAAGGTTTTGATACGGTCATATCCTTTCTCGATGACTTCAGCCTTGCGCCAACCCCGCAGAATTTCGGTCACGGTAAACATGCTGATTTGCTCATCGGTGCGCTTGATGGCGCTCAATGCCATTTGGGCATAACGGGTGCCGTCAAACCGATCGGGCGGATTGTTGCAAATATCACAGTTGTGGCAGTCGTGGTCAAAGCGCTCATTGAAATAGCTTAGCAGGATGCGGCGACGGCAGACTCCGCTCTCGGCAAACTGCTGCATGCGCCGCAATTTCTCCATGTTGACATAGGCTTGCCCTGATTGTTGGGCAAACTGTTGCAGGGTGACCACGTCACCGTAAGTGTAGAACATTAGTGCCTCGGCGGGCAGTCCGTCACGGCCTGCACGTCCTATTTCCTGATAATAGCCTTCCAGGTTGCGGGGCATATTGCTGTGGATGACATAGCGCACGTTGCTTTTGTCAATGCCCATACCGAAAGCGATGGTTGCGCAAACTACCTTCAAGTCATCGTTAATGAAATCGCGCTGTATCTGCTGCTTGTCCCTCACGCTCATGCCAGCATGAAACGGCTTGGCTGGAATGCCTGCCTCCGTAAGCTGGTCAGCCATTTTCTCGGTGTCCCGTCGACGCAGGCAGTAGATAATGCCGCTCTCGTTGCGGTGTAGGTTGATGAACTGAACGATTTGGCGGAATTTCTGCTTGCCAGTGGAACCCTGCACGACATTGAGCGAGATATTGGGGCGGTCAAACGAACTGATGAACAAACGTGCTTCGGGGATATCCAGTTGCTTGGCTATGTCATCACGCGTAATCCGGTCGGCAGTAGCGGTGAGTGCCATAATGGGAACTTGGGGAAAGCGTTGCTTGAGCGCTCCCAACTGAGTGTACTCCGGGCGGAAATCATGACCCCATTGCGAGATGCAATGGGCCTCATCGACGGCGAAAAGACAGATGCGGTCAGTAATTGAGGTGGACCAGCGGTCAATCTCGGAGAGTAGTTTTTCAGGGGAGATGTATAATAGCTTGACCTTGCCCTGCATGAGCAGGTCAACAGTCTGACGGTTCTCGTTCTCGGTTTTCTCGCTGTTTAAAGCAAGGGCTGGCACGCCGTTTTGCTGTAGGGCGTCAATCTGGTCGTTCATCAAGGCCAATAGGGGCGAGATGACAATCGCAAAACCCTCTTCACTCATCAGACCAGGAATCTGATAACACAGTGACTTGCCGCCTCCAGTGGGCATGAGTACGATGCTGTCCCCGCCATCAAGTGTATGGTTGATGATATCCCATTGCTGCCCACGGAAACTGTCATATCCGTAGCAACTCCTGAGTAATGCCAGCGCATATTCCTCCCGTGTCATCATCCTATAGCCTAATGCCTAATAAGCATTGTCTTCACCCTTGAGCGCATTCCAGACGGTGCGGAAAATGATTTTCATGTCTAAGAAGAATGTCCAGTTTTCAGCATACCACACGTCGTATTCAACGCGTTTCTCCATCTGCCACAGTTCTTCGGTCTGGCCCCGATAGCCGCGCACCTGTGCCCAACCGGTAATGCCCGGCTTGATGGTGTGTCTTAACATGTATTTATCGATAAGTTCACTGTACATCTCGGTCTGTGCTACCATGTGAGGCCGTGGCCCGACTATGCTCATGTCGCCGCGCCACACGTTATAAAACTGTGGGAGCTCGTCAATGCTCGTGCGGCGCAGGAAATTGCCGAATTTGGTCACCCTGGGGTCACCCTTGGTGGCTTGTAACGTGTCGCTGTCACTATTAATGCGCATAGTGCGGAACTTGTAGCAGTTGAAAGCCTGTCCGCGGTAGCCGGTTCGCTTCTGTACAAAGAAAATAGGACCTGGAGAAGAGAACTTGATGCCGATGGCAACAGGAATGATGACCAGTGGCGAGATGATCAGCATGACGGTTGACACCAACAGGTCAAATGCCCGTTTGATCAATCGGTTAATGGGGTTCTTGAGCGGGTAGGGGTGTACTGCCAGAATGGGCACGTCACCTACGGAACTGAGTTCAAATTGGCGTGTTACAGTGCGTCCGAACTGCGGAACGTAGTAGAAATCAACGGCGTTGTTGTCGGCAATGCGGATCATGCGCGACACGTTCTGGTTATCCTCAATGTCGGGGACAGCACAGAACATCTCGTCCACCTGATGAGTCTTGACAAATTGTTCCACATCGTCAAGTGTGCCCTGATAGGCAGCCGATGCCGATCGGGCCTTAGGATTGTTGTCAAAGAAGCCGACGATATGATAACCGTAACCCTGGTCGGCGAGCATCTCGTTGATTAAGCGCACACCCACGGTTCCCCCTCCGATGACTATCACACGCTTGAAGTTGAAACCCTGATTTCGGTAGAGTTTCACGAACTGTCGTGAAAGAACCCACCAGGTTGCCAAGACCATGAAGAACACGATATAGAACTTCAACGCATGACTCCATGGGGCAGTGTAGTAGCCCAAGAAAGTCGAGAGAGCGATGAAGATACCCGCATGAGTGAGCACGAGTTTGAGCGCTTGTCCCACAACGCGGTCGGCATAGAACACTCGTCTCTCGTGCACATCGCTATAGAAGTAGATGCACACCATCATGGCCACGTTGAGCACGAGCCATACTGGCCGAGAATAAAAGGTCGTTACCTCGGCGTCGCCTACATTCCACCACCTGCTGGCAAAGAACACGAGATTGACAATCAGCAAGTCGATGATGCTGAATATCCATCTGACGAATTGTCCGTATCGGCCTTTACTCTTCATTTGGCACGGTTTTTCTTCTATAAATTGTCCAAATAGGATTGTCAAAGCAAGCACGGGAGTGAGGTTTCTCACTCCCTTACTGTTTCATGTTTCATGATGGGATGTGGATGATGTGAGTATCCACTGGCAATGGTTTAATCGTTGTCCAGATCCTTAATCTTCTGCTCCAGCTCGGCGATTTCTTCTTTGAGGCGGGCAATGCGACGCTCCATTTCCTGAACCAGGGAATTGCCGCTCTTGGTATTGGCGGTCAAGAAGCCCATGTTGTTCTCAAAGGTCTTCAACTCGCTCATGCGCTGTTCGTAGGTGCGAACCAGGCGGTCGCGTTCGCTCAAGCCGCGTTCGCTGCCCGACTGGCGTCCGCCTCGGGGTGCATTGTCGCTGCCGCTGAAGCGGTTGCCGCGCATGTTGAGGGTTTCATAAGCCTTGTCAATCAGTTCACGGTACTGGGCATAGATTTTGTCTTTCTCCTTGTAAGGCACGTGGCCGATCTCTTGCCAACGGTCCATCAACTCACGCACAGTCTGGGCAGCCTCATCGCCTGCTTCCTCGATGGTTGATTTGAGCGTGGCAATGATGTCCTTCTTTGCCTTGAGATTGTCATGTTCAACAGCGTGAACGTTGACGTTCTGTTTCTTCTTCTGCTCGAAGAAATGGTCACATGCGGCAATAAAGCGTTTCCACACGCTGTCGCTGTATTTTTTCACAACGGGACCAATGGTCTTCCACTCTTTCTGCATCTCGACGAACTTGTCGGTAGCTTCTTTCCATTCGGTGGAATCCATAAGGGCCTCGGCGCGTTCACACAGGTCAATCTTCTTGGCTAGGTTGGTGGTAAGTTCCTCCTTCATGGACTTGAAGAAGTCGGCTTTCTTGCTGAAGAAGTCGTCACAAGACTTGCGGAAACGTGCAAACAGGGCGGCATTGGCCTTGCGTGAGGCATAGCCCAACTTCTTCCAGTCCTCTTGAAGGGCGATGATCTGCTTGGTCACTTCATCCCACTGGGCGTAGGTCTTGAGGTCGTCGGTTGAAATCTGCTCAATCTTCTCGCACAGTTCGGTCTTTGCGTCGGCATTCTCTTTTTCCTTGCTCTTGCGGTCTTCAAAGAAAGTCTGGTATTTCTTGTTGATAGCGCTGGAAGCAGCTTTGAAGCGTGCCCACAATTCCTCGCGCAACTCCTTGGCCACTGGACCGATCTCGCGCCACTTGTTGTGCATCTCCTGCAGTTTCCTGAATGCTGCTACAACATCGGTTTCCTCGTCAAGTGCCTCGGCATCCTCACACAGCTGTTGCTTGAGTTCAAGGTTCTTCTTGAAGTCATAGTCGCGCAACTCCTTGTTCATCTTCAACACATCGTAGAAGCGTTCAGTAGCACGCTGGAACTCCTTCCATACTTCAGTGTCGGCGGTAGCAGGAACCTCACCGGCATCCTTGAAGTCTTGTTGCAGCTGCTTCACGCGGTTGAACTGGCGGTTGATGTTGTCGGGATCGCTGCTGATCTCGTTGATGAGCGCGATGATTTTGCGCTTCTTTTCGAGGTTGGCTTCGCGATTGGCTTCTTGGGCCGCGTTAAACTCTGTGCGACGTTCCTTGAGCACGTTGAGCAGTTCTTTCATGTTGTTTTCGTCCTCGTCCTCTTTGGGAGTGAAATCGCTCTCCTCGTTGCCGTTGGCTAAGAATGCCTCTTTCTCCTGGGCTACTTCCTCGCGGCGCAGGGCAAAAAACGCTGACTTGAGGGCTTGGACTTCGTCTTTAACCTCCTCAATGGGGCGGGCAGCGATTTCTCGCATCATGTTTACGAGCTCGCTTTTGCTCTTGCCGGTTAGGTCAAGTTTGGCAGCCTTGGACTCCTCTGCCATATCCTCCTCTACAAGAGTGGGAATCTCTTCGGCGACGGTTTCGGGAGTCTCTTCGACAACGGGCTCGGGAGCCTCATTGACTGCGGGTTCTTCAACTTTAACTTCTTCACTCACAACTTCCTGAGCCTCGTTTTGGGGCTCAGTGCTCAAGATTTGATCCTTCTCGAGATTGTTCATCGATTCAGATTGTTCACGCGGTTCCATCATAATAACTAAGTTTAGTTCAAGCGTCCCAAAGGAGCTTGATGTTTATATTCAAACTCCAAATTTAGGCATTATTTCGCAAACTCAAAGCCATTTTCCCGTTTTTTTTCTTATTTCCCTACTTTTTTCTATAAAAAGAGGGCTTACAGGTCTGTGTTGACCTATAAGCCCGATGAAATCTCTTGTAGTTTGCCGCGTCTTAATTCAAAATCGACGCTTTGATGATCTTGATGTCGGTGGTGGGACGATCGGCAGCACCTGTCTGGGTGTTTTGGATTTTATCCACGACGTCCATGCCTTTAATTACCTCACCAAAGACTGTGTACTGACCATCGAGGTGAGGTGTGCCGCCCACGCTGGTATAAGCATCAATCTGCTCGTCGGTCATCGATGACGGGGTCTTGGCAGCCTCGGCTTCGGTAATCTGGATGAGCTCGTTCTGCAACGCCTGGATACCGGCGTTGTCCTGATTGCGCTGTAACTCTTCAATTTTGGCGCGGTTCTCGGTCACCAAGCGACGGAAGATATCCTGCTTCTTGATGTCGGTCATGCGTTTGGCCATCATATTCAGTTCCTCGCTGCTGTAGATCTTTCCGGTCACGATATAGAACTGGCTGCCACTGCTGCGGCGCTCGGGATTCACCTGGTCGCCAGTGCGAGCGGCTGCCAGCGCTCCACGCTTGTGGAAATACTTGGGATAAACGAATTCGGCCTCGATCGTGTAGCCGGGATCGCCGTCACCCAACATCGTTTCGGGGCCGGCGGTCTTAGAATTACCGTCGCCAGTCTGAATCATGAAATCCTTAATCACGCGGTGGAATAAAACGCCGTCGTAGTAGCCTTCCTTTACTAGCTTGATAAAGTTGTCGCGGTGCTGCGGCGTCTCGTTGTAGAGCTCAACGATGATGTCGCCCAGCGTGGTCTCCAGTTTCACTTGAGTCATTTTGTTGTCTGCTTTTTTGTCACTGACGGGGCTGCTGCCCTCACTGCCCGTGTTGTTGGCCGAGCACGAGATAAATGCGAAGGCCATCATCACGAAGGATAATAAAAAGTGCTTTCTCATTATATTGTAGTTTAAAACTCCTAACTTCCAACTCCTGGTTGATCAGATGCCGACAGGGTAGAGACGCTTATAGATGCGGCGAAAGTTGTCGTCCTTTGCGCTCAACTCGGTCGCGCGCTCCTTAAAATCATCGCCCCAAAGCGATGCGGCCAGATAGGATAGATAGACGTGGTCGCGGTCCTTGGCGATAGCGGCCTTGACTAGCAAGTCAATACTCTGAGCATACTTCTGGCTGTCGATGGCGTTGAGATAACGCGCCGTGCTCACCACAAACTGTCCAGTGCGGTCCTTTAAAATCATGTTATCCACCAGCGCCGGCATGTCTTCGTCTATGGAGCCCATGTTGTTGGCGATGAACTCATAGGTTAACAGCCCGTTGGTGTCGTCATCAAGTATCTGTTTAGTAAGTTTGTCCATATCAATAATTAGCGATTTTGTTCACTTATCAATCGGCAAAGATAATGCTTTTTTCATTCTCACTCCCTTTTTCATCAGAAAAATCAATTGCAGAGGCCGATTGCAAGTGATCGATGAGAAATTGTAACGGATAGAACAAGGCTTACTGTCGGCAGTGTGAAGAGCTGGAGGCTGTTTATCGCCTGCGTTGGCGATGATGTGTAAATGTGATTGAGCGATTTGGTTATGAGTTGAAAGTATTGGGCTTGAAAGATGTTTTTTTATTATAAAATGTGTTATTTTAGGACTAATTGTGTGGAATTTTAGCTTAAAATCATTACCTTTGCACCGCAAAAAGCGAACTCTAATAAATATTTACAAAATATTCAAAAGTAGTTAAGTAAATGAAGACGATTTACACTTTTGGTAACGGCCAGGCAGAAGGTCGTGCCGACATGAAGAATCTGCTGGGTGGCAAGGGCGCGAACCTTGCTGAGATGAACTTGATTGGTGTTCCTGTTCCCCCGGGTTTCACCATCACCACCGAAGTTTGCACGCTCTATAACGAGAAAGGACGTGAGGCTGTGGTTGAGATGATCAAGGACGATGTGATGAAATCAGTAGCACACATCGAGAAGTTGACAGGCAACAAGTTCAATGACCCCAGCAATCCTCAGCTGGTGTCGGTACGCTCTGGTGCTCCCGTTTCGATGCCTGGCATGATGGACACTGTCCTCAACCTGGGTATCAATGATGAGGTGGCCGAGACCCTCGCAAAGAAGTCGGGTAACCCCCGCTTCGCATGGGACAGCTACCGCCGCTTTGTGCAGATGTATGGTGATGTTGTGCTTGGCATGAAGCCGACCAATAAGACCGACATCGACCCCTTTGAGGCCATCATCGAGGAATTGAAGGAGAAGAAGGGCGTGAAGTTTGACACCGAACTTGATGTGGACGACCTCAAGGAATTGGTAAAGCGCTTTAAGGCCGCTGTAAAAGAGAATACCGGTAAGGACTTCCCCTCCGATGCTTACGATCAGCTGTGGGGTGCCATCTATGCTGTATTTGACAGTTGGAACAATGACCGCGCTATCCTGTACCGCCGCATGAACCAGATTCCCGAAGAGTATGGCACCGCAGTTAACGTGCAGGCCATGGTCTATGGTAACATGGGCAACAACAGTGCAACTGGTGTGTGCTTCTCACGTGACGCCGGTACTGGTGAGAACCTGTTCAATGGTGAGTACCTGATTAATGCTCAGGGTGAGGACGTTGTGGCTGGTGTACGCACTCCGCAACAGATTATGACTGAGGGTAGCCGCCGTTGGGCCGCTATGCAAGGTATCAGCGAGGAAGAGCGTGCCGCTAAGTATCCCTCCCTTGAGGAGTCGATGCCCGAGTGCGCTAAGCAGCTCGTTGACATCCAGCAGAAGCTCGAAGAGCACTACCGTGACATGCAAGACATGGAGTTCACCATCCAGGACGGTAAGCTCTGGTTGCTCCAGACCCGTAACGGTAAGCGCACTGGCGCTGCTATGGTGAAGATCGCTATGGATCTGCTTCGCGAAGGCAAAATCGACGAGAAGACCGTCATCAAACGCATGGAACCGGGCAAGCTCGACGAGTTGCTGCACCCCGTGTTTGACAAGGCCGCTGTCAAGAATGCCAAGGTGATGGCTAAGGGTCTGCCCGCCAGCCCCGGTGCTGCAACCGGCCAAATCGTGTTCTTTGCCGATGACGCTGAGGAATGGGCATCTCGCAAGAAGAAAGTCATCATGGTTCGCCTGGAGACCTCTCCCGAGGACCTGCGCGGTATGAGCGTGGCTCAGGGTATCTTGACCGCACGTGGCGGTATGACCTCTCACGCTGCCGTTGTTGCCCGTGGTATGGGTAAGTGCTGCGTTTCAGGTGCCGGTGAAATCAAGGTGGACTACAAGGCCCGCACCGTAGAAATGGGTGGAAAGACCTATAAAGAGGGTGACTGGATTTCGATTAACGGTAGCACTGGTGAGGTATATGACGGCCTCGTTGCAACGGTTGACGCTGACTTGAGCGGTGACTTTGCAGCTGTGATGAATCTTGCCGAGAAATACAGCAAGATGGACGTTTACACCAATGCCGACTCTCCTCGTGACGCAAGCGTGGCTCGCAAGTTGGGCGCCCATGGTATCGGCTTGTGCCGTACCGAGCATATGTTCTTCGAGGGAGACCGCATCAAGGCCATGCGTGAGATGATCATCGCTCCCGATGAGGCTTCTCGCCGTGTAGCTCTGGCTAAGTTGCTGCCGCTGCAGCGTGGCGACTTTGAAGGCATCTTCGAGGCTATGGATGGCTATGAAGTGACCATCCGTCTGCTCGATCCTCCCTTGCACGAGTTCGTACCCCATCAGCTCGAGACGATGCGAGAACTCGCTGCCGAAACCGGCCGCACCCTTGAGGAAGTGAAGCTCGTGTGCGACGGTCTGGAAGAGTTCAACCCCATGCTCGGTCACCGTGGCTGCCGTCTGGGCAACACCTATCCCGAGATTACCGAGATGCAGGCTCGTGCCATCATCGAGGCCGCACTGAACATGCAGGCCAAGGGCATCAACGTGAAGCCCAAGATCATGGTGCCCCTCATCGGTGTGAAGAACGAGATCCAGATGCAGGCCGACATCATCAACCGCGTTGCTCAGCAGGTATTTGCCGAGCGTGGCGAGACCGTGGCCTACAAGGTAGGTACCATGATCGAGATTCCGCGTGCAGCCCTCGTTGCTGACCAGATCGCACAGGTAGTTGACTTCTTCTCATTCGGTACCAACGACTTGACCCAGATGACCTTCGGTTACTCGCGTGATGACGCAGGCAAGTTCCTCGCCATCTACAAGAACCTGGGAATCCTGAAGGTTGATCCGTTCCAGGTACTTGACCAGGAAGGTGTTGGCCAGCTCGTTGAGATGGCTTGCCGCAAGGGTCGTGCCACCAAGCCCGAGCTGAACCTCGGTATCTGTGGTGAGCATGGTGGTGAACCTACCAGTGTGAAGTTCTGCGCTTCGCTGAACATGAACTACGTATCCTGCTCGCCTTA
Organism: uncultured Prevotellaceae bacterium; assembly: GCA_947302275.1. GTDB lineage: Bacteria > Bacteroidota > Bacteroidia > Bacteroidales > Muribaculaceae > Sodaliphilus. The sequence goes on from CAMYUW010000012.1 coordinate 51,704, forward strand.
CCGCGTGCCCATCGCACGCCTCGCCGCCGCCCAGGCAGCAGTAGAGGCTGAGTAATGACACGGTATAATATGAAATGATAGCGGTTGGCTCCCATTATGGGAACCAACCGCTGATTTTAGTTTCTTAGAAGTACTCTGATAATTCAGGTCGTTTCTTATTTTACTTCTGCACCTCGGCAAGCTTGTTGGCGAGGTCATCACCGGTCAGGCCGCGGGACAGGATTGTGCCGTCGGGGCCAAAGATGATGATGTGGGGTATGCCCTTGATTCCGTAGATGTCGGTGGGCTCGGTCAGCTTTTGGGTGCCGATGATGACGGGCCAAGTGATGTTAAGTTCCTCGATGGCTTTGCGGGTGTCGTCAGGATTGTCCCAAACGGCAACGTCCAGCACGTCAACTTTGTCGCCAAGCTTGGCCTTGAGGGCCTGCAGCTTGGGAATCTCGGCACGGCAGGGAGGACACCAGCTAGCCCAAAAGTCAACGACGACGATTTTGCCCTTGCCGACGTAGTCCGACAGTTTCTGTTTGCTGCCATCCACGGCCATCACCTCAAAGTCGGTGAACTTCTGGCCCTCGGCGGTAACAGCGAGCTGGCGGGCAGCATTCTTGGCCTTCTCAACGCGTTTCAGTTGGGCATAAGCTTCGGGAGCTTCCTTGAGCAATGCGTCGATATCGGCCTCGCTGAAGTCTTTATACATCAAGTAGTTGCAGAAAGCCCAAGGGCCAATGGCGTTGTCCTTGTTATCCTGATAGAACTTGAAAAGTTCATCGGCATAGCGTGCATCGCTTTGAGCCTCGGTCAGGGTAGTGTCATCGGCAATCTTTTGAGCCTCTTTGCTCCATGCTGCCATCTTGTCGTTGAGCGGACTGACGGCGGTGCCTTCAGCGATGTTGAGATTTACCTCACCTGGCTCCACAATGAAGCCGTAAGGGTTGCCGCCCGCATACAGGCGGGCGAAGAAGCCCTTGTCGGCTGTGCCCTCAAAGGTGCAGGTGTTGTTCTCGATTGTGGCCGTAGCGATGGTGTCGCCCGTGTCATAGTTGGTCAGGAAAGCGGTCTCGCCATTGGCGCTGTCATCAGGGAAGGTAACAGTGACCTTGTAACCCTTGCTGCACGATGCGAGCATCAACATAGCGGTGAGAAAGAATGCTATCTGTTTCATTGTTCTGATTGTTTTAAAAATATAGAGATTCTACATAAAACTTATTGGCGGATGGCTCGGTAGATGAGCGACTGGATGTGGCTGCGTGCGCTGATGCGGCCAAAGTTGGGGTTGTTCCTCGTGGGACACACACGGTTGCTCAGGAAGATGTAGAACATGTCGTTCTTGGGATCTACCCAGAAACATGTGCCTGTGAAGCCCGTGTGGCCGAACGTCTCAGGCGTAGCCTCGGCGCAGGTGTTGCTGGCATCGGGGTTGCCCACGACAGGTTTGTCAAAGCCCAACCCTCGGTGGCTGTTCGGACTCTTCTGGGTCGTGAAGATCTCAACGGTAGAGGCTTTCAGCATTCTCACGCCACCGTATGTGCCGCCATTGAGCCACATCTGGAACAACTTGGCCAGGTCGTTAGCATTACTGAACAGTCCTGCATTGCCCTGCACGCCGCCCGAGAATGCTGCCAGTTCATCGTGGACGTAACCATGGATGTGCTGGCGCCTCAGGTAGGTGTCTTTTTCAGTATAGGCGATCTCGTCGCGCGAGAACTTGCTCAATGGCCTGTACATCGTGTGATAGGCACCCAACGGAGCGAAGATGTAATTGTTCACATAGTAGTTGAGCGGTGAGTGAGTCATGCGCTGCACGGCATCGGCCAGCAACGAGAAGTTGCAGCAGCTGTACAGGTATTTCTTTTTACCTAACTTGGCGTGATACATGCGGTTCATGATGGAGTCGTATGTAATTCTGCCGCCCCATAACCCATCGGCGATAGCGATGTTAAATTTGTCGGTCTTGTGGGGGGACAAGATGTCGGTACGCATTTTTGCGTCCTTGTGGCCCCAAGCGCCGTTCATGATTTTTATAGTATGGGTGGCATCTTCGGCATTAGCGATGAGGTTACCCGTGTAGGTATTGGGATCCATCATCATTTTCCACATGTCGAGTGATGCGGGCATACCTGTCTCATGATACAGCAGATCGCGGAAGGTGATATCTTCCTTATCGCCATTGCGCAGACCAGGGATATATTGGCTTGCCTTGTCGTCGAGACGGAACTTGCCGTCGTCAAAGGCTTTCATCACACCGCTGATGGTGCCAGTTGCCTTCGACACCGATGCCAAACCAAACAGCGTGTTGTCATCGACCTTGACATTGCTGTTGTAGTCGATGGTGCCGAATGAGCCCTTGTAAATCACCTTGCCGTGACGAGCCACAATCACCTGACAACCCGGGAAGGCATGCTGTTGGACACCCAAGCGGCATACCGAGTCAATTTGTGCAGTCAGTCGGTTGTCCAGTCCCACTTCGGCAGGAATGGAGTAGCCCAGTCGAGTTGCGGCGTAGTGGATTCCGTGGCCAGCATCGAAGCGGGTTTTCTTGCCTTTGAAACTCAGAGAGATGGGCAGATTGCCGTTGGCTGCGTTTCCTCCGAAAATAGTTTGAGCCGCATAATCCTCGGCTAGCGTCGTGTTCTGGTAGGTGAGCACAACAGCCTTGACATGCTTGTGGGTAATGGCATTGCCATAATTCTTGATGTCATAGGGCTTGCAGGTGATCACAACAATAACGTTTTTGCATTTCTTGACCACAGCATCCAGGGCGGCACGATTAGTCTCGTTATCTTCTCCCACCTCGATGATGATGGTATTGAAGTGTCCATCGTGCAGTTGCTCAGCTAGTGCGTGGGAAGATCCAGCCTTGGCCAAGTCGAAACGCTTGATCTCAGCATAATCGGCACAACGGCGAGTGAACTTGCTTGCAGTGCCGTTCTCGTTGCCGATGGTGGCAACGGCGATGTGACGGCTCTGCAGGTTGTGGATGGGGAGGATATTATCGTTGTTCTTGATGACAGTGATACTGCCGGCTGCGAGTCGGCGCTTGAGTACCTCGGCACGCTGTGAGTTGACGTCGTTCACCAGATTTGTTGTGCTGACGTTCTGTCGGCTGGTGAGATCAAGGGCATACTTGTATCGCAGGATTTTCTTGCAACGCTCGTCGATGGTACTTTGGCTGATTTTGCCGCTGGCGATGGCAGCTTTGATGGCGGTTATCTCGTCGCCGATGTTCTCAGGCATGAGCAGGACGTCATTGCCTGCCAGCAGTGCGTTGACACAGGGCGATCCGTTGAGCATCTGTGTCGCTCCCTTCATGTTGAGCGCGTCGGTGAAGATGAGCCCATCGAAGTTCATCTCGTCGCGCAACAGCTTGCCGACGCAATCTCTTGACAGGCTCGTGGGTGCTTTGCCTCCTTCGATGGCCGGTACCAGCAGATGGGCCGTTAGGATGCCGCTCAATCCGGCGTCAATGAACTTGCGGAAGGGCACCAGTTCACAGGTGTTGATTTCCTGCAATGTCTTGTTAATGACAGGCAGGGTCTTGTGGGAGTCTTCGCTTGAAGAGCCATGACCGGGGAAATGCTTGCCCACGGCCATGACACCACCATCCTCCAGACCGCGGCCAAATGCGATGGCATGCCTTGCCACCAGTTCGGGACTTTCGCCGAAAGAGCGGTCGCCGATTACTGGATTCAGCGGGTTGTCGTTCACATCCAGCACAGGGGCGAAGTTCACCTGAATGCCCATGCGCCGGCACTGGCGTGCCACTTCGCGACCATACTCATACAGGAGCATGTCGTCGTCGAGGGCGCCCAAAATAAGGTTGCGTTGAAAGTTAGGTACTTCCTTGAGCCTCATGCCCAGTCCCCACTCACCATCGATAGTGATCATCAAGGGAACGACGGCTAGTGATTGGGCAAAGTTGGTGACCTCGGCCTGCTCGGCGATGGAACTGTTTTCATAGATGAGCCCACCCACCAGATTCTGTGAAACAAGGCGTCTCACCATCTCGCGTGTGGCCTCATTGCTCCTGGGTGTGACAGCAGCTACGATAAGTTGTCCGATGCGACCTTCGGGCGACAGGGAGTTGAACACGCTGTCCACCCACTGGTTCATCGCAACTTGATCCACATTATTAAATATGTTTGGCAATTTGGCATTGCCTCGTGCCACCGCACCCAGTGTGAGCGCTGCCGCTGCTATAACCAGCAGAATACGTTTGAATTTGGTCATTATATTGTCCTTTCTTTCTCTCTAGTTTCTGGATTCAGGTTTTTTTGTAAGTATAATCACTATCGCCTAAAACCTAAGTCTTAATCGACTTACTTCTTCTGGATTCTTACGTCGTCCTTGGCATCGATCTTCTTGCCGGCAGCCTCCAGGCCTTTTACATACTTCAGGATGTGGTTGCCATACTTTTGGGTATCGACAAACAGGCGTTTGCAGCGGGTCATGGGCGTCATGTAGTCACCGCCGTTGGCTAGATAGTCGATAGTGGCGACAATATAGGTCTTCTTGGGATCGATTTTCTTGCCATTGATGGTGGCCTTGGTCATTTCGCCTTTGGCGTTGTAGGTCGCTTTCAGCTCCTTGCTCACCGCGTCTCCACCTCGTCCGCACATGAGCTTGATGCTCTCAATGAGTTCAGTGCCTGGCATCTCCAGCACAACGAAGCGGTTGTCGAAGGGGAACATCGAGCCGATGACACCCTCGGTGACGGTGCCCTTGGGCATGTCGGTGCGGATACCACCCTTGTTCATGATTGCACAATCAATATTCTTGATGCCCGAGAGTCCCTTAATGATATCCATAGCAGCGTCACTCACCCAGTTTTGGGCCGCAGGGCTTGAATTCTTCATGAAGCGGGCGCTGGTGGCCACGGGGTTGTTCATGATGCTGTCCACACCATGGCGGTAGTGGTCTAGCCACTGGTTCATGGCGGTGTAACGGCTGGCTGCTTCGTCCCATGTCTCGTCAACTGAGATGTGGTTATAGACGATGTTGCCGGTTTCCAGATCCAGGTCATAGGTGGCTACCAACTTGCCGCTCTTTCCGTTTTGGCCGATGGGTATCATCTTGCCGTCGGCATTGCGTATGCGGCTCCATTCACTTCCAGGCTTGATGGTCGTGTGGGAATGAGAGCTGATGGCCATGTCGATGTATCGGCTTGAGCTCAGGATGAGTGAATCGTTAGGCTCGGTAGGCTCATAGCTGCTGTACCCGATGTGAGACACCATGATGGCATAGTCAACGCCTTGAACTTCCTTGAGGTAACGGGCAGTGGCATCGGCTACATCGGGGGCGAACCTGTAACGCAAGTTCACACAATTCATGTCGGCAATCAGACCGGCAGGGTTCACGTTGATGCCGAAGAATGCAACCCTCTTTTCACCGACGGCCTTGATCCAGTAGGGTTGGAACAAGCCGTTGAGCGGTGTGGCACTGAAGTCGTAGTTGGCGCTTATTTTCACGGCATCCACGTTGCGGTAATGAGCTGCAAGTTCATCCATGCCGTTGTCAAATTCATGGTTGCCCAGGATAATCGCGTCATAGCCCAGCGAGTCCATCAGCGCATATTCCACCTCGCCGCGGTAGAGCGAGAAGAACAGGGTGCCTTGAACGGCATCGCCAGCATGAATGAGTACCGTGTTGGGGTTGTCGGCGCGTAGCTTGTCGTAGATGGCACGGCGTCGTGCAATACCACCCTTGCCGTCGCTGGCAGGGTCAATCTGGCTGTGGGTGTCATTAACAGCGATAATCATCAGGTGCTCGGCGCGCAGGGCGGGGACTGCCATCAGTGCGCACAGGCACAGGAGCATGAGGTTGCGAAGTCTTGCCATAATCTTATCTTTTGTTTATTGTTTGTTTAGTTTTAATCGACAAAATTAGTGAAAGTCGAGAGCAGAACAAAACAAAAAATACTTTTTTTGTTTTTTATGCTGAGACGCCTCCTGATTTATCCAAAATTAGTGAAAGTCGAGAGCAGAACAAAACAAAAAATACTTTTTTTGTTTTTTACATTGCCATGAACGACACAACAATGTTTAAATGAAAACAATAAATACAACAAATACAACAAATACAATCTTATTTGAAGCTATTTGCTGAGGTTGCTGGATAGCTTTGTACTTATTGTATTTATTGTCTTCCTTTTCTTAAATTAGAATCGTGTTGTCTTGTAATAAAATGAGGGTGAACAAATTTTGTTTTGCTCACCCTCACTTTTAATGGGATTATTTCTTGGCTGGCGCTTTCTTTGTCGCAGCCTTCTTGGTTTCAGTCTTCTTAGCAGGAGCTTTTTTTGCAGCAGGCTTTTTGGCGGGCGCTTTCTTCTTGGCTGCAGGCTTGGACTCGGGCTCTGCAGGCTTCGGTGTCTCTACAGGTGCGGGCTCAGGTTCATCGATAGGGAAGTCGCCGGTGGTGTCCTTTACGATGTTGTTGCGCATCATCTCGACTTCGCGGTGTAGCTTCTCAATTTCCTGCTCCTGGTTGCGGATAGTCAACAGCAGGGAGTTGAGCTCCTCGTTATCGATGCTGGCGGGGTACTGTTCCTCGACACGGATCATGAAGTCGCTCAAGACATTCATGTAGTTGGTGAACGCCGTGTAGGGCGAGTCGTAGGGGCTGTAGTGGCTGTGTACCGAGCCATCGTCGTTGTGTTTGGTGGACATGTAGAAGAAGTGGTCACTGCCTTGCAGGTAGTTCCAGTCCTGCTTGATGCGACGGTCGGTGCACAAGCGCACGCGTTCACCGATGGAATAGAGCTTCTTGACAGCTTCCTGTTGCAGGGTGTTGCCCAACCATGCGCTGGTGTCGCGGGCCTCGTCGGTCCATGACATGGGGTAGGGAACGGCGAGTTCTGCAACGGGTTTGAACTTGGAAACGACCTCGCTGGGTGTCCAGAATTGGATGTCCTTCTCGGCAGCGAAGCGGGGCAGAGCCTTCATGAACTCGAAGATGCCGCTCTCGCGAGGTTGCAATTCACCGAAGGCGTCATAGTTCATGAACAGATTGATTAACTGCTCCTCCTGGGGTAATTCATTGATCCAGTGAATGTACTTGTCGGCTGTAAGTGGATAGGATGCCCACTCGGGGTTGCTGAAACGGAACGAGATGTCATCGCTCAGTTTGCCGTTCTTCAGCAAGAGCTTGAGCTTGGGGGCTGAAGCCGAACTGTAGAGGAAGTTGGGCGAACGCCAGCCGAGCACGTGCTTGGCATCGGCGGTAATGGCAGCTTTGAAGCCCATGGCATATACCATCGAGGCGATATCGTCATCATAGATCAACTCGGTGTTGCGGAAAACTTTGGGCTTTTGTCCGAAGAGTTGGAAAATCTTCGCGTCATGAGCCTTGACCTGTGCGACAAACTCGTCGGGGTCGTAAAGTGATGAAAGGCTGTGGGCGTAGGTCTCACTGAGGAATTCCACGCAACCTGTGGCGGCCAGTTCCTTCATCGAGTCGATGAATTCAGGTACATACTGTTCCAGTTGCTCCAGTGCAGTGCCACTGATCGAGAAAGCCACCTTGAATTTCTTGCCGTTTTCCTTGATCATGTCGAGCAGCATCTGGTTGGCGGGCAGATAGGAGCGCTGTGCGATGCGTGTGATGATGTCGTCGTCGGCAAAGTCATCGTAATAGTAGTGGTCGTTACCGATGTCAAAGAAACGGTAGTGTTTCAGGCGGAACGGCTGATGAATCTGGAAATAAAAACAAATCGCTTTCATATATTTTTTGGTTTTAAGTTGTCAGTTTTGGTTTTTTAGTATGGTTATTCTCGCCTGATTACTAGCGGTTGATCAGGTTGCGGTAGAGGTTAATGACCTTGGCGCCGGCCTTGTCCCAGGTGATCTGGTTCACCTCGGCAAGTCCCTGCTCACGCAACTCGTTATACATCGCGGGATACTTGATGATGCTGTAGATGGCGTCGGCCATGGCATTGGTGTCCCAGTAGTCAATCTTGATGACGTTGTCCAGAATCTCGGCACAGCCGCTCTGCTTGCTGATGATCGATGGCACACCCATCTGCATGGCCTCGAGCGGCGAGATGCCGAAGGGTTCGCTCACCGAAGGCATGATATATACATCACTGGCTGCTAGCATTTCATACACCTGTTTGCCCTTGAGGAAGCCGGTGAAATGGAATCGGTCGGCAATGTCTCGCTTGGCGGCCAGGCGAATCATCTTGTCCATCATGTCACCGCTGCCTGCCATCACAAACTGTGCGTTGTTTACTTTGTGCAGCACCTGTGCAGCGGCCTCGACAAAGTATTCGGGACCTTTCTGCATGGTGATGCGGCCCAGGAAGGTGATGACCTTGCTCGTCTTGCCTGGAGGCGCCTCCAGGTTGAGCAGTTCCTCGTTCAAGGGTTCCACGGCGTTGTGTACGGTGGTCACCTTGTCTGGGCTGATGCCGTATTTCTCGATAACGGTGCGGCGCGTGAGGTTGCTCACGGTGATGATGTGGTCGGCGTTGTTCATGCCGTCCTTCTCAATGCTGAACACCGTTGGGTTGACGTTACCGCGTGAGCGGTCAAAGTCAGTGGCATGGACATGGATTACCAGAGGCTTGCCCGTGACCTGCTTGGCATGGATGCCGGCAGGATAGGTGAGCCAGTCGTGGCTGTGGATGACATCGCAGTCCACTGTGCGCGCGATGACACCAGCCACAATGCTGTAGTTGTTGATCTCCTCCAGCAGGTTCTCGGGATAACGGCCTGAGAACTCGATGCAACCCAGGTCGTTGGTGCTCATGTAATTGAAGTCGCCGTAGATGTGGTTGCGCAGGTCGAAATAGAACTGCGGATCCATCACATTGCCAATGCGGCTCTGAACGTAGTCCATATTCACGTCGCGCCATGCCACCGGCGTGCTGTTGGCGCCGATGATGCGTGCGAAATCTTTGGGCTCATCGCCCCAGGGCTTGGGGATGACAAAGGTGATATCCATGTCACCATTCTCCCACATGCCCTTGGTGAGTCCGTAACTTGCGGTTCCCAGTCCTCCTAAAATGTGGGGCGGAAACTCCCAGCCAAACATTAATGCTTTCATATCTCTTGTCGTTTATTCGTCAATGATGTGAAGGTTCTTGAAAGTGCGCAACACGCGCAGGATGCCGCCCACGTTGGGGGCGAAGCTCACGGCTCCACGTCCGATGAAAGGCGGGTTGCCGTCATAGAGTTCGCTCAACGAACCGATGCAGCCCTCTTTCATCTCGTCCTCGAAGCCGATCATCATCCTCTCGATGAACGAGATACTGTTGAGGCCGAACACGCGGATGTAGGCCTTGCTGTAGAAGTCCATCAGCCAGGGACGGGCGCTGCCGGCGTAGTATGCCGTCTGACGCTCTTGGGGGGTACCCAGGTACCAGGGTATATAACCGTAACTGTTAGGACTGAGGGTGCGCAGTCCCTTGGGTGTTAGCAACTCGCGGGTGGTGATGTCGAGCACGCGCTTGCGTTGGCGGCGGTCCAGCGGGCTGTAGTCCACAGCTGCTGCAATAATCATATTAGGCCGCACGCTCAAGTCGGTATAGCTGCCATTCACATAGTCGTAGAGGTAGCCATAATCGGTCATGAATGTCTCGATAAAGGCTGGCTTGCACTTGTCAGCAATCTGCTGGCAGCGCTCAACAAAGGCTTTCTCCTCCTCAATCTGTCCGAACAGTTCTTCAACGGCAAATCTCAAGGCGTTGTACCACAATGCGTTAAATTCTACCAAATAGCCTGTGCGGGGGATGAGCGGAGTGCCGTCGGGGTGGGTGCTGTTCATCCACGATACGGGTTGCAGCGTGCCGTCGGTGCTCACTAGGCCGTTGTCTTCCAACTTGAGGTTGGGATGTTTCCCATCGGCAATGAAGTTGATGAGGTCCTTAACCAGTTGGCCATATCGCTCACGTGCGGCCTCGGCATTCAAGTCGTGAGCATATCGCTGCACAGTCCAGATGGCCCACAGTGGGATGTCAGGCAGTTCCAGTCCCACGAGGTGCTTGTCAAGGGTGCCATCGCGCATCCAGTCGTTGAGAGCGCGGGCGGCGGTGTCCATAATGAGTTCGAAGTCCTGGCGGTGGTGTACCGAGAGGGTGCAACCCGGCAGGGCGATGAACTCGTCGCGGGCACGGATTTTGAACCAGGGATAGCCAGCCAGTAGGTAGTGACCTTCATTATTGGTGATATAGAACTGCTTGGCGCTGTTCTTCATGCAGTTGTAGAAACTCGTGCGGGGTGTGCGCGGCTTGATTTCGTCTTCATACATCTTGGTGAGCGTTCTTGTGTTCACCTCTTCAACACCTGCCGAGAAGATGAGTGGCTCGCCTTTCTTGATCTCGACCTCGAAGTAGCCGGGTACGTACAGGTCCTCGCTGTAGGGGATGCCGCGCTCCTGGTCCTTGATGTACTCGATGTTCTTGTACCAGTGCGGGTCAAACACAAAGCGGGGCTTGTGGTTCATCTGCATGAACAGTGTGGGATAACCATTGTACATGCAGGTGGCGATACCGTTGGCCACTTCCTGGTAGTCGCGGCTGGCGACAGCGTTCTCAACACACAGGTCGTTGGCATTACGGAAGGCCAGGAATGGCCTGAACTGCAAGGTCGTTGCCGAGTGGGCATCCACCAGCGTGTAGCGGATGAGGATGCGGTTCTCGTGGGTGATGAAGATTTTCTCCTTCTTAAGGATGACGCCACCCACTCGGTAGGTGGTGGTGGGTACGCGTTCACAGTCATACTCGCGGATGTACTTGTGGCCGTTAGGGCTGTAGGTATCACCCTTGTAACGGTGCAGTCCCAGGTTGAAGGGGGCACCATGCTGAATGACGGTCTCGTCGAGCGTTGACAACAGCACGTGGTTGTTGTCGTCTAGCTCAGGAACGGGAATCACCAGCAGTCCATGTTGCTTGCGGGTATTGCAACCCACGATGGTGGTGCAATGGTAGGCTCCCGACTGGTTGGTGCGCAACATCTCCTTGGGCAGCGACTGCTCAAGGTTGATCATCAGGTTTTTATCAAATTTCAGATAACTCATTGTATTTAGTTTTTGGGATTATTATCTCAAAATTAAGGTATTAAACGTCGTTAGGAAGGGTTGGCGGAACAAGGATTTTGATGCCCTTGTTCACGTTTTCGATAACCAGCTTGGATGGCATCATCATGGGGTCACCATCCATGTGGATGATGTCTTCGCCTTCACGTTCAATGGTGATGCGCTTGCCACGGTAGATGCTCACGTGGTTGTCACGACTCAGTTGCTTGAGGAAAAGGCGGGCTCCGATCAGGGGACTATGCGCGAGGTTGAAGGGGTGCATTACCGTCACGTCGATTAGACCGTCCTGCATGGTAGCCCGGGGTGCGATATAGGCATTGTTGCCATATTGTGCAGCATTGCAACAGGCGATGACAAAGGCTTTCTCCTTCATCTGTTGCCCATCGATGTCAATGACGTACTCCTGTGGCTTATACTTGAAAAATTCGGTGATAGTTGTCTTAATATAGGTGATAAAGCCACGGGTCCCCTCGTTGGAGAACTTGTAACTCACAGCCGCATCAAAGCCCATACCGCAAGTGCAGAAGAAAGGTCTCCCGTTGAGAGTGCAATAATCAAAACTGCCCACGACACCGTTGTTAAGCACTTGCAGCGAACGGCTTGCATTCATGGATAGCCTCAAGTGACGCGCCAAGCCGTTGCCCGAGCCACAGGGAACGATAGCTAGGGCGGTATCGGTATTACACAGGGCGTGGCCCACCTCGTTGACGGTTCCGTCGCCACCAATGGCAACCACGATGTCGAAGTTGTCCTTGACAGCTTGCTGGGTGAGTTCATAGGCATGGCCTTGATATTCACTCATGATAATGCTCACATCATTGAGGTCAGGATTGACCACGGTTTCAATCAGGCGTGGTATCTTGTCCTTGCTGCCGGTTCCCGATACAGGGTTGATGATGGCAAGTATGTGTCTTCGCTTCTCTTCCATCCACCGCAAAGATAATACTTTTTTGCGTGATTTTTTTTGATAAAAGGCTATTTTGAGTTATTTTTGTGGAAAAATTATTAACAATTAATATATCACCTTACAGAAATCAATGAAGAAGATTAGCATCAACCTCTTGACAAACGTGATTTTGTTGTTTGCTGGCATCATTTTAATCATGTTCCATAGTGTGCCTAACATCATGATTTGGGGCGCACGGGTGATGGGTGCAACCTTCATGTTGCCGGCTATTGCCTATCTGGTGATGGTGGCCGTGCGGCACTCCGATGCCCGCACCAGTACCGAATACATGGGCGTGTTGCCTGCCGTGGGCGGCTTGTGCTTTGGGCTTGTCATGATCTTGAAGCCTGACAAGTTTGATGAAATCCTGCAACTGCTCTTAGGCATGTTACTGGTGGTGTTGGGACTGTTCCATGTCATCTATCTATTCCTGTCCCGCAACACCCTCAGCATCAAGGGGTGGTACTTCTTGTGCCCCGCCATCGTTGTCTTGAGCGGCTTGTTGTCACTCATGCTGCCCTCGTTGCGCGAGAATGTGTCGATGATTGTTTTGACATCAGGCATCTGCCTGCTGCTGTTCAACTTCACCAGCTTGCAGGAATTCATGGCAGAGCGTCGCAGACGCAAAGTCGTCACCGATAGTTCCTCATTGGAAAACACAGAGAATGAGCTTTAAGGATAGATACAGTCAATTCCGCCAGTGGCAACGTCAGCCGTTTGACTATCATGACAGTCATGACCATCACGGTTGCTGCAACTGCGGTGCCGAGAGCGATAACAACTATTGTCCCCGTTGCGGTCAGAAGGCCGCTTATGGCCCCATCACCTGGCACAGCGTGTGGCAGGGCGTGATGGACGTGTGGGGCGTGGGCACGCGGTCGTTGCCCTACACACTGTGGCAGCTGCTGTGGCGCCCCGGTTATCTGATCCGTGATTACATCAGCGGCAAGCGTCAGGTGAGTTTCCCTCCGGTCAAGATGCTGGTTGTCATGGCGGTACTTGTGGTGCTGGTCTATGGCTTGCTGGGAATGGGTTTTGAGGCTGAAGTCGATGAAGAGACAGGTAAGAATGCGGTACAGGACTTTCTGATGGGCGACTTTTATAACTGGATGGAAAACCACATCCACTGGGCTGTGCTCGTGAGTTTCTCGATGTTTATCGTGCCGGTGTGGTTCCTGTTCCGGTCGGCACCGCGCTTGCCTCGTCACACTTTGCCCCAGGGGTTCTTTGTCCAAGTGTTTATCGGGGTGCAATTCTTGCTGTATATGTTGCTTGTGACCCTGGTGTTCTACCTGATACCCTCGTTGTCGCGCAACGGAGATGAGGCGGCTGGTTTCATGGTCATGGTGGTGTTGCCGCTCATGCTGTGGTGTGACTACAAGCAGCTGTTCGGCTACGGATGGTGGGGGACGCTGTGGCGAATTGTGGCCTCGGTCTTCCTGGCCATTACTGTGGCCAAGCTGCTGGTATATATCAGTGGCACGTTCTATGGTATGATTGCGAGGGACGGATCACTGAGTGTCAGATATGTGCTGGCCTTTGTCAACCATCTTGTGTTGTTGTGGGTAGCCCTGGAAGCCGTCATGTTGGTGAACACCAAGCCCTGGCGTGAAGGCGTTGCCTGGCCCAGGTTGCTGTGGCGTCCGCTGGTTGCTGCGGCAGCGCTGTCGTTGACAACGGTTGTGTGTGAACAGCTTGGTATCGAAAACTCGATGAGCAACATTATCAAATCAATGCAGACGATGTTCCTGCCGGAGTGATACCACTCACTGGCGATGATAAACAAGCAGCGCGCCCTCCTCGATTGGGAAGGGCGCGCTGCTGTGTCTTGTAGTAACTGCCGCGAGCGCTCACGACAGTGATGCTGTCTAGTCTTCTTATTTCTTCTTGCGGTTGCCGTAGCGCTGCATGAACTTGTCCACGCGACCTGCGGTGTCGACGAGCTTCTGCTTACCGGTGAAGAACGGGTGTGAGGTGTTGGTAATCTCAAGCTTTACCAGGGGATAGGTGGTGCCGTCAATCTCAATGGTCTCCTTGGTGTTCACCGTGCTGCGGGTGATGAAGACCTCCTCGTTAGACATGTCCTTGAAAGCAACCTCGCGATAGTTGCTGGGATGGATATCTTTCTTCATTTCTTTAGATATATCTTTAAATGTTAAACTTACAATGTTTTGGCGGTGGTAAACGCCTCTTTTTGTAATGGCGTGCAAAGGTACGATGATTTTTTGAACTGGGAAAATTTTCGCGCTCTTTTTTCTCACTTTTTTGTTAATCAGTGGTTTTTCCAGAATGATGGCGTGAAAATGACCAGGACGGTGAAAATCTCGAGACGGCCCATGAGCATCAATGCCGATAGCAGCCACTTGACCAACGCGGGCAGGATGCTCCATGACATCGTAGGACCAATCTCCAGACCCAGTGTGGGACCCACATTGCTGCCGCAACTCAATGCGATGGTAATGGAATTGGTGCTGTCCACACCCGCCAGAATCATGATGAAGTAGGCTGTGAAACACAGGGCAAAGTAAGCAATAAAGAAAGCCATCAAGTTGATTTGGCCAGATGTGTGGACGGTCGAGTCGTTGACCTTGACAGGCAAGAGCGCCTTGGGGTGCAGCATGTGGCGGATTTCGTTGCGCAGGATTTTCAGAGCGATGACTCCTCGTGCGCACTTGAAGCCGCTTGACGTGCTGCCTGCACATCCACCAAAGAACATGCACAGGCTCAGAATCACCCAAGTGATGTGATGCCACTGGGCTGCATCCTCGTTGAACATGCCCGTAGTTGTGATGAATGACACCACCTGGAACAGGGCGTAGCGGATGGCATCGCTTAACGTATAGTCATTGTAGCGGAGGAGGAAATAGACAATGAGTGCTGTAGCCGACAGTGTCAAAGCCGTGTAGAATCGGAATTCGGCGTTCTTGAGCAAGCGATTGACTTTACCCTGGATCAAGGCTGCATAAAGCAGGGCAAAACTCATGCCCGAGAGAAACATGAACACGATGGCCGTGTAATCGATAGCGGCATTGTTGAAGTAGCCCGTGCTGGCATCGTGGGTGGCAAAACCGCCTGTTGCTGTTATTGTCATGGAATAGTTAATGGCATCAAAGGGATCCATGCCAAAGATGAAGAAACAGATGGCACAGGCAGCGGTCAGCAGCAGGTAAACACCCAACAGGGCTTTTGCGCTGGTAGTCAGCCGGGGGTGCAATTTGCTCTTGATGGGGCCAGTAGACTCGGCAGCAAATATCTTGACGGAACCGCCCACAAACGATGGGATGAGGGCAACCGTGAAAAACACGATTCCCAGACCGCCAACCCACTGGGTCAAAGAACGCCAGAATAGTAACCCATGTGGCAAACCTTCCACCTTGTCGATGATTGTTGCGCCTGTCGTTGTCAAGCCCGACATGGTTTCAAAGAAGGCGTCAGTCACGCTATGGATATATCCTCCGATGAGGAATGGCAACATCCCGAAGGCTGCAAACGCGATCCACACGACTGAGACCAGCAGATAGGCGTCCCGCTTGCTCAATGCGCTTTTTGCATGACGACCGGATAGCCTCATGGCTGTGCCTACCACGGCGGTGGCAACGACAGTGATAGTAAACGGCATGATGTCGCTTTCCTGGTGGATCAGGGCTAAAATGAGACCTAATGAAATGAATGCGGCCTCTACCCATAGCAGAGTCCCTAATACCTTAAATATCAGTCGCCAATTAAACATGTCTGATTAGATGAAGAATTTCTCTATACGTCGTATGTCGGTACCATGGCAGAATACCACCACGGTGTCACCTGGCTCGATGATGGTGTTGCCGTTGACCAGCATGCCCTTGCCGTTTCGCACCAGACCGCCCAATTCGGCTTCGGGCGGGAAGCCCAAATCGCGAACCTTGTTGCGGGTGATGCGTGAGCCGGAATGGGCTGTGAACTCGGCAACGTCGGCATTGACTGTCATCAGGTTGCGGATGTTGCGCACGTCACCATTGAGCAGCAGCTGATAGATATGGCTGGCGGTCAACGCCTGCTTGTTGATGATGGTACCGATATCTGCATTGCCTGCAATACCCACATAATCCATATTCTCTATCATGGCGATGGTCTTGCGCACACCCAGCTCCTTGGCAGTCATGCATGTAAGGATGTTGGCCTCGGCATTACCGGTCAGAGCAATGAAGGCTTGCGCACTCTTGATGTTTTCTTCCAGCAGATTGGCGACCGAACGGCCATCGGCATTGATGACCATCACACGGCTCGTGTCCACCAGTTCGATAAGTTCCTCGCAACGTCGTGAATCGCGTTCAAATATCTTTGCCTTCATTCCGTTGGGCAGCATGTTTACGACCCTGACGGCTGTTTTGCCTCCGCCCACTATGATGACGTTTTTCACGGTGGGATAGTCATCCTTACCCATGATGTGTTGCATGTTGGGGACAAACTCCCTTGTGGTCATAAAATAGACGTAGTCTCCGTCGATGAGGATGTCATCGCCCGAGGGCATGATGGTCGATGTTCCGCGCTTGATAGCAACGACATGGTAGGGTGAATCAGGTTTGAAGATGCTCTTAAATGGTTGGTTGAGAATCTCGCATCCTTTTCTCACTTTGATGCCTAGAAGGGTGAGCAGGCCACCATGCACATCCCATCGCTGGCGTGCCCATGTCAGTTGCAGGCCATTGATGATGTCCAATGCCGCTAAGTTGTCGGGATAGATGATAGAAGATATGCCGGCAGCCTGGAAGGACTCAATTATCTGTGGGTCGGTAAATTCGACGTTCTCGACTTTGGCCACTGTGCGCCGTGCACCCATCGACTTAGCGAGTACACACAAGCTCAGGTTCAGATTCTCATCTCGGGTCACGGCAATGAACAGGTCGGCATTTTTCACTCCTGCATCTTTGAGCGACTTGATGGGGGTGTTGGACGAAGCATGGACGGTCATCAGGTCACAATCGGCCTGGATGCGCTCCAATTTCTCTTCGTCATCGTCAATGATAACGATGTCCTGTTTGATTTTGGAAAACAGGTCGGCAAGATGAACACCTATGGCTCCTGCACCTACGATAATGACTTTCATGACATGAATATTGGTTAGGGTCATTCTGTTGTTTGGTCATGTCAAGACATGGCAAGCTTATCGCCGGCAAAGATATAGCTATTTTGTATCCATTATCGAAAAGGCACTTTTTTTTTCATCTCCAATTACATTTTTTATGGGTTGCAGTATGGTTTTGGAGTCCAAAGGGTAGAATTAATCATCTAGTTGTTAATAAGAAATATGAAAAGGGTTTGCTTAATATTAAAAAATATGCTATTTTTGCAGGTCGTTTTAATTAATGTAATAAAAGAGCACTTATATATGTTTGGCAAACTCTT
The DNA here is from genome assembly GCA_947302275.1 of uncultured Prevotellaceae bacterium. GTDB lineage: Bacteria > Bacteroidota > Bacteroidia > Bacteroidales > Muribaculaceae > Sodaliphilus. The sequence continues at coordinate 69,063 of CAMYUW010000012.1, forward strand.
TAAGAGAAATAGAGAGCAGGTTAAACTCTTCTATAATACTGATATCCATTGCCATATCTTGCCAGGAGTGGATCATGGGTCACAATCCATGGAGCAGTCACTGGAAATGTTGCGTGCCGAGCAAGAGATGGGCATCAATCATGTCGTTCTCACTTCGCATGTTACTGCTGTAACCTTTGAGAATACACGTGATAGCTTGATAGACGCATTCCAAAAGCTCAAGGATGCCGTAATCGATGACGGCTTGGACATCGAGTTGAGCTTGAGCGCCGAGTACCGCATGGATGAATACTTCGACAAGGAATATGCCGCAGGGCACCTGATTCCCATGCCCGGCAATCACATCTTGCTTGAGAACTCATTCCAGCAGGAGTTGATGAATCTTGATGAACTGTTGTTCGATATGCAGGTCAAGGGTTACAAGACCATTCTTGCTCATCCCGAGCGCTATCCCTATTATTCCCGCCGCCGCAAACGCTACGAGCAACTGCACAATGCGGGCGCCCGTTTCCAAATCAATATCCTGTCGTTTACTGGATACTTTGGAGAAGAAGCTCGTGACAGTGCGCTGTGGTTTGTGCGCAACGGTATGATTGACTATCTGGGTAGTGACATGCACAACATTAAGCATGCTCACATCATCATGGATTACATCAATTCCAAGGAGTGGAAAAGACTCAGCAAGGAAATTGAGCCTACCGTCAAGAATGATTTGATAGCAGGCTGATTCTTGAAGAAATAGAATAAAATAGACCACCTGTCTTGCTCAAGCATGGCAGGTGGTCTATTCAATTAATATGTAGATGAATTCTAGTCGCGCATGTCTTCAGGTAAATCCTGCTGGATAATGGTGCGGCACTGCTGGCTCACTTGAGCGATATCGTTGCCGCCGGTGTGCTCGATAGGAGCGTGGAAGGTGAGGGTGATGGTGCCCGGGGTTACATTGAAGGTGCTGCGGGGCATTACTTTGTAACTGCCGTCGATGGTAATGGGTACAACTGGAAGTCCGAACTCAAGTGCGAGTTTAAAGGCTCCGTTTTTGAATGGTCCCATTTTGCCAGTGTCGGTGCGCCTGCCCTCTGGGAATACGACAATCGACATGCCGCCGTGGAGTTTCCTCATTGCTGCGGCCATCGTGTTGCGCAATCCCTGGGTGGAGTGAGTATCCACAAGTATATGGCCGGCCATACGGCATGCAGTGCCGATGAGTGGAATGTTGGTGATGCCTTTTCGCATCATCCATTTGAAGTTGTGTTCCAGGAAACCATAGGTGGAAAAGATGTCATACGCGCCCTGATGGTTGGCAACAAACACATAACTGGTTTCGTGGTCAATCAGCTCACGCCCCACGACGCGCACGCGCACCAAATGTAACAGGCACCACATGCGGGCCCACCACTTGGCCGGGTAATACCCCCAATAGTCCTGGTTGAACAAACAACCGATGATGGTGATTAGTGCTGTGAGTATACTGGTCACCAGCATGATGGGAGCAACGATGCACCATTGATAAATGCGGTATAGATAAATCATTTCTGATCAATTACATTTCTAATAATTGCGCAAAGGTAGTGATTTTGCCACAATGCTGCAAATCAAGAGTGCCTACAGGTCCCAAATTGTCTTGTCATTAGATGGTTGTGCTTATCATTCGGACCATGGGGCCTTAAACGATCATCGCCCCAATCGGGGCGATGATCGTTTAAGCGGTTGATAGTGTTTACTTGGTTTCGGCCTCGGGGGCGATGAGTTTGTAACCTTTACCGTGGATGTTGATGATCTCGATGTTGGGATCCTCTTTGAGTTTCTTGCGCAGCTTGGTGATGTAAACGTCCATCGAGCGAGCGTTGAAGTAGTTATCATCAATCCAGATGGTCTTAAGGGCAAAGTTACGCTCCAGAATCTCGTTCATGTGGGCGCACAACAGGCTCAACAGTTCACTCTCCTTGGTTGTCAGGTTGTCGCTGCGTTCGTCGTTGAAGAGCACTTGGCGCTGGGTATCGAAAGTAAACTTACCAATCTTGTAAACAGTCACCTCTTTGCCCTTTTTACCTTTGACACGGCGCAGGATGGCTTCGATGCGCAGTACCAGCTCCTCCATCGAGAACGGTTTGGTGATGTAGTCGTCGGCACCAATCTTGAATCCCTCCAGAATGTCCTCTTTCAAAGCCTTGGCAGTCAGGAAAATGATGGGCACGTCGCTGTTGACGGCACGAATTTCCTGTGCGAGCTGATACCCGTCCTTCTTGGGCATCATCACGTCGAGCAGGCAGATGTCATATTTGCCCTTGAGGAATGCCTTGTAACCGGCTTCGCCATCGGCAAACAGTTCGGCCTTGTAGCCTTTGTCCTCCAGGTACTCACGGGTGAGGGTTCCCAGATTCTCGTCATCTTCGCATAAAAGAATTCTCAGTTTGTCTTCCATAATTGTTCTTATTTATATAGTGGTAATGTGATAATAAATTTCGATCCACGGTTGACCTCACTCTCGGCACGGATGGTGCCACCGAACAGGTCAATCATCTTGTGCACGTAAGCCAGTCCCAATCCAAAGCCTTTAACGTCGTGGCGGTTGCCGGTGGAGACACGGTAGAACTTCTCGAAAATCTTCTTCAAGTCCTCGCGTTTCATGCCGATGCCGTTGTCCTCAACGGTAATCTGGATGTGGTCCTCATCGGGATTGACTGTCGTTACCGACAGTTCGGGAGCGACGTCCTCGCGACGGTACTTGACAGCATTGTCCAGCAAGTTAAAGATCACGTTGGTGAAGTGCATGCGGTCCACGTTGATGATTGGATCCTCGGCATCGAGGTTGGCGTTGATGTGACCGCCATATTTCTCGACCTTCAGCTTGAAGGTGTTGATAACGCTGTAGATGTTGGCGTTGGCATCCTCTTCCTCAAGTCGCATGGTAGCGTTCTTGCGGTCGAACAGTGAGAGTTGCAGTACCTTCTCGACCTGGAAACGCAGGCGCTTGGTCTCGTCGTTGATGACGCCCGAGACGTGCTTGAGCATTTCGGGGCTCTTGCGCACGCTGTCGTCGTTCAGCATCTGTGCAGCAATCGATATAGACGAGATGGGCGTCTTGAACTCGTGCGTCATGTTGTTGATAAAGTCGTTCTTGATTTCGCTCAGCTTCTTCTGCCTGAAGGCCACGGTGATGGTGTACAGGAACACACCCAGCAGCAGGAATGTGAAAGCTAATGAGGGCACGAGGAACTTGACCGACGAGAAGATGTAGTCACTCTTGTTGGGGAAGGTGACATTGAGGGTGTTCTGCTTGCTCTTGGGATCGTTGGGGAAGAGCAAAACCTTGTAAACATCCTCTTGTGACATGGGGGAATAGCCGTTGGTCTTATAGACCACGCCGCTTGTCTTGTTGACGATAGCAAACTCAAATGGCAAACTCAGTCCGTTGAACTCCAGCTCGGAACGCAGGTAACTGTCCACAGTCAGGCTGTCGGCGCGCTCTTGAATTGGACGGTCGCTGGAGTGATTCAGGATGGTTAGGATGACCTCATAGAGCAGGCTCTTCTGGTACAGGAATTGACCTCTGAGGATTTCCTGCTTACGCTGGTAGCTGTCGTTCAAATCTTTCAACGTGTTTCGGTTGGCAGGACGCAAGCTGGCGGGGTCTTCGGTGTTGAGTGTTGTGTCGATGGGAGGGTCGTTGCTTTCTCCAAAGCCGAATCCGAAACTGTTCTGACTGATACCGGAGTACATCTGCTCGGCCTCAGCAAGATCCTGGTCGAGGAAAAATTTGGTCTCATTCTGTTCCAGCATCGTGGAAACGCTGTAAAGGCTACGCTTTACCGTTTCGTTGAACTGGCTGTTGCGCATGCCTACCATCTTTTCAAGATACACGATTTGCATGGCGAGCAGTCCCAGCAGGGCTATCGCCATCACAATCGTCAATATCCATATCGTTGATCTCTTCATGAGAGTATTAATCTATTTGAAAGCCCTTGTTTTTAACAATCAACGGCAAAATTAACACAAAATTGTGAAAATGCCAAGAATTCTTTCTTTTTTTTGCTCAAAAATCACCCCTAAATGTTAATTCTCCCAATTTCTTCATTAGATTGACCATCCTCTCTGACTTGTTGAAGTCGATGATTTGGTGGTCTGTGCCTCAGGTACTCCACGATTAGTCGTGGCTAAAAATAAAAATAATGGGAACCCGGATGGGATCCCATTATAATAATGTGTATAAGACAGGTGGGGATTAATCCTCGTCCTGCTTGCTCTCCTCGTACTCCTTGAGCAG
>CAMYUW010000013.1 GCA_947302275.1 uncultured Prevotellaceae bacterium
GCACCGAGATCCTGCAACGCCTCAACAAGTTCCTTGCTGGCGATAAGGACGTGAAGTTGCCGATTATGACTTCGTGCTGCCCCGCTTGGGTTAACTTCTATGAGCACGAGTTTCCCGATCTGCTTGAATATCCTTCAACTGCCAAGTCACCCGCCCAGATGTTTGGTGCTATTGCCAAGACCTACTGGGCTGAGAAGATGGGTATCCCCCGCGAGAAACTCGTGGTTGTTTCCATCATGCCCTGCTTGGCCAAGAAGTATGAGGCTGGTCGTGACGAGTTCAAGGTGGATGGCAATCCCGACGTGGATTACAGCATCTCAACCCGTGAGTTGGGCCGTCTGATCAAGCGTGCCAACATTGACTTCGCCAACCTGCCTGACAGTGACTTTGACTCGCCCCTCGGCGAATCGACTGGTGCAGGTGCCATCTTCGGCATTACTGGTGGTGTTATGGAGGCTGCTCTGCGCACCGTCTATGAGGTGCACACAGGCAAGACCCTGCCGCACCTCGAGTTCAACGATGTGCGTGGTTTCGAGGGCATCAAGGAAGCTACTATCGACCTCAACGGCTTCGAATTGAAGGTCTGCGTGGCTCACACCCTGAGCAATGCCCGCAAGGTTATGGACGCTCTTCGTGCTGGCAAGCTCAACTATCATGTGGTTGAGGTGATGGCATGTCCCGGTGGTTGCATCGGCGGCGCTGGTCAGCCCTACCACCATGGCAACATCGAGATTCTGAAGGCACGTGCTGCTGCCGTTTACCGCGAGGACGAGGGCAAGGCACTGCGCAAGAGCCACGAGAACCCCGACATCCAGAAGCTCTACAAGGACTTCCTGGGCGAGCCCTGTGGCGAGAAAGCACATCACCTGCTTCACACGCATTACTTTGATAAGTCTATTCACTAATTTCGAATCAAAACAACAATAACGATATGAAGAAGAAAGAAGAAATCAAACTGGCGTGTACCGTTGTTAAACAGGTTGAAGAAATCTGCGACAAGCACGGCAATAAGCCCGGTGAATTGATCAACGTCCTGCATGAGTGCCAGGCATTGCACGGCTATCTCCCCGAGGAGATGCAGCGCATTATCGCCCGCAAGCTGGGTGTGCCCGCTTCTAAGGTCTATGGCGTGGTGACGTTCTACTCGTTCTTCACCATGACCCCCAAGGGCAAGCATCCGATTTCAGTCTGCCTGGGTACAGCTTGCTACGTGCGCGGTTCCGAGCGTCTGCTTGAGGAGATCAAGCGCATCCTGGGTATCGAGGTAGGCGAGACTACCCCCGACGGCAAGTTCTCGCTCGACTGCCTGCGTTGCGTGGGTGCCTGCGGTCTTGCTCCCGTTGTCATGATTGGCGAGCACGTCTATGGCCGTCTCGACGTCAAGGACGTTCGTCAGATTCTCGAGAACGCCGCAGCTCAGGATTGATCTTAAAAGGTCATTCAAGAATAAAGGGACAGGAGACCATCTCAAGGTTTCCTGTTCTTTTTTCATATCACTTGTTCTGGATATTAATAAATCCTTTTATTGCAAGATTGCCAGAAAAAACGTAATTTTGTAGGATGAAAGGGACCGATAATGAAAAATGTCCCTAGCTAGTAAGTTATTAACCGTCTAATCGTCAATGGATTCTCAACAATACAAGGCATCAAATATGACTGATGGCAAAGTGCAATCAAACAATGCCTCGGAGGCATACGGTCTGATTGGTAACCAACATGTCCAGGTTCTGTGCTGCTGTGGGTCGGCATGCTATAGCTCGGGTAGTTTGAAAATCATTGATAATTTTATTCGCGTCATTGCTGAATATGGTTTGGGCAGTCGTGTGGACGTTGTGGCAACGGGTTGCTTCGGCTTTTGCGCCAAAGGACCAATCGTCAGAATCATGCCCGATAACACGACCTATGTCCATGTTCATCCTGAGGACGTGGAGGATATTGTCAAAACACATATCATTGATGGCCGTCTGCTAGAAGAACGTCTTCAATATGTGGACTTCACGGCCCATCAGCTGATGGATGACTCCAAGCACTGGAGCTCTTATCCCAAGCAGTTGTCGATGGATGCCATGTTGCATGACTACATCTATGAGATTGGCGGTAAGAGGTTCTTGTCGGTGATGTCTTACAAGATAGATGCCGACAAGTGTAAGGGTTGTGGCGCTTGTAAGCGCGGTTGCTCCAGTCATGCTATTGTCGGTGATTTGCGTCACCCTCATGTGGTCAATCCATATAAATGTACATGCTGTGGCCATTGCACGACCAAGTGTAAGTTTGACGCTATCCATGGCCCGGTCGGTGCGCTCAGCGAGCGCAACTATGTTGAAGACCTTCTTGTCGATGTGGCTGACCCCGACAAGATTGTTGTGGCCCAGACGGCTCCGGCGGTGCGCTACGCGTTGGGTGAGGAATTCGGTATGCCTCCAGGTACCATCGTGACGGGCAAGATGATTTCGGCCTTACGCAAGGTGGGTGTGGATTATGTATTTGATACCGACTTCGGAGCTGATATCACGATTATGGAGGAGGCTGCCGAGATAGTTGACCGCCTGCGTAAATTCATCGCTGGGGACAAGACTGTCCGTATTCCCATTACTACTTCGTGCTGCCCTGCATGGGTCAACTTTTTTGAGAATGATTATCCCGACTTGAGGGAATATCCCTCGACCTGCAAGTCGCCAGCCCAGATGCTGGGAGCAGTGCTCAAGACCTATTGGGCTCAGCGCATGGGAATCCCCCGTGATAAATTGATAGTAGTCTCGGTGATGCCGTGCCTGTCCAAGAAGTATGAATGTGCCCGCGATGAGTTCATCAACGATGGAAACCCAGACGTGGACTACTCGGTTACTACGATCGAATTGGCCGAACTGATCAAGCGCATGAATATCGACTTTGATGGTCTGCAAGACGGACAGTTCGATTTGCCGCTGGGAGACTCTAGCGGTGCCGGAGCCATCTTCGGTACGACTGGAGGTGTCATGGAAGCTGTTTTGCGCACTGTGTATGAGGAATTTACTGGACAAGAGCTGGAACATGTCGAGTTTGAACAAGTGCGCGGTCTTGACGGTCTCCACGAGACAACCATCGACCTCAACGGCTTTGAATTGAAGGTATGTGTGGTCAATACGTTAGCCAACGCACGCATCGTTATGGACAAACTGCGTGCTGGTGAACTGGAATATCATGTCATTGAGGTAATGGCGTGTCCTGGTGGTTGCATCGGCGGCACGGGACAGCCCTATCATCATGGAGATATTGAGGTCATCAAAGCGCGACAAAGGGCCATTTACAGCGAAGATGTCGGCAAAAAACTGCGCAAGAGCCATGAAAATCCTGTGATTCAGCGCCTTTACCGCGATTTCCTCGGTGAACCCCTTCACGGCAAGGCACACGAACTCCTGCACACGAAATACCGCGACAAATCAATCCTTTAAGGTAGAGAGACTTTTCTTAAGATACCCTTGATGTGGGCGATGGTGACGCCGTAGTTGGTCATCGGTACGCCTTGTGTGCGGCATTGCTCCACGCGTTGGAGCATAAAACGGCGGTTAAACATGCATCCGCCGCAATGGATGACTAGATCATATCCCGTCAAATCCTTTGGAAAATCCTTGCCTGCCACAATGTCGATGGTTAGGTCTTGTCCTACGCGTTGGCGCAGCATGCGGGGAATCTTTTCACGCCCAATGTCCTCGGCCAGCGGGGCGTGGGTGCAGGCTTCAGCTATAAGCACACGCGATTCTTCAGTCAGATGGTCGATGGCTGTGGCGCTTTCTACAAAATAGCTGATATCACCTTTGTGTGCCGCCATCAATACAGAAAAGGAGGTTAGCAGGCTCTCGGCAGGCTTTTTCTGTTCAACGATGTCAAAAACCTGGGAATCAGTGATGATGAGCCGTGGCGGTTCCCGCAATGATGCTAAAGTTCGGTCGATGTCTTCTGTGGTACAGCAAATGGCAATGCATCGCTTGTCCATCAGGTCTCGTAGAGTCTGCACCTGCGGAAGGATGAGTCTGCCCTTGGGCGCCTGCGGGTCTTGTGGCATGACCAGTAGCACGGTATCGCCCTCTTGTGCAAGATGGCCCGTTAGCGACTGACGACCGTTTTCGGGCATTAGGCCTGCAAGTGTTTTTCGCAGCAAGTCAAGTCCTGTTCCGTTTACGGCGCTGACGGGAATGACATCACATCCCAAACGTTTGGCGATGTCAGCGAGTAGGGTAGAAGGAACTACCTGCATCAGGTCCACTTTGTTTAATACGGCAACAAATGGAATGTTGGCCTGTTTGAGCAGACCAGCCCATGTTGTTTCATCATCTAACGAGGTGCCATCGGTCACAACGATGGCCATATCGGTCTGCTTAATGACCTCGCGGGTGCGCTCGGTGCGCAGCTCGCCCACCGCCCCCGTGTCGTCAAAGCCTGCAGTATCAATCAGCACACAGGGCCCAAGCGGCAGGATTTCCATCGCCTTGCTCACCGGATCGGTCGTGGTGCCAGGCACATCGCTCACGATAGCAATCTGTTGGCCCGTGAGTGCATTGATGAGTGAAGACTTACCTACATTGCGGCGTCCAAACAAAGCAATATGTAACCGCTCCCCCTGTGGTGCCCTATTAAAACTATTCACAACAAATGAATTAATGAAAACAAGAAATACAACAAATACAAAAAGGAGATTGATTGTTGTATTTCTTGTGTTTCTTGTTTTTAAATAATTAGAAGTAGAAGTCGCGCTTGCCGCCGGCGATTTCCTCGATGTGCTTTGCGGCAATCTCACGTACACGCTCATTCGATATCTTGGCCAGCTCTTGCTCGATGAGGATGTTGCCCTTGGCGATAGTATCTTTGCTGGCGAAGTCCATGAGGTATTCCTTGAGTGTCATCAACGCATTGGGCGTGCAGATGTCGCCAATCTTGCCCGCTTTGCACAGTTCCATGAAGCGGTCGCCAGTTCGTCCCGAGCGGTAACATGCTGTGCAGAAGCTGGGCAGATAACCGATGGACAACAGCCAGTTGATGACTTCGTCAAGGGTGCGCGTGTCGCTCACATCAAACTGGGCCGTCTCGTCGTGGCGTTCTACGGTGGTGTAACCACCAACGCTGGTTCGACTGCCACCGCTAATCTGTGAAACACCCAGGTCAAGCACCTTAGCGCGCACGCTTTGACTTTCGCGGGTGGAAATGATCATGCCGGTATAAGGCACTGCAAGACGAATGACAGCGATGATGCGGCAGAAGATATCATCAGGCAGCACATCGGGGAACTCTTCGAGGGAAATGTCCTCAGCAGGGCAGATGCGCGGCACGCTTATGGTGTGCGGTCCCACACCAAACTTGGCCTCAAGATGTTCGGCATGCATCAGCAGACCTACAAAGTCATAACGGTAAGTGGTCAGGCCGTACAACACGCCGATGCCCACATCGTCACAGCCGCCCATCTGAGCACGGTCCATCGCTTCGGTGTGATAGCAGTAGTTGCTCTTGGGTCCTGTTGGATGAAGTGCCTCGTAGTTCTTGCGGTTGTACGTCTCCTGGAACAGAATATAAGTGCCGATACCGGCAGCCTTAAGCTTTTCGTAGGCCTCGACTTCGGTGGCGGCGATATTGACGTTCAGACGGCGGATTTCACCGTTGCCCACTTTGGTGTTATAGATGGTGTGAATTGACTCCAGGATATACTCTAGAGGATTCATCACGGGGTGTTCACCAGCCTCAAGGGCAATGCGTTTGTGACCCATCTTGACCAGAGCCTCTACCTCAGCCCGAATCTCATCCTGCGACAGTTTCTTGCGAGGGATGGTCTTGTTCTTGGCATGGTAGGGGCAATAAACGCAGCCGTTGATACAGTAGTTGGAAAGATATAGCGGTGCAAACATCACGATGCGGTTGCCATAGAAACGCTTTTTCACGTCCTTGGCCAGTTGCTCATAGCGCTCAATCAGGTCAGGCTGGTCACAATCAAGCAGTACGGCAGCTTCGCGGTGCGTTAGGCCCTTGCACAGGGCGGCTTTATTGATAATCTCTTCAATCAGAGCACGATTGCTCTTATTTTTTTCAGCGTATGATAGAGTTTCCAGTATCTCGCTATCGTCGATGAACTCATCGGCATGGTTAGACTTGACGTTATACATGATATTGCAGTTATTAGTTGATTAATCTGCAAAATTACGAAAAAGTAATCAGTTCTTATCTACATGTTGCTAAAAAAAGATAATAAAATTAAATCTTGCTTGTTGTGCTGTCATTTTGCACTATCTTTGCACGTTATTTGGATAAAAAAAGGATATTGACGACGCGAAGTCTCCATATTATCCTGACTCTGGTGATGGTCTTCTTGCTGTTACCGGTTTTGTCGCATGGGCAGGAACCTGTCCGTGGGATTGACTTGTCACATGCAGTGGACTCGATTGTTAAAGCAGAGGGGGATACTATCACGCCCGTTGTGACTACACGCGATACTAGCCGTTTTATTAAGGAGCGGGTGGATCTGGATCATGTCGTTGAGTTTAACGCCAAGGACAGTATCATCCTTTATGGCCGCAACCATGCTGTTATGTATGGCGGCAGCAAAATCCTTTATGGCGACATCGACATGAGCGCTTCGCAGATCAGTATGGATATGGACAGCAGCCAAGTGCATGCCATCGGTGTGCCGGACAGTGTGGGCGAGCTTATCGGCAATCCGTTGTTTAAGGACAGTAGCGGCGAATATGAATCTCGGGTGATGAAATACAACTTCAAGACCAAGCGGGGTTATATTACCGACATTGTGACCGAGCAAGGAGAAGGCTACCTCACTGGAGGCATTACTAAAAAAACTGAGGATGACGAGTACTATATCAAGGACGGCCGCTATACAACTTGTGATGACCATGAGCACCCGCATTTTTACTTCCAGTTGACGCGAGCCAAGGTTAAACCCAAGAAGAACGTTGTGACAGGCCCCGCCTTTATGGTGCTGGAGGATCTGCCGTTGCCCATCGCGGTACCCTTCGGCTATTTCCCCTTCAGTGAGAAGTATCAGAGTGGTATCCTCGTGCCCACGTTCGGTGAGGACTATAACCGGGGATTCTACTTGCGTAATGGCGGTTATTACTTGGCACTGGGCCAGTATGCTGATTTGGCGTTGACAGGAGAAATCTACACGCGTGGCTCATGGGGCCTATCGGCACAGTCATCCTATGCCAAGCGGTACAAGTATTCTGGCTCATTCAGCGTCAACTACCTGACCACAATAACCGGCCAAAAAGGTGATCCAGACTATAACAAGATGCACAACTTCCAGGTAGTGTGGAGCCATAGCCAAAGCCAGAAGGCCAACCCATACCTGACATTCTCGGCCAGCGTGAACTTCGCCACCACCGGTTACACCCGCAATAGCTTGAATACTTACTACACCAGTGCGTTCACCGAGAATACCAAGAGCAGTACTGTAAACCTGACCTATAAGGTGCCTAACAGCAAGTGGTCCATCTCAACGAACGCCAACGTGTCACAACGTACTTCCGATTCGACCCTGACTGTATCGTTCCCCAACGTTACAATCAACATGAGCCAGACGGCGCCGTTCAAGCGCAAACGTTCGGTAGGTGACGAACGTTGGTACGAGAAAATCAAGATCAGCTATACTGGTAAGTTTCAGAACTCGTTGACGGCCAAGCAAAATGAATTCTTCCACAAAAGTCTGGTCAAGGACTGGCGCAATGGCATGAGCCATGTGATACCCATCCAGGCGACTTTCAATGTGATGAAATACTTCAACATCACACCCTCGATTACACTTAATGACCGCATGTACACCAGTAAGATACGGCAACAATGGGATCCCAATGCCAGTGCAGTGGTGCGTGACACGTCCTATAGTTTCTATAATATTTTTGACTTCAGCGTTGCCGTCTCGCTCAGCACTAAAGTCTATGGCTTCTTCAAGCCCTTCAGTTTCTTGGGTAAACTGAGCGAAAAACTGCAGATGGTGCGCCACGTGATGACCCCGACGATATCGTTCTCGGCTACACCTGATTTTGCTGCTCCCTTCTGGGGCTATTACGGCCATTACGACAAGATTAACAGCATGGGCATTCATGAGGATGTGCAATACAGTTATTTCCAGCATGGACTCTATGGTAATGCTCCGAACGGCAAATCGGGTACCATTAACTTCAATATCGCCAACAACCTTGAGGCAAAAATCAAGAGCGATAACGATAGCACCGGATTCAAAAAAATCTCACTCATCGAGAACCTGACACTGAGCCAGTCGTGCAATCTAGCCGCCGACTCGTTGAAGTGGAGTAACCTCAACACCAGCATCATGTTGCGATTGACCAAGGGATTTAACCTTAACCTGAGCGCCACTTGGGATGTGTATAAATACGCCCTGAACGAGGCGGGCACACCTGTAAGAATCAATAAACTGCGCCTGTTTAATGGCGGTGGTTGGGGTCGTCTGTCCAGCACAGGTACCTCGTTTTCTTACACGTTCAATAACGACACATTCCGTCGCAAAAAGGACAAGGAGAAAAAGACAGAGAATCCTAAGCCACAAGACGGTCTTGACAGGAACGCGACCGAAGAGAGCAACGAACAAGACAATAAGGGAGGACAAACAACTGATCTGGAGTTGATCGACGGTTATGCCAAGTGGGATTGTCCCTGGAGTCTTACTGTGAATTATTCGCTGTCATACGGTTACGGTACATTTAATTATAAAAAGCTGGAGTACAATGGCCGTTGGACCCAGAATCTGAGTCTCAACGCAACCATCCGCCCGACTAAGAACTGGTCTCTCACGGCATCGGCCAGCTACAATTTTGATACCCATAAAATCGCTTATATGAACTGTAGCATCTCCCGGCAGATGCACTGCTTCGAAATGAGCGCCAGCTTTGTTCCTGTGGGTCCGTACAAGAGTTACAACTTCCATATCGCCGTCAAGTCTTCCATCCTCCAGGATGTGAAATATGACAAGCATTCAAGCATCAACAATGGTGTCACGTGGTACTAAAATCCTCGCCATCATTGTGGCTGTATGTGTTGCCCTGACGACTGCGGGACAGTCAGTCAATGAATTGCAGGAGGGTGATCTGCTCTTCTGCTGTACCAATACGGCCAATGCCATCACAGCGGTGACCAGTGGCGTAGAGGACTTACCCATTGACCATGTGGCCGTGTTCCACCGCATCGGCGGCGAGAATGGCATTCCCTATGTGATAGAAGCCGTGAAGCCTGCTGTGCAACTCACGCCTCTGGATACTTTTATGTGCCAGAATCCTCATGTGATTATTGGTCGTGTGAGAACCGACTTCTATATTCATCAATCAATCAGGGGCTGTCTATCGATGGTGGGCAAGCCCTACGATAACCTTTATTTGCCTGGAGACAGTGCCATTTATTGCAGTGAGCTGGTACAGTTGAACTACAGGTCTGTTTCTAATCGTCCCATCTTTGAGCCTATACCCATGTCGTTTCATGACAGTACAGGGCGGGTAACGGACTACTGGCTCGAATTCTACAGGCAACGTGGTATGAACGTGCCTGAGGGTGCCCCTGGCACCAACCCGGGTGAACTCTCGCGCCGCCCTCAGATAACCATCATCGGCCGCTATCAGTGAGATTTTAGGCTCACTGTGCGCACTTAATCGGATTTTTGCAGTATCTTTGCAGTTTGTAAACAGAGTAACCTCCAGTTTTGGGTACTATCATATCCATATTAATCGGTTGTATGTCAATAGGTATTATCCTGTCGGCACCCATGGGACCTATCGGTATCCTGTGCATTCAGCGTACCCTTAACAATGGTCGCAATTCGGGCTTTTTCACTGGAGTGGGTGCAGCCATCAGCGATCTCTTTTATTGTTTGTTGATAGGCTTAGGTATCTCGCTGGTCACTGATTTCATTGCAGATCATGTTAATATCCTGCAAATTATAGGCAGTATAATCCTGATTGTCTATGCCATTTACATGATTGTCCATAATCCAGTCAGCCAGATTAAGGAAAACATTGATCAGCGTGATGACCGGTTACGAGACATGGTAACAGGCTTCTTGTTCACCTTGAGCAATCCGCTCATCATGTTCCTGATTATCCCGCTATTTGCCCGTTTCGGTTTCCCGTTACCGGAATACAAGTTCTATCACATCATTATCGGTTATCTGTTTATCGTGGCAGGCGCATTAGCCTGGTGGGCAGTTATTACCTTTTTTGTCGACAAGGTGCGCACCCACTTTAATATCCGTTCAATGTGGCTCATCAACCGCATTATCGGCTCCATTATTCTCATTCTCTCGCTTTACGGCCTTTTCACTGGCACTATTGCCTACCTGCAGCAACTTCAAATCATCTGATACAAAAGACTATAAATTATTGAGCGGACCGCCCGAATTGGGTAGTCCGCTCTATAATTTGAAAATCTCTTTCAATTAGTACTTCCTGACTTCGATTTCGCCATTCAGGACAGCAGAAGCGTTGGCAGCCAATGCCGACATCTCATCTTCTCCAGGATAAACATGGACGGGAGCCATCCAGCCGATGCGCTTTTTCAGCTCATCAACCATATAATCCCAATAAGCGATACCGCCAGTGATGATGATGGCATCGATTTTGCCGCACAATACGGCGCCCTTCTCGGCGATAGCCTTGGCAATATGGTAAATCATCGCATTGATGACAAGCGTGGCTTTCTCGTCACCGGCATTCATGCGCTTCTCGGCCTCAATCATGTCGGTGGTTCCCAAGTGAGCGAATACACCGCCCTTACCGGAAATCATCTTGAGAATTTCTTCTTTGGTATATTCACCGCTGAAGCACAAGTTCACCAGGTCATGGGCGGGAAGGCTACCGGCACGTTCGGGTGAGAACGGACCTTCACCATCCAGGGCATTATTCACGTCAACGGCACGGCCATGATCGTGGGCTGCCACCGAGATACCGCCACCCAAGTGTGCAACGATGAGGTTCAAGTCCTCATAGCGTTTGCCATTTTCCTTGGCAAAACGGCGGGCAATGGCGCGCTGATTCAGGGCGTGCCAGATGCTTTGGCGCTTGAACATGGGCAGACCGCATACTCGGGCATAGTCGTTCAACTCGTCGGTAACAACCGGGTCAGCAATGTAGCAAGGACATCCAATTGCTTTGGCAATCTCGCGTGCAATGACACAACCCAAGTCGCAAGCATGCTGGTGATCGCTGGCATAGGTGGCCTGAATCATGTTTTCGTCAACTGCATAAACACCACCGGGAAGAGGCTTGGTCAAGCCGCCGCGGGCAACCACGGCGTCAAACTTGATGGGAATGCCAGCCTTCTCGAGTTCGCTGATAATCATCTGGCGACGAAAATCGAACTGATCGGTAATTTTGGCAAATGGAGCGAGTTCTTCTGCCTTATGGCGGATGACTTTAATCAGGCGGGGTTCACCGTTCTCAACGACTGCCATCTTGGTGGAAGTCGAACCTGGATTGATGACTAAGATAATCATTATTCTTTAGTTGTATTTTTCAGTTTGTAGTAATAGTAAATAAAGCATTACTCGGCGGCCATGGTGGCTACTGCCAAGCTGTAGAACTTGGACTGGCTGCTGTCGGCACGTGAGGGTACGACGGCGGGACACTTGGCTCCTAACAGGAGACCTGCAGTGCTTGCTCCAGCAAACAGTGTGATGGCTTTGTAGAAGACATTGCCTGCCTCGATGTCGGGCATGATAAGGATATCGCTGTCACCCTGCAGGGGAGAGGTCAGTCCCTTGGCTTCCATGGCGTGCATGCTGCATGCGCACTTGGCGTCCAGCGGGCCGTCTACGATGCACTTGCCCAGCTCACCCTTGTTGGCCATGTCGATGATGACGGGATAATCCTCGGTGAAGGGAAAATGCTTGCCGTTGACTTTCTCGGTACAGTGGATAAGAGCCACCTTGGGCACCTCAATACCGAAGTTGCGGGCTACATTGGCCATATATTTCACCATCTCGACGCGCTGAGCCTGATTGGGGTAGGGAATCACGGCAGCATCGGTGAAAATCAGGAACTTGTGGTAGCTGGGAATGGAGGCCACAGCGGCATGGGTCAGGACGTTGCCCTTAGGCAGAATGCCGGTTTCCTTGTTGAGGACGGCACGCAACAGGTTGTCCGTGTTGATCAGACCCTTCATCAGAACATCCGCTTTGCCCTCGCGCACCAGAGCAACTGCCTTGGCGGCAGCGTCATCGGCATCGGTAGCATCTACATAGCTGATGTTGGCAGCAAAGGGTTTTAAAGCCTCATTGGCCTTAAGCTTCTCTTCGCAACCTACAAAGATGGCTTCGATAAAACCGGCCTCAAGAGCCATTGCACAAGCGGCGGGAGTTTTCTCGTCGGCGGGCCATACTACAGCCACGCGTTTTCTCACATTGTTTTCTTTGAGATGAGCAAGTAACTCATCAAAATTCTTAATGGTATTCATTAATTTAGTCAATAAAGAAGTTAATGGTTTTTCGATGCCCAAAAGTACTACAATTTCATGACATGGCACAATTTTTAGTGAGAATTTCTCCAATTATCTGATAACTGGAAAAATTGTAGTATATTTGCGTCAGTATTAACCATAAATGGAAAAGTGAAATGTTACTGAACGGAATATTGGCCTTTCTCAACTTGGGCACAGGCGAGATCATCCTTATTGTAGCCATCATTCTGCTGCTCTTTGGCGGCAAGAAAATTCCCGAACTCATGCGTGGCTTGGGCAAGGGCGTGAAGAGCTTCAAGCAGGGCATGAACGAGGTTGAGGACGAGCTGAAGAAGCCCATTGACGATCTTGACAAGAAAGAATAACGGGCAATCAGGCTTTGGCTGTCAACTGCTAGCCCTACTGGCTGCACTTGATAATTGATGGCAGAGGAGAGATTACAGGAGATGTCGTTTTGGGATCACATTGACGCATTGCGCGCGGTGTTGATTCGTATAGTTGTTGTCCTTGTTGTGGCAACTGTCGGCTTGTTCTGTGTTATGCCCACCATTTTTGATTCATTTATTTTGGCACCTTGCCACGGGGATTTTGTGCTCTACAGCATATTTGAACGCATGACCTCTTCGCTCAAGTGGCTACCGCAGTTTTCTACTGAGGGCTTTCAGGTAGAGCTCATCAACATCAAGTTGGCTTCGCAATTCTTCATCCACATGTCCACCTCATTTTGGTTGGCATTGGTATTGGTTTTCCCGTTTGTCCTGTATGAGTTATGGACCTTTGTCGCACCGGCACTTTATCCTCATGAGAAGCGTGGAGTAAAGACAGCATTCTTCATTGGATGCATGATGTTTTTCCTCGGGGTGCTTGTGGGCTATTATGTGGTTTTTCCCGTCACGTTGCGTTTTCTGGCCGATTATCACGTGAGCCAGTTAGTGCCTAATCAAATCTCTCTTGACAGTTACATGGACACCTTCTTGATGCTCATTTTTGTCATGGGCATTATTTTTGAGTTGCCGTTGCTGGCATGGTTGCTTGGTGTACTGGGTGTCCTTCATCGGGGATTTTTCAGAACATACCGTCGTCATGCCATCGTTGCGCTGCTTGCCCTTGCTGCTATCATCACCCCTACAGGTGATCCCTTCACGTTGATGGTCGTTTTTCTGCCCATCTATTTGCTCTATGAATTGAGTGCCTATCTTGTTCCCCGTTCTGAACAATTGTCTCAAGATTAGAACAAAAACTAATTCGATGGATTCAATTAATTCATCGAAATTAGTTATAAATTTATGCTTTTTTATTATTTTTGTCGCAAAATAGAATCGTTTTATTAATCAAAAAAATCTTTTATTATGAGGAAAATTTTCTTTTTGTTATTAGGCGTGTTAGCAACTGCAAACGCATTTGCAATAACACCCGCTGATCCCACAGAAGTGACCTGGCATGACTGTGGAGACGAGAGTGGCATGAGCTATTTGAACTTCACCCTGCCTACGGTTGATGTGGATGGTAATCTCCTTGACTTCGAGATGATGGGCTACCGAATTTACATCGATGATGATCAGATTTTCACCTTCAACAGTGCCCAGTATGATGGTCTTTGGGGAAGTGAGACCAATATTTACTATCACTATTGGGACGAAGCGTCTGATCTCCGCAGCAATCGCGTTTATTTCTACCGCACCAATGCTGAAGGTTTTGACCGCTTTTTCGAAAACCGCATTGGTATTCAAGTGTTCTATTTGAATAACAATTTCAGCATCGGTGGCACCTCCAACATCGTTTATGCTTATCTGGATAGCCCTGTAACCGAGTTGCCCAAGCCCATGAATCCTGTTATAGACTACTGGGAGGAAGCATGGGGAGACTCACAGAATTTCATGTTTACCGTTTGGCCTTATACCGAAGATTGGGAGCCGCTCGATGAAGATTGCTTATCATGGAGCCTCTTCCTCGACAATGATGAACTCTTTGTCTTCACGCCCGAGGAATTCCCCAGTTTAACAGAGCCACTGTCAGAAGTGCCACTGGGCTTGAACGCTGGAAATCTTTCTAACACCGAGATCTGGTTTGAGAATCGCCAGGCTATTACAGCGACCGAGAACCCCTTCTTTACCTGGCGTATCGGTATGCAAGTTTACTACACGGTCGGTGACCAGAGGGTTTCTACCGACATCTGTTATCTGGAGGTGTTCCCTCAAATGCATGAAGCAGCCGAAGTCTCCTCAACCTCGTTCCTTGCTGACTGGAGCAGTGAGCCCAATTGCTATCAGCATGCAGGCTTCTTGGGCTATGACCTCTATGTCATCGATAAGGCAACTGGTGACACAACCGTTATTGCTGACGTCCCGTTCCTCACACAGGACGATCCCAATTGGGGTAAGATAAATATTCCCGGTAGCACCTATCTTGTAGAGGACCTGACACCCGGTGCAACCTATCAGTACTATGTAGTGTCTAGGCATCAATGGGGTCAAAGTGTCGTATCTATTCCCTCCGTTGTTCGTGAGGTGACTCTGCCTGGAGGTGATGATCATGGTTATGAGCTGGGTGATGTGAACCACGATCATTCTGTCAGCATTGCGGATGTAACCGCCCTGATTGATTACCTCTTGGGTGGTGATAACGGTGCTTGTCTGATCTGTGCTGATGTTAATGGTGAAGGTGGCGTGACTATTGCCGACGTCACTGCTCTTATTGACAAATTGCTTTCTGGAGGCAATTGATACCAGTTATAGCTGAGTATCTGACTCAGCGGCAATTAAAGGAGGATGCTTGTTTTCGGTGGGCATCCTCCTTATTATTTCATGTGTCTTGATTACTTGAGGCGAGAGAGTTGCTTGGGGTCACCGACAATCCACAGGACGTCGCCAGTGCTGAATGTCAAATCAGGAGTGGGGGAGATGTATTCATCCTCACCTCTTTGTACAGCAACAAGCAGCGCACCATAGTCCTCTCTCAGGTGGCTATCCTCAAGGGTGACGCCAACAATGGGAGAATTCTGGCTGATAGCAAAGTGTATGAATTTCACTTCATGGTTGGATTCGTCGGTCACTTCTGTTTGAGACTCAATGAGTGGCAACAAGTATTGGATTTGCTCCTCGGTTGCTATTACGCCAAGGACATCGCCTGGGAAGATTCTCATGTCGCCTGACGGAACTGGATGCGACTTGCCGGCACGCTGGATGTTGACGAGATTGACGCCATAACGTGAACGCAAGTCCAAGTTGCGGAGCCGCTCCCCTGCAAACGGGCAATCATGCCCTACTTTCATATAGGCTAGATGAAGGTCGCTCACCAGATTGTTTTCATGTCCTGTGCGTCGGTTTTCCCGCTCATTGATGTTGCTGATGAAGCGTTTCTCAATCAGTGACAAGCGGTGTTTAAAGCGGGAAGGGAAAGCCGCTACTGCAATCAATGTGATGACAACGAGCACAACGGCGGCAATGACCGCCATGGCGCTGGGATAGACAGCCTGAAGGATGATTGCGACAAACACAGTTGACAACACGGCGCTGATAATCAACATGACCACAATGGGCACATAGGATATGTTGCCCGAAGTCTCAAGCAGTTGAATCTGTTCGGACCGTTTGGCCGAAGGCAAGATGATGGAAATTATAAACGGTGACACGAGCGACATGGTCAAGGCCACATAGGCCAAGCGGCCCCACGCGTTCTCACCTATGTGCTTAAGCAACAACGGCTGGAGATAGGTGCGACAGAGCGCAAGCAGGGCAATGATAATCACCGAGTAAACGATGAGTCGCACCAGGTAACGTGAGATGATGGATTTCCACAACTTGATGGTTTCACTGCCTTCGCTTTCATTGGCATTCTGGCTATAGCCATTAAGCAGACGGGTCCAGTTTTTGGGCAATATTTTAACCAAGAGATTATAGCACGGTAATGCCTGCTTGATAAAAAATGGTGTCGTGAAAGTTGTGATGACCGACACCGCAACGATAATCGGGTAAATGCTCTTGTCCAATACACCCAGTCCTGTTCCCAGCGTGGCAATGATAAACGAGAACTCACCGATCTGAGTAAGAGAAAAGCCCGACTCCATAGCGAGTTTGAGCGGTTGTCCGGTAGCCAGCATTCCGAAGGTGCCGAACACGATCATTCCCACAATGACAACAACAGCCAGCAGGGCGATAACCCCCCAATGAGTGGTCATGACCGAAGGGTTGACCATCATGCCCACCGAAGTAAAGAACACGGCACCGAACAGGTCTTTTACAGGCGAAATGAGTCGCTCGATGCGTTCTGCCTCAATTGTGCCTGCAAGAATAGAACCCATGACAAAGGCTCCCAATGCTGCCGAGAATCCTGACTTGATGGAAAACAGCACCATCGCAAAGCACAACCCCATGGAAATAATCAGCATCTGTTCGTCGTTGATGTATTTCTTGAACCGCTTGAACAATGTGGGTATCATGAAAATGCCCACAGTGAACCACATGATCAGGAAGAACGACAGCTTAAGGATACTGCCTACCATTTCCTTACCCTGAACACTATTATTCAGAGCGATAGATGACAATATCACCATCATCACAACGGCGAACAGATCCTCGACAATCAGCACAGCAAACGTCATAGGCACAAAACGGCGCTGCCGCATGTTCAGGTCGGTCAATGCCTTAATAATAATTGTGGTCGATGACATGGAAATCATGCCGCCCAGAAAAATGCTGTTGACCAGTCCATAGCCCAGGAACTTGCCCACGACAAATCCCAAGCTCATCATGCCAAGCACGATGATCAAAGCTGTAAGGATGGCCGAGCCGCCCACGTCAATCAATTTCTTGAAACTGAATTCAAGTCCCAGCGAGAACAGCAGGACGATGATGCCGATTTGGGCCCAGAATTCTGTGTTTTCCTCTACTGCAATCGATGGCAACAGTGAGAAATGGGGGCTGGCCAGGAAGCCAGCCACGATATAGCCCAGCACGACAGGTTGCTTGAGCATTTTGAACACAATGGTTGCTATAGCGCCTAGCATCAGGATAAGCGCCAGATCGCTAATCAGACTATTGATGTCAAGTGATTCCATAATATGGGTTTATTAATAAGTCTTTGGGCTTTAGACTGTGGGCATTATGAACACCTATGCAAATCTAAACGTAATGAAGAGCTACATATTCATCTCGTTGGTGATGGTAATTGACATGGGATTGCCCAGTTGCTTGATTTTATTGAACAGGTCGGGCACATTCACCTTGCCTGTGCTGCGCACCATGAAATTGACAATCGTGTAAGCCTCCACGTAATCAAATTTCATGAACTCGTCGCTGATGTGGACGTCGTTGCTGGTGATGGCTTCGCGCAGTGGCTGGATGTCATCGAGGATGCCTCGCATCTTGACTCGGATGATCTTGGACTCCCACAGGAAGTTGTGGCGCACCTCGATTCGCTCAATGTTCACCAGGATAAAGATGATGAGCAGGGTGGCGATGATGCTGATGAGGTACATTCCCGCACCCACGGCAAGGCCTATACATGCTGCCATCCAAATGCCTGCAGCAGTCGTCAAACCACGTACCGAGCCTTTCATCTGAATAATGGCACCCGCACCCAGGAAACCGACACCGCTCACCACCTGGGCCGCGATGCGTCCGGGGTCTCCGTTCTTGAGCCCCATGTATTCTTGAGGGATATAGATTGAAATGAGCATGGCCAGCGTAGCACCCATTGAGATGAGCGCAAACGTGCGAAGACCGGCAATCTGGCCCTTTCGGCGGCGTTCCATGCCGATAATAGCACCCAGCACGAGACTAAGTACCAGCTTGGCCACGGCCCCAACTAGATTGACATCGGGGCTGATGATGTTGTTATAAATTGATTGCAACATATTTCCTTGACAGTTGGTTTCTAAAACTGCAAAGTTAAGGATTATATAAAAATAATCCAAATCAAAGTGACCTCTGATCTGGATTATGGTGTAAAGTGTTTTGATAATTAGCTGTTTATCGTTTCAGCGTGAGGTTTGCTCTCGGGCTTCTTGATGCTTGTGGCGATTTTGCCGTCCACGGTATCGATGACAATGGTATCGCCAGCACTTGCCTCTTCGCGCAGCAGCATTTCGCTCAACGGGTCTTCAATTTCACTCTGGATGGCTCGTTTCAACGGACGGGCACCATACTGGATGTCAAAGCCGTGGTCAGCGACAAGGTCTTTGGCTGCCTGAGTGATCTCAAGTTTCAAACCGTTCTCCTCGACACGCTTGTAGAATGAGGCCAGTTCAATATCAACAATCTTGAGAATGCAGTCATGGTTGAGCGAACCGAAGGTCACGATGTCGTCAACTCGATTCAGGAACTCAGGCGAGAACTTGCGGTTCAAGGCTTTGCGAATGACCGAGTCACTACGTTCCTTGGTCAGCTCATTGGTATTGAAACCGACTCCGGCACCGAAGTCCTTCAATTCCCGGGTGCCAATGTTGCTGGTCATGATGATGATGGTGTTCTTGAAGTCCACTTTGCGGCCCAAACCATCGGTGAGGTTGCCCTCGTCGAGCACTTGCAGCATCATGTTGAACACGTCGGGATGTGCCTTCTCGATTTCGTCGAGCAGCACGACGCTATAGGGGTGGCGACGCACTTTCTCAGTCAACTGGCCACCCTCTTCATAACCCACGTATCCCGGAGGTGCGCCTACGAGCCTGGAGACATTGAACTTCTCCATATACTCGCTCATGTCAACACGGATCAGCGCATCGGCCGAGTTGAAAAGGAACTCTGCCAACTTCTTGGCAAGCAACGTCTTGCCCACACCCGTTGGTCCAAGGAACATAAATGAGCCGATAGGACGTTTGGGATCTCTGAGTCCAGCACGGTTGCGGCGGATACTGCGGGCAATTTTTTCAATCGCCTCGTCCTGGCCGATAACCTGTTTCTTCAATTCGTCGGTCATCCCCAGCAGGCGTATGCCCTCACTCTGTGCAATGCGCTGGACTGGTACACCGGTCATCATGGCTACAACCTCTGCAATGTGGTTTTCTTTAACCGTCACGCGGCGGCTGTCCAACTCTTTCTCCCAACGATCCTTGGCCACTTGCAGCTCTTCCTTGAGTTTCTCCTGCTGGTCGCGGTAGCTGGCTGCTCGTTCAAAGTTCTGGGCCTGAACGGCCTTGAATTTGTTCTCCTGGGCCTGTGCGATGCGTTGTTCCAGTTCTTCGATTTCCTTAGGCGTATCCACCTTTGTGATATGGATACGGGAACCTGCCTCGTCCATGGCGTCAATCGCCTTGTCGGGGAAAAAGCGGTCACTGATGTAGCG
The DNA here is from genome assembly GCA_947302275.1 of uncultured Prevotellaceae bacterium. GTDB lineage: Bacteria > Bacteroidota > Bacteroidia > Bacteroidales > Muribaculaceae > Sodaliphilus. Next base: position 19,717 of record CAMYUW010000013.1, read on the forward strand.
GTCGGTGAGCATCACGCATGCTTTAAGGGCTTCATCGGTGTAATTCACGCCGTGATGTTTCTCGTATATCCCCTTGATATTGTGAAGGATTTCGAGGGTCTGTTCAGGAGTGGTGGGCTCGACTAAGACTTTCTGAAAACGACGCTCCAGAGCACCATCTTTTTCAATGCTCTTACGATATTCGTCAAGCGTAGTGGCTCCGATACACTGGAACTCACCACGAGCCAGTGCGGGCTTCAACAGGTTGGCAGCATCCATCGAACCACTTGCATTGCCGGCACCCACAATATTGTGGATCTCGTCAATAAACATAATGACATTACCGGTGGCACTTACCTCGTCAATGACTGCTTTGAGGCGTTCCTCAAACTGGCCGCGGTATTTTGTGCCTGCCACGATGGCTGCCATGTCGAGCGAAATGATGCGCTTGTCAAGCAGAGTGCGTGCGACTTTGCGTTCTACAATGCGCTTGGCCAAGCCCTCGATAATTGCACTTTTACCCACTCCGGGTTCGCCAATCATCACGGGATTGTTCTTCTTGCGACGGCTCAGGATTTGAGCTAACCGCTCGATTTCCAGTTCGCGTCCCACAACAGGGTCAAGATGACCCTCTGCGGCTTCGCGGGTAATGTCCTTGCCATATTTGTCAATGACTGGAGTGGCCGAATTGTCACCCCGGCTGACATTTCGTCGTTGTCGTGTCTCATGATAGGACGGATTGTCGCTGTTGCCCTCGGCAGAATATCCACCTCCGCCAGGCAGCTCATCGTCTTCCTCGTCCTCTTCATCAGGAAAGTCCGCACCCGCTTTGGGCACGGAAATATCCTGTTTCCAGTACTTTTCTTGCATCTGGTGCTGGTTGTGTATCATTATATAGGTATCCTTTCTTTTAATTGTAAATAATGTAGGCTCAAGAATAAGCAAACATCATGCCAGTTGAGCGTCAGACATTACTTCCACCCAAAAGAAGGTCAATAAGGGCTGTCACATCACCGATGGTGACTTCACCGTCGTTGTTCACATCGGCGGCATCTTCATTGATTTGGTCATTTTCACTACCCAGGAGGTAATCGATGAGTGCGGTTACGTCGGCAATACTTACCTCGCCGTCGCCGTTCACGTCTCCGTTTCCAACACCAGTGAGGACGACATGCTCGATATTGGACCAGACACTCTCGGTTCCGTCGGTATAGATGGCCTTCACGAGATATTCGTAGTAGCCCCCGGCTAGAGCCTTGACGGAATAGCAGGTGTCGCTGATGCCACTTACCATGCGCCAAGTGGAGTCACCTTCTTCGACAACTACTCGGCGGGGTGCCCGATAGGCTACAAGGTTGCCGTTATAAATGTCCACGCTATAAACGTAGAAACGCTTTCCTCCTGCTGTCATCGACAGCTTGACATTGTGCTCCCTGCAATTGTTCAGGACAACTGTGTAGTCGGTTGGCGTGTCGGTCAACGCTATGGTTTTGCTCTCGTTTCCGCACGAGACTACTATTGAACTGTTGTCGCTCTGCCCATTTTTGCTAATCCAGTTCTTGGCGTTGAATTTCACGGTGATGGTGCTGGCCAGTTCCAAATCGGGGGAAATCAGGTAACCCGCTGTACTCGATGATCCGAATTTGATGCTCTTGTTAGCAGCTGTGTAGAGTTTGAGTCCTGTCCAGCCTGGGTTATCGGTATATTTGTCCAGCGTGGAGCTGATGTCGTTGAATCCGTCGGCAGTGGCGTTGACTTTTGAGAAATTCTCGCTCATCATCAGGACGGGTTCATCAACGTGCTCTATGCGGTTGACCTGAAGCGTATAACTCGACACATCACCACCACTGGTCCAGTCGGCGCGGAAAGAGTGGCCTGTGACTGCTGTGGTGTCTACTTCAAACAAGACAGGCACTTTTTTGTTCAAAGGATCAACTGGGGTTCCTTCGCCAGTCCAGGGCTCATTTTGCTTGGTGCCCCATATGTATTCGGCAAGTTCGGGATGGTCCACAAATGGGTTGCGGTTACCCTGCTCAATATATACTGCCTCGTTGCGATTGATTTCTTTCAGACTCACGGGGTCGGCGCGATGCCATTCCATCAGCATCTGAATAGACCAGTCACTGAATGCCTTGTACTGGTTGTCCTGATAGTCCAGCTGGTCACAACCGGGCCAAGTGCCAACTCCGCTCTTGTAGCAAGTCACCATGTAGAAATAGATTCGCGCAAAGTCGCCCTTGTATTCATCGTCGGGTTCAAATACTTTGGCCGTATAGCCGTTGTAGGTACTTTTACCCAGCTTGCCCAGCATGGTAACTCCCAACTCGTCATTGGTATAGGTGATGACATCGGCCCCGTTGCACACACCATACGGGTAATTGCTGCGGCGCTGGTTTACAAAGGCGTCGACGGGAATCAGCATTGTCAGGTCGGTGAACATGGGCGACACCTCACCACCAAACCAGCTCTTGGGAAATGAGTGCTCGCGGTTAATGCCCTCACCAACAGCTGAAGCACCAGCCACGTGTTCGGATGCGTTATTATACTTGCAAGTGGAATACATGTCGATGTAGTAACCGTCGCTTCCAAGATCGGTCACATCATAGGCAGTCCACATGTAGTCATAACTCAATAAGGAGTGGGTATAGATAATACCTTCGAGTGCAGTCATTAATTCTTCGTCCTGCTTGCCAATGGCGTTTGTATAGTAGCCATTGGGAATCTCGGCCCAAACGTTCAGGGCAAAAAGCAAAGCGAATAATGGAGTAAGTAACTTGTTCATTGTATTCTGTGTTATAAGTTATTGTTTAATGCGTCGTATATAGTGTTGAACAGTTGCCTGAATTTCATCTCATTGGCAAGAGTCTGGCGGAACTCTTCCAGGCGGCATGCGTTCTCACTCTCGGGAATCCACAGCTTGAGGTAGCCGCCGTAGTCATATTTTTCACGCATGTGCTCCATCAGGCGGCGGTATTGCCCTTCACGGTCAAGTCCTGGCTCGTGTTTCATTCCATATTGTAAGGCTCGGCGAACTATAGTGTTGCCGTCGATGATGCGGTCGGCCTCGGCCACAATTCGGCCATATATGGTGCGTGGCTCATGGTCGCTTGATGCACGATGGTCCTCGGCTGCTTCGGCAATCGTGTTGATTTCCTGCTCGTTGAACCACTGGTGTAAGCGTTCATCCTCACGAACAATTCGGGCGCTGTCGGTATGATGATGCTCCCGCCCATTTATCAATCCCAGGTCGTGATAGGCTGCCGCAATGAGAAGGATACAGCGATCTGCCTCGGGATAATACTGTGCTAAATCAAGCGCCTGGGAAATAACCGTCTGGACATGGTCTCGGCTGTGCCCAGCATCGAAGGCATCATAGCGGGGAATAATTTCCCGCTCGACAAAATCCATTATTTCTTGAAATATACGCATATTCCCTAGCTGCTATTCGGCGGATGGCATGTTTAAACTCTGAACCCCAAACTGCAAACAACGCGAGCATCAATCTACCTTGTGCAGATCATGCCCCATGCGGGTTTTCTTGGTGTGCATGTAGAATTCGTTGTATTGGTTGGGCTTCACTTCAAGAGGGACATTCTCAACCACTTCAAGGCCGTAACTCTCAAGACCTACGCGCTTGACAGGGTTGTTGGTCATCAGGCGCATCTTGGTAACGCCCAATATCCGCAAGATGTTGGCGCCCACGCCATAGTCTCGCTCGTCAGGCTTGAATCCCAGATGCACATTGGCGTCAACCGTGTCGAAGCCTCGTTCTTGCAGTTTGTAAGCCTTGATTTTGTTCATGAGACCAATGCCACGGCCTTCCTGATTCATATAGACGAGCACGCCCTTGCCTTCCTGTTCAATCATCTGCATAGCCAGATGCAGCTGCTCGCCGCACTCACAACGCATCGAGCCGAAAATGTCGCCCGTGGCACAGGAAGAGTGAACGCGCACGAGTATGGGCTCACCAGGAGTCCATTCGCCCTTGATGAGTGCGATGTGTTCACGTCCGTTGTTGATTTGCCTGAAGGGAATCAGCTTGAAGTGGCCATACTGGGTAGGCAAGTCCACCTCTTCGCCTACTTCTACCACTTTTTCGGTGCGCAACCTGTAGGCAATCAGGTCCTTAATGGTGATGATGGGCATATTGAATCTCTCGGCAACCTTCATCAGTTGCGGCAGGCGAGCCATAGTACCGTCGGGGTTGATAATCTCGATAAGTGCAGCGGCAGGGTAGAGTCCGGCAATTCTCATCAGGTCAATGGAGGCCTCGGTGTGGCCGGCACGCTTAAGGACGCCTTTATCTACAGCCCTCAGTGGGTTGATATGTCCGGGGCGTCCAAAATCCTGCGGCTTGCTGTGGGGATCGGCCAGCGCGCGTATGGTCATGGCACGGTCATGCATCGACACGCCCGTGGTACACCCGTCGAGTAGGTCAACGGTCACGGTAAATGGGGTCCCCAGCATTGACGTGTTGTCATCAACCTGCATGTTGAGTTCCAGCTCGCGACAACGCTCGGTAGTGATGGGCGCACATAGTACGCCACGACCCTCCCGTAGCATAAAGTTTACCTTCTCCTCGGTAATCTTCTCGGCAGCGATGATGAAATCACCTTCATTTTCACGGTCCTCATCATCGACAACGATGACAAATTCGCCGCGTTTCAATTGTTCCACGGCTTCATCGATAGTATTTAGTTTGATTTGTTCCATATTTAGTTTTAAGTTCAAAGTTTTTAGTTTTAAGTGCGGATTCTATCGCCTAAAACTAGATTTCATATCTGATATCAAATGACTAATTCCTGTCGTTGTATTCCATTTCCCGACTGTATTCGCCGTTGAAAATAGCGATTAACTGGTCGCAGGTTTTTATCGTGAGCAGGATATCCCGCTTGAGATTCTTTTGGTGCCTCAATCCCATGAGCCACACTGGCAGGCCTAGGGGGAACAAGGCTGCAAGGGCGGTACCCACCTGCTTGTTGCTGGTTGGGCCGTAGGTCAGCAGTTGGCGTATTACTGGGAAGTCCATGGCCTTGTTCAGCACCATTTGGTCACGGGAGTTGGACAGGTAATCCACAACGCTGTCCACCTGCTCGGCCAGGGACTTGATCGCGGCTCTGTCGTATCCTTGCTGCCAGTAGTCAATATACCGTTGACGGCCTGGATAACGATCGAGAAATTGCTGACAGGCGGCCTTGAGTTCATCAATGCGTGTTTGGGCCTCGGCGGCTATGACCTCATTGATAATTACTTCCTTGGCTTCCAGTTTGCGCGTTTGATGCATACCGGTAAACCGCCTGATGAAGTTGAGCCAGGCATCGGGGTTGAATACGGCCGAGTCGTTGACAGCTTTCTTGGTCAGGAAGATGCCCAGCGGCAGCAGCACGGCAGAACTGAGCCAGATGCCTTGCCACACGTGCCAGCGTCCGTCCCTGGCCAACTTGTAGCCCATGTTATCGATGATGTAATAGATGATGAACAGGATCACCGAGATTACGATGGGCATGCCCAATCCGCCCTTTCGAACGATGGCTCCCAATGGGGCTCCGATAAAGAAAAAGATGATACATGCCAGCGAGAGGGTGAATTTCCTCAACAACTCTATCTGGTGTCGGCGTATCACGTAATTATCATCATTGATCACATAGCCCTGGAATTGCAGGTCCTGCATGGCCGTTGTTGCGTGCACGAGCGCTTGATTGACCACCTGTTGCTGTTCGTTTTCGGGCAATTCCTTGATGATTTTCCCGATATCTACAGGTTTGTCAAGCTGAACGGACTTCACGGTGTCAGTGACGGGCTTGCCGTCTCTCATGGTCGAACGGTAGGCGGGCACGCCGCAAACAGGTTGTGAGCGCAGCCTGTTGATTACCACCTGGGCTGCCGAATCCACCTTGAGTCTAACCGAGTCGATGGTCTGTTGCAGGGCGCTGATGTCTTTGCCCACATACTGCTGTCTCATCGTCTCATCGTCCATGCGGGTGAAATTGGCATCGTAAGGGATCAGGATTTCCTTGTCATGGAAAGTCTCGCGACGGTACAGCTCATTACCCATGCCGTTCACGCCATTGGAGCCGCTCATTTCCTCATACCAAGCACCCTTATAAAGGGTGAGCACCAGATGCTGCTTGTCCTCGGTCATGCTCAAGCGTCCCGAGTCGGCCACAACAATGCGGGGATACATCGAGGCGTGTGACACGTCATAGATGAGCAAATTGTAAAGCATATCCCGCTCCTTATCGTTTTTCTTCACATAGATGTTATAGCCGGGTATCTGGCTATAAACGGCTCCCTCGGGGATGTCGAGGGTGGGTGACGTCTGCCGCATTGAGAAGAGGAGCGTCCACATCTTCACTTGGGACTTGGGCAGTACGTTATTCTGGAAGAAAAACGCCCCTATGGCGACCAGCGTCATGAGGATAGCCAGGGGCTTCATGATCGTGGTCAGCGAGATGCCTGATGACTTGAGTGCTGTCAATTCAATGTGCTCTCCCAGGTCGCCGAAGGTCATCAGCGAGGCCAGTAGGATACTCAGCGGTAACGCCAGCGGCACCATCGACAGCGCGGCATAGAAAAACAGTTCTGCCACCACGTCGATGCTCAGACCCTTGCCCACCAGCTCGTCGATATAACGCCACAAGAACTGCATCATCACGATAAAAAGGCAGATGCAGAAGGTCATTAAGAACCTCGGCAAGAACCTTGACATCATGAAAGTATGCAGTCTCTTTATCTTGAACATGATGAGTCTATATTATCGTAAATCGCCTGCAAAGATAATGCTTTTTTTCAGTTTTTTGTTGTTAGTTTTTTGCATCTATAGGCACCGCTACCACTTTTTTGCGAAACAAGTGGGCCCCTCAAGTGAAAATGATGTAATTTTGCACCTCAGATGAGGCTCCTATACAGATATTGTTTGGTCTTCTGTGTGATGACAATCCATGTTTCCATTGCAGCTTTGGCGCAGCAGGTACCGATGACCCAAATCACTGGTCTGGTGCGTGATTCCGTGTCGCGTCAAGGCATTCCCTATGCTACCGTTACCCTTATTGGTACTGATGAAGGCACTCTTGCTAATGAAAAAGGCGGATTCACCATCAACAGTCGTGCCCGATTCTCGCGCCTTCGTGTTAGCGCCATGGGCTATAGCCCAAAGGATGTCAAGGTCAAGACGGGACAGGGTAGTGTGGTGCTCATCGACCTGTCGCCAACAGGCGTGGAGCTGGGCGAGGTGGTCGTGCACAAGGGCAAAGAGAAATACAGCAAGAAGAACAATCCTGCAGTAGATATGATCAGGAAGTTGCGGGAACGGCGTGACGATAATGACCCGCGACGGCGACCTTATTACAGCTACACCCAGTATGAGCGCATGATGGTTGGCTTCGGTGATCTGGATGAAATCGTCAAGAAACCAGAGGACCAACAATGGATCGACCAATATGCCGACACGTCGTTGCTTACGGGCAAGCGTGTACTTCCTTTTTCGATTAAGGAGACTGTTGCTCGGGTTTTTTATAGCAGTGATCCAGATGTTCACAAGCAGGTTGTCATCGGCACCAAGAGCGCTGGTATTGACGAACAGATTGACCAGACCAATATCAAGAAAGTGCTTGATGATTTCATGGGCGAGATCGACATTTTCCAGAATGATGTCACCCTGCTGACCAATCGTTTTGTCAGCCCGCTGTCCCGCATCGCCGTGGATTTCTATAAGTTTTATCTCAATGACACGGTGATGGTGGATGGTGAACGATGTGCGGTATTGAGTTTTGTCCCGTTCACGCCACAGACATTCGGATTCCTTGGCAGGTTGTTTGTCTCGTTGGAGGACAGCACGATGTTTATCAAGCGGGTGTCGATGGGTGTGCCCTATGACATCAACCTAAACTATGTGGAACGCATGAGCATCGTGCAGGACTTTGAACGGGCACCCGACGGGTCCCGCCTCAAGGTGCGTGACGATGTGGAAGTGAGCTTGAAGTTCTTGCCCAGTTTGCCAGTGATGTTTGGTCGCCGTGAGACCACCTATCGGGATCATAACTTTGAGCGACCTCACGGTGGTGTGTTCAGCAACCAAGCGGAGCAGACCATCAGCGACAACGCACCGTTTATGCCCGAGGAGTTTTGGCAGGAATATCGTCCAGAAGAGGTGCGCACCACTACTGCTACCATGAACGGGCTGATGAAGCGCCTTCGCGGATCACGGCTATTTTATTGGGCTGAACAGCTTGTGGTGATGTTCGTTAACGGATATGTACCTACAGCCAAGGTCAGCAAGGTGGATATCGGGCCGTTGAACACATTGATTAGCGGCAACTCGCTGGAAGGCCTTCGCCTGCGCCTGGGCGGCATGACGACGGTCAACCTGAGCCGCCGTTGGTTTGTCCGTGGTTATCTGGCCTACGGCTGCCGTGACAGGCGGTTCAAGTATATGGCATCGCTGGAACACTCGTTCACCCCCAAGAAATCCATGGACCAGGAATTCCCGATCCATAGCCTGCGTCTCACCCACCGCTATGACGTGGACAAGCTTGGTCAGCACTATCTGTACACTAACCCTGACAATGTTTTTCTCACCTTGCGCCGCCACAAAGACGTGAGGATGCAATACCTGCGCACGACCAAGCTGGAATACCGACGTGAGTGGTATAACCACTTCTCGATTGAACTAGGGATCGAACACAATATTCACGAGGCCACAAGGTATGTGCCGTTTATTGATGCCGACGGCCATGCTCGAACGAGTTACACCCAGGCGGGCTTCACTGCCCGATTGCGCTTTGCACCGGGGGAGACCTTCTACCAGGCGCGTTCCTACCGCCTACCCATCAATATGGATGCTCCCATTATCACGCTCAGCCAAACCTACATGCCTAAGGGCTTCATGGGTAGCCTGCACGAGGTCAACAAGACCGAGTTAGGCCTGCAAAAGCGCTTCTGGTTCTCGGCATTCGGCTATGCTGATGTCATTGTCAAGGGGGAAAAAGTGTGGAGCAGGGTAGCTTATCCTGACTTGCTGATGCCTAACGTCAACCTTTCCTATACCATCCAGCCCGAGAGTTTTGCACTGATGAAGCCGATGGAGTTCATCAACGACCAGGCATTGTCGTGGGACTTGACTTATTGGGGCAATGGTGTGCTGATGAACCGTTTGCCGCTGATTAAACGGCTGCGTTTGCGCGAGGTGATATCGATGCGCGGCATATGGGGAAGCCTCAGCGACAAGAACAATCCGGAGAAGGGTGGGGGCGTTTTCGTCTTCCCGACCGACGCTCTTTGTCAACCCATGGGCAGCAAACCCTACATCGAGGCAGGTGTGGGTTTAGACAACATTTTCACCATACTCAGGGTAGATTATGTCTGGAGACTGACCTACCGAGAACATGCGGGAACTGACCGCCACGGCATTCGTGTACAATTGCACTTCAATTTTTAAAGAAACAGAAAGAGGACAGGTCTATAAACAAACCAGCCCTCTTTCGTTAATCAATCATTTTCAAATGGCGCCTAGAAGTAAAAGCAGCATTGCGGACAAATCAGGCCAAAGGACTGTCTGCCAGCTGATAGGATGAAAAAATCGCAAGTCTGAATGTCAGAAGAATCCGTTACATCAGGCACTTCGGGTTATTTCAACCGATAGAAGTATCCCAGAGTCAAGTTGATAGTCATGGAGTTGGAGCTGGAGAAGATATCGGTCTTGTGGTTAGGAAATACGTCGGTCAATCCGTAATAGAAGCGCCCCTCAATCAGCAGCGAATGTTTGGGATTAAGGTTGATTTCCATGCCTGCCCCGGCACAGATACCATAATCAAACCGATTATTGATGTCCAATGTCATCTGCTCGATGTGGCGGGTATCTTGAATAAAATAGTCCAAGTCTGCAGCATTCTGATAATCGAAATCAGATGAAATGCCATTCCCGATCATGACATTTAGTTCAGGGCCAAGGTTGAAGAAACCTTTAACCCGCTGGTTGCCAAAAAAGATGTGCGTCATGATTGGTAACTCTATGTACGTGAAACGATGGCTGTAGTTGTAATTGGATTCTTCAAAATTCTCTTTCCAACCACGCTGGGTCATGTTCAATTCAGCGATAAGGCCAAAGTTTTTCTCCTCAATGTATCGGAACATCACACCTGCTGTCATCCCGGGCTGCATAACCTGTTGCACTGACGGGTTGAAATTGACGCGCGATAAAGTGGCTCCTGCCTTGCCTCCGACCGAGATGCTTCCCTCGTAATGGGTCTGAGCCGTGGCCGCAATTACCGTTAGGACAAACAGGGCAAATGTGATGAACCTCATTGTTGTGGTCTTAAATACAACTTATTTCACATGAACGGTGATTTGATGGTCGGGCGAGAAATGAACGATCTCGATGGCTTGATTGGTGTAGCCGCGCCAGTTATCACCACGCTCCCAGCGGAAACTAGTCTGGATGCCCTTGTACATAGGTGTTTCGTCATCGATAATGCCGTCCACACCCAAGGTCTTGAGCAGGTAGATGCCCGTGTCATAACCATAGATGGCCATGTTGGGAACCGCCTGCAAGGGTTCTCCGTCAAAATTGGCTTTATAGGCTGCCTCAATGTCACGGGTTCGGAATCCCTTAGCGTTAAAGAAACGGGTGAACATGTAGGAGTCCACATCCTGTAAGTCGGTCTGGTAGTCTTTAAGATAAAGCACATACTCGGGATAGGCAATCAGAGAAAGATCGCAGTCGAAGCGTTCCGACTTGACTTGCTTGAGCGCCTTGATGAATTTCCCGACCAGTGATTTATCGCCAGATGAGGGAATGAACACATATTTCGATCCAGGATTCATCTGGTTAGAAATATCGTTGTAGCTAAGTTCTCCACTCACATTGATGGTGGAAGTAGCATATTTCTTGCGGGTGATGTGCGTGCGCATGTTCTCAAACATTTCCTTGTCGTTCTCGCTTGCCGCATTCAGGAAGATCACGTTGTATCCCTTAAATTGTTCGTCGAACCAACGCATCACATTATGCACCATCTCATCTGTCGGAGTGTTGACCTGATAAACATACGGGTTGTCAAGGTAATCCTCGTTCTTGGTCGTGAAGCAATTGATTACAGGTACACCGTTGTTCTTGCCGTAGGCATTAATTCTTGCCAACTGTTGCGGCTCACTGGGTGCGATAATCATGTTCATAGCCTTGAGCTCTGGCAGCGCAAGAATACTGTCGGTGACATTCAGGTTGTGTTGAGTGTCATAGACCTTGAGGTTGATGTGCTTGCTGGTGATGCTGGCTGCGCTATCCATCGCAAGGAGGAAACCCTTGTAATAATCGGTATAAAGGTATGCCTGTTTGGGAGGTGCACTTTTGTGCAACTGGAAAGGAAGTATCATGGCTATGTTCACTTCGTTCTCCAGACGTTTGCCTACCAGACTTTCATAAAGGTCGTTCAGCCTTGGCTCATAGTAATCGCGCAATTCCTCGATGGGGATGGTTGCCATATCACCTGTTACTTTCTCGCTGAAGGGCTTAGGCAAAATGATGGTTTTGCCTTTCTTTACTTTCTTCAAATCGGGGTTAGCATCCTTGAGCTCCTGCTCACTGATGCCGTTGGCTGCAGCAATAGAGGCATAGGTTTCACCGCGTTGAGCCTCATACTTGTAGTTGCGACGACCCTGACGCTCATAGATAAATGGCAGGGCAGTATTGGGAACTACCTTAACTTTTGCGCCAGGAACGTATTCGTCGGGCTTAAGTCCGGGATTGGCTGAAAGGAGACCCTCAATGGTGACATTATATTGTTTGGCTAACGAGAAAATGCTTTCTCCTTCCTTAATTTCGTGGTAAACAGGGGCTGATCCCTGGGGTGCAGCCACTTGAGGCGAAGTGGAGTTGTGTCCGAATGCATTCTGCACCTGTTGTTCGGCAGATGTGTTTTTAGCATCGGGGACATTCAGTTTCTGACCAATTTTTATACCGTTCTCCGAACCTGGGTTGGCTGCAATCATATCGTCAACGGTAACCCCATATCGCTTGGCTAAGCCGTAAAGGGTCTCTCCCTGCTCAACCACATGAATTGTTGTGGAAGAGGGAGCTGGAGTAGCGATAGCCTGGCTGGATGTAACGACACTGTTGCTCTCGGTGGGGAAATAGAGTGTCATGCCTTTTTCGATGCCATCGGCAGCAGTTGGATTGTTGCTGATGATATAATCCTTTGTCACACCCAACTTGGCAGCGATATCATAGATACTCTCATTGCCTTGAGTCTCATAATAATAAAACTCATGACCGCCAACCACAGTTTTCGGCAGATTACTTTGAGCCATTAATGAAAAGAAACTAATGGCTGTAAGTGACAGAACTAATAAAAATTTATACCTCATAATCAATGTAATGTCAATCTGTGCTTAAAGTAATAGTTGAACTATTTGTCCCGTAAGAGTACAAAAGAACACGGCAAAAATAGTAAATAATCGCCGAAATGTCACGCAAATAGCATGAAAAAATGACTAATGTCAGTTAGGATTGACAACCCTGTCGCCGATGATGGCAGCCAGTTTGTGCCTCACGTCATATAACTTTTGCAATTCTTCCATGAGTTTCGGCAACTCGTTGGCATCGGCACGGGCGATTCTATCCTTGATTTCATTGATTTTGATGACCACCAAGGCATTTTTCCAGTTATATAGCCGCTCAGGGACGATGTTCAACAGTTTGTCGCGTTCTTCTACAATGACAGCAAACTGGGTGTGTATCTTGCTCAACTGGGGCAGATTATCAGTTGCCAGGTCACAGGCCAGTTGCCTGACTTGGTCATCATCGATCGAACACAAAACCTTCTGCAAGTAGGAGCAGTTGAATTCCATCAGTTCGTTTTTAGCCCTAACATTGGCTTTGGCCCTGATGGATTTCTCTTTGCGTTCCTGTGCACTAATGAGTGCAATACTGTCTAGTGCATCAGGTTCATCGTCTTGATTGTACATCTCTTCATTGATAAATTGGCTGATGCGGCCTTTCAGAACTTCGTTGAAATCATTCAAATCTCTGTAATAGGGCTCGATATACTGTTTAGACAACTCAAAAGTGCGCCTATACAGTGGATCGCTGAAACTCATTTGGTCCAGTGTGAGCTCATTATTGATATACTCCAAGACAGTAAAAGGTCGGATTGTACCGTCATCACACTCAAAGTCGGTCAAATAGCACATGCCGTAATTGACGATGATCCTAATGACTTCACGCTCTTGAACCGTAACGCCGTTTGAGGTTTGAGTCGGGCGATGCTGACTTGTGCCGGTTTCGGAGTAGGGGATGTTTGGTGGAAAATCTTCAGGATTGACGGGAGGGGGAGCAATGTCGAAATCCGCATTAGCGCCGCCACCTTCTTGACCCATTTGGGACATTCGCTGTTCACGGGCCTGCTGTTGTTGACGTTCTTTGCGCCACTGCTCGATGTATTTGCCCCGATAGTGTTTGATCTGCCTTAAAATGGTTTGCTCGTCCATGCTGAACAAGTTGCTGCATTCTTTTGCATAGACCATCCGGGCAATTTCATCAGGAATAATAGCGATGGACTTAACCACATCGGTGATTGCGGCTGTGCGCTTAATGGGGTCATTCTGAGCGTCCTTCAAGACTACACTCGACTTGAAGTTGATGAAATCCTCCTCTTTGTTTTTGATATACTCTTCCACTTCGGCAAAGCTATGAGCCCGCACAAAAGTGTCAGGGTCATCTTCGGGTGGCAACGGCAGGACCTTGATGTTGAGCCCTTCCTTAAGCAACATATCCACACCACGGATGGCTGCCTTTATACCTGCCGCATCACCGTCAAACATCTCAGTAACATTGCTGGTAAATCGGCGAATGGCATGAATGTGTCCCTCGGTCAACGCAGTTCCTGACGAGGCGATCACATTCTTGAATCCTGCCTGATGCATCGAAATCACATCGGCGTATCCCTCCACAATAAAGCATTTGTCCTGCTTGCTGATTTCACGCTTGGCTTGATAAAGGCCATAGATCACATCGCGCTTGGAATAAATGGCCGACTCAGGTGAATTGACATACTTGGCGACATCCTTATCCTTTTTCAGCGTGCGTCCACCAAAGGCAATGACTTTGCCGGCAATGTTCATGATCGGGAACATCACACGACCACGGAAGCGGTCATGCCCTCCACGATCATCAGGAATGCAAAGCCCGACATCAAACAACAGTTGCGGATTGAAGCCTTGTGCTACAGCGGCTTGGTAAAAATCACTATATGAGTCATTAGAATAACCAAGTCGGAACTCCTTGATAGTCGCATCGTTAAAACCGCGTTCTTTGAAATAGGTGAGTCCAATGTCCTGTCCAGACTGGGTCTCATGCAGCTGCTTCTCGAAGTAACTGCATGCCCACTCATTGAGCATGAGCATGGCTTCACGCTCGGTCTGGGCTTGTTTCTCCTCATCGGTGAGCTCTTTTTCTTGAATATCGATATGGTATTTTCGGGCCAGATAGCGCAAGGCCTCAGGATAACTGAGTTGCTCATGTTTCATGATGAAATTGACTGCACTACCGCCTTCACCACATGCAAAGCACTTGCAGATACCCTTGGCTCTGGAGACATAAAAAGAAGGGCGGCGGTCGTTATGGAACGGACACAGTCCAATCCAGTTGGCACCTCGCCGCTTGAGGCTCACAAAATCACTCACCACATCAACAATGTCGGCGGTGTCGAGAATCTGCTGTACTGTATTGTGGTCAATCATAATGAACTGGTTGTCATTGGCGTTCTTGGGCGGTTGCACACACGGCATCGGGGATGAGCGCCTGATCAACAGCTGTTACGCCGTGAAGCCTGAGTTCCAGGGCATCTCCCTTGAATGCAGCTCGGAATTTCTTGCAGTTTCCATCCATAAGTCTCAGAGACTCTCGATAAGTGGCAATGGCCTCTTGGGTATGACCCTGGCACAAGTGCACATGCCCAAGGTTCAGTAAATCCTGGGCAGTCGGGGTATCTTCCCTGGAAATGCGGTCATAGTAATCCAGTGCACGGTCATAGTCACTTAATAAGAACGAGCACCACGCAATCGGCCTCCAGGCTCGATGTTTGGCCTTCTCCATCAGGTCAGCCTTGAAATATTGCTGCAAAGCATCGCTAGTACGGTTTTGTTCCAAAAGGACATGACCTATCGTGAGCGTCAGCGAAACATTTTCGGGAATCATGGCTTCGGCACGGCGATAGTATTCCAGCGCCATATCATATCGACCGAGTGCCCTGTGACAAGCCGCCATGTGGCGAATGTTCCAAGCATCATCCTCGTGCAGGAGTTCATATCGCTGATAGTAGGTCAACGCCTTATCGTAATTTTGAGCATTCTGATAGGCAAAACCGATTTTTTGGTAAATGTGGTCATCGGTGACGTCGTCCATCCCTTCAAGGCGAGTGTAACACTTGATGGCATCATCATAAAAAGCATTTTTGAAATAAATGGTGCCCAAGAGTTCCAGAACTTGGGGATTGCGGGTAACGTGGCTTAATGGCAGGCAATCAGTCATGTCGAGCCGTGGATCATCCATGACGGGGAAAAACTCCCGACGTCGGGAAAATAGTTTGAAGAATCGGTACAGGTCCTGAACAAAGGCATTGATGATCGTCACGCGCCTGCGGCGGTCATCCGGCAGTTCGGCTTGTCTGGCTTCATTGATGGCAGCTTCCTGTTCCTCAAGTTGAGCGGACATCATGGTGCGCTGGGACTCAGGGAGAGCCCCCAATGACAGACAGAAAGAGTATTTGTCGCTATTGCACAGGTAAGGAGCATGTTGTATCACCTCGGCCAGTGCCATTTTTCCTGCCCCTACATTTTCTACCACTGCCGAGTGGGCAGGATAGAAGGGTAAAAACCAGTTGCTCAAGGTCTTGAAGAAGGGGAATGACTTGAGGTGTGCAAAAGTAGCGATAAATACATCACTGCCTTCGATCTGCATGGCATTGAATTCCTCTATCTTGCGTGTAATGCCGCTCTGGTCTAGCCATTGTTGCCAATCGGGATTAGCTTCAATATCGCTCAAATCAATGATTTGGGAATCCTTGTCCTTGAGTTTGTCTATTATGTCAGGACGCACTTTCATGATATTGGGTATCAAATCATTGCGAACGCGGTTCTTCACATTCTCGGTGTTGCGTGATCTGGCCAACTGCACTTGTATGCTCCACACGTCTTGATTGAAGTCAGACGCATCCTGCATGGCTGCCAGTCGGGTCTGAATGGCCTTAGAAGTGGAGGTGCGTTTCTTGTAGGCCAACAATGCGAGCATCGCACATGTCAAAGCGCGCAACTGTACTTGCGGGTCATCGCTTAGTGAGTAAGCTTCCAACAGGATAAGCAGCTTGCCTTCATCATAAAATTTCATCAACCCCAAGAAAAGGGCGGCAACCAGCAGACAACGGGTGTGAACCGGCAAAATGTCGCCAGTGATACAGAGCTTGAGGCTGCCACTATCGTCGGATGAAATCGGGAATGAAGACCAAACGCGGTTAAATAATTTTGTCTCCAGTTCTTCGGCCTGATGCAGACGTGACAAAATGACATGACTGTCGCGTTGCTGATCGGGTACATTCTGAGCGAGTGACATCTCCTTGACTGCGACACGGTACTCCTCAACAATGCTGACCAGTGATGTGTTAGCCAGTTCACGGCGACGGGCATAGAATACTTCAGGGCTGCTTGGCTCCATCAAACCGATGTAGCAAGTGTCGTTGAGGGTGTACAGGGATTGCCTGATACTTGTCAATATCTCATCACGTTGCGGATCCATCACCCCTTGTTCCAGATACTTGAGCATGAAAGTATAGGACATGTTCAAGCGTTCCAACTCGTCATTGAGATTGCCTCGTCCCAGTTCATTGACCAAAGACGAGATGTGGCCAAAGGCATCTTTTACCTCGGCGTCATCAATCGATTTGTTGGCCAGGCGATGGATATTTTCTATTTCTAGTTTGGTCATTGGACAATTATTTCTTCTTTTTCGTTGAAGAGACAGCAAATATGATGCAAAAATAACAATAAATGTCTTTACAGTCGAATTTTCTTGGTGATTTATGTTGATTATAGAAATATTTCCGTAATTTTGCGCAAAATTAATAACAACGAAATTTAAATATCAAATTATGGTTATTCAACGCATCCAATCAATCTATCTGCTCATTGCAGTGATTTTAATGGTGGTATTTGCCTTTTTCCCCGCTTTGACGTTTGAGCTGGCCGACAAGACGGTTCTCTATGGAGCTCTTGAGAGTGGCAGGGCCGGAAGTCTGCACGTCAACCCGCTATTGATCACGTTGATCATCCTGATCTCGTTACTTGCTCTTATTGATATCTTCCTGTTCAAGAATCTTCAACGTCAGATGACTGTCTGCTTTGTTGATATCATTATTGGACTTGCCATGCTTGTAGCCATTTGCATTCAGGCATTTGTTGTTGGCAACCGTGAGGGTTGGACCGTTAATTGGCAGTGGTACATGCTGTTGCCGGTGCTGTCGATTATCTTCCTGATGCTGGCCCACAAGTCCATGTCTAATGACAAGAAGAAATTGCGTGACGCCGACAGGCTCAGGTAACGGTTAGGTTATTAATCACAGATTATAGGATTTCTTAAATTCTGACTGACGATGATTACTGCGATGATAGTCGTCTTTGTAATTGGCTACTTGCTGATTGCACTGGAACATCCACTCCACATCAATAAAGCGACTTTTGCATTGCTCACGTGTGGCATCATGTGGAGCATATATGCCTTAATGGGTGACAATCCTGAAATCCATCATGGCATAGTGACACAGTTGGGCGACACCTGTGAAATTGTAGTGTTCCTCATTGGTGCTATGACCATTGTGGAAATCATCGACCGCTATGGCGGGTTCTCGTTTATCACCGAGAACATCCATGCCAAGAGCAAGCGACACTTGTTGTGGATTTTGTGTTCCTTGTCCTTTTTGATGTCGGCAGTGCTTGACAACATGACCACCACCATCATTATGGTGATGATGTTGCGCCGCTTGCTCAGTGACCAGAAAGACCGATGGCTGTTTGCCGGCCTGATTGTCATTGCAGCTAACGCTGGTGGCGCATTCTCACCCATTGGTGACGTGACCACTATCATGCTGTGGATGGATGAGAAGGTTTCATCGGTAGGTCTTATCATCAATTTGCTGATCCCCAGCATTGTGGCTATGGTAATACCTGTCTTCATTGCCCAGTACTTTCTCAAGGAAGGCAAGATGCAGACAATCACGACGATGGCCGACAAGAATCCTGGCTTGCATGAGCGTCATCCCCACTTGAGTAAAGCCATGCTCATCATCGGCGTTTCGGGACTGTTGTTTGTGCCTATTTTCAAGACAATCACAGGCCTGCCTCCTTTCATGGGCATTATGCTCTCGCTGGGTGTGATCTGGGGTGTAACTGAGATATGGGTTAAGCGCTTCAAGATTGACTCCAAAATGGGTGGTCGCGTTTCGTCGGCACTCCATACCATCGACATGCCTACCATCCTTTTCTTCTTGGGCATCCTGATGGCCGTTTCGGCACTCTCAGAGGTGGGAGCCTTGAATACTCTCGCCAATGACATGAACACCAAGATTCACCAGCCAGTGCTGATGACTTCGGTGATTGGTGTTCTTTCATCTATTGTCGATAACGTGCCTCTGGTTTCGGCTTGTATCAAGATGTTTGAGAACATGGTTCCCCCAGGCACCACAGATCCTTATTTGCTCACTTTTATTGAGGATGGCTTGTTCTGGCACCTGCTCACGTTCTGTGCCGGTGTGGGTGGCTCACTGCTGATTATCGGTTCCGCTGCCGGTGTGGTGGCCATGGGCATTGAGAAGATTCCGTTCTTCTGGTATGTGAAGAAAATTACGCTGCTGGCTCTTGCTGGCTATATTGCAGGTATTCTCATTATTTGTCTGGAATCCCTGTTCCCGTTCTTCTTGCAGACAGCAGGGTAGCAGCTATAGATACTATAGAAGCTATAGAGGTTATAGACATAGAGAATTCCCACTGTGAACAAGGTTTTCAACGGTGGGAATTCTTTTTGTTAGATGATAACAGTTTTAGTCCTTGGGGTTGTCCTCGTCTTCCGAGACTAGGCTCTTGGCACGATAGGTCCAGTTGTAATGCTTGTAAATCTCCACGAGGCGGGGCAGGCGTGTCTTGAAGTCCTGATAGTTCTTGTCTTGGGGCTGGATCCACTGCAACTCGGCTAGGGCCGCCATGCGGGGCAGCACCTGATACTGTATCTGCGGCTCACAGGTGATGTATTCGGTCCACAGGTTGGCCTGGGCACCCAGGATATGGTGACGCTTGTCGGCAGGAAGGTCGGCAGCGACAGGCTCAAATTCATAGACCTTCTTGAGTGTATTACAGCCACCGAAGGCCGTCGGCTCATTCCAGGTTTTATCAGTCTGGTAATAGTCAAAATATAGAGGTTCCACGGGGGTCATAATCACGTCGTGTCCCTGCAGGGCGCCCTGGGCACCAGGTTCTGCTCCTCTCCACGACATAATGGTTGCTGTCGTATCAACATCGCATCCCAATAACTCATCCCAGCCGATAATGCGCTTCCCATGTTCTGCCAGATACTGTTGAACCTGGGTCGTGAACCACCCTTGCAGTAGCGCCTCGGCACTCTGTTTGCCTTTGGCTTGCAGACCTAGTTTCCTGATGCGCTGCTGGCACAAGGGGCACTCCTGCCAACGCACGCGAGGGGACTCATCGCCACCGATGTGGATATATTCCCCAGGGAACAGTTGCATGACCTCGTCGAGCACGTCCTTGACAAATTGCAGCGTGTGGTCCTTGCCGACACACAGGATGTCGTCATGAACGCCCCACATGCCCCATACCTCGTACGGTCCGCCTGTACAACCCATTTCGGGATATGCGGCCAGTGCGCCCAGCATGTGACCGGGCATATCAATTTCGGGGATGATGGTGATGTAGCGTTCAGCGGCATAGCGCACGATGTCGCGGATTTCCTCTTGGGTGTAATAGCCACCGTAGCGGATACCGTCGTTTACAGGTGAGTTGTGACCTAGGGTAGTGCCGTTGCGCCAGCCTCCCACTTCGGCCAATCGTGGATACTTCTTGATTTCCACCCGCCATCCCTGGTCATCGGTCAGGTGCCAATGCAGGCGATTCATGCCGTGCAGCGCCATGATGTCGAGGTAGCGTTTCACCGTTTCCACACCGAAGAAATGCCTGGAGCAGTCAAGGTGCATGCCACGATAGCCAAACCGCGGGCTGGAGGCCACCTGGGCGGCAGGCAACAGCATCTGGTCGGTCTTGCCCACGGGAATGGACTTGCGCAGGGTTTGAATGCCGTAAAACACCCCGGCAGGGGTCTTGCCGGCGATTTCAACACTCTTTGCGGTCACATTAATCCGGTAGCTCTCATCACTGCCCATCTTCGGGTCCAGCATCAGGGAAATGCAACCATAATTATTCATGGGAGGGTTAACGGGACGAGTGCTTATGTGGATTCCGGTCAACTCCTCGACATACTGGCTGAGCATCGCGGCATTGCGCTCCATGTCCCTGTTGCCAATCGGATAATCAATCAGGCAGCGGTTCGTCAGCTTGAAGTCGGCACTCTTGATGCAATCAATCCTGTAGGGCAGGGGCACCACACGATAGTCGGCACGATTGCCCTGTGCCATTGCCGCCGAGGCAAGCATCATCGCAGTCAGTAGGCAAATAATGATCTGTTGTATTTTCATAATGACGAAATGGTTAAGTTTCTGCAAATATACTAATAATGTTTTTGTTTTCATGATTTCATTTCGTTTTTTCGTCCATTTCGTCCACGCGTGCACGCCAGGCAAAACAAGGAGGGCTGAGCATAGCCCAACCCTCTCGTCAGTTAAATCAATGATTTCCTCTCTCTCGGCAGATTAGTGGGTCAGGGGAGAGTAGTCCTGGCCGTAGCGCAGCATCTGGTCGATGTAGCCCTCGGTGTAGGAAACCTTCACGTCGATGAGCTTGCCGTTCTTGTCATACACGGGAGTGTAGATGGGGTTGACAAAGCCCTTGTAGGGGGCAATGTTCAAGCCCTCATAGCGGGCAAGCACTTCCTTGTGGATTTCGGGATCTACCTTGACACCGTAGGTCTCAACCAGCTGGCGTCCTGCCTCGTAATCGCCTTCACTCTTGATGCGCTGAACCTCGGCCAGCAGCTGGGCGAACAGGCCGCGCAGCTTCTCGTAGTCGTTGACGCGGATATAGGTCTTGCCGTCGCGCTTCACATACTCGATGACGTTGTCCTTCTTGCCATGCTGGTAGCACCACTCGCTGATGAACTTGCGGTTGCGCATGTGGGCCTCCTCGATGTCCTTGCCCGGCACGATGCGGGTCAGCTGGGTCATCAGGCCGTTCATGATGTACTTGTAGTACTCGGCCTTGTAGGTGTCCATATTGGGGAAGATGCCCAGTTCCACCAGTTTGGGATCGGCCAGGTAATAGAGGGCGAACAGGTCGGCACGGCCTTCCTCAAGCGATGAGCCATAGGCCTTAAGTGCATCCTGGTCAACACCGGGCAGCAGTTGGCCCGAAGCGTGGCCGAGGCACTCGTGCAGGTCGGTATGCAGCGCGTCAGCGATATCGAGATATTTCTTCATCAGTTCCACCTCGACGTTGCTGTAAGCAAACTCCTCGTTAAAGCCCGTACCTGCAGCCACCTTGTTGTAGGCATCGGTGATATTGTCGATGGAAACCGACTTGGAACCGTGTGCGGCACGAATCCAGTTGCTGTTGGGCAGGTTGATGCCGATGGGAGTCGAGGGATAGCTGTCACCAGCCAGGATGGCAGCGGTGATGACCTTGGCGCTCACGCCCTTGACGTTCTTCTTCTTGAAGCGGTCATCAACGGGCGAATTGCTCTCGAAATACTGGGCGTTGTCGCTGATGAGCTTGGAACGGCGCGAAGCGGCCTTGTCCTTGAAATTGACCATGCCTTCCCACGAACCGGTCATGCCCAGGGGGTCGCCATAGCTCTCGATAAAGCCGTTGATAAAGTCCACATCGCTCTTGGTCTCCTCGGCCCACATGATGCTGTAGTCATCAAAGGTCTTCAGCGAGCCGGTCTGGTAGAACTTGATCAGCTCGTTGATGTAGGCGCGCTGGCCTTCATTCTCGGCTACTGTGGCAGCTTTCTGGAGCCAATAGACGATTTTCTCAATGGCCTTGCTGTAGAGGCCGCCCACCTTGTAAGGCTCCTCGACAATCTTGCCATTGCGCTTCACCACCTTGCAGTTCAAGCCCCACGAGATGGGGGTGAGGTCGGTGGTGTCCTTCAGGTTGTTGTAGAAATCTTCTACTTCCTGCTGGGTCACGCCCTCATACATGTTGCAGGCAGAGGTGAGGATCAGGTCCTGGCCATCGGCCTGGTTAACACGCTTGGCCATGAACTCGGGGTCAAAGATGACACGGTCGAGTACTTTTTTCTCGCCTGCACGCTTGTCGGCACCGGGTAGGGCAGCGAACTGCTTGTCAAAGAAATCCTTGGAGAATTCGGGCTGGAACTTGTCCATCGAGTAGTGGTGATGGATACCATTGCCAAACCACACCTGCTTCAGATACTTCAGGAACGCCTGGTAGTCCTTGCTGTTCTTGTCACCCTTGTAGTTACGGTAAATGTCCTCAAGGGTCTGACGAACCATGAGGTTGTACTTGCAGTTCTGGTCAAAGAGGATGTCGCGGCCATTAAGGGCTGCCTCGGTGAGGTAATAAACCAGCTCCTTCTGCTGGAGGGAGAGCTCCTCAAATCCGGGCACCTGATAGCGAAGCACCTCAATGTCGGCAAAGCGGTCAACCGAGTAATCAAAGTTGCTGTTCTGTGCCATAGCGGTTGTTGATAGTGCCGTCATTGCAATAGCGGCTAGGATGGTTTTCTTCATAAATCTGTTTTATTCCTAATGTTTATATTAATGATCAGTTGTGAAGTGCTTTACTTGCCGTTACCACCGTGATAGATGATGTTGTTCTTATCCATGATGGTGAGCTCCTCCTTGCCGGCAGTGCTCTTGATGACGTAGATCTTGCCACTGCCATCCTTCATCAGGTAGTTGCCCTTTTGCATCACGCATTGTTTGGTCTCAACCATCTGGCTGGGCTTGCTGTCCTTGGCCTGGCCCGGTTCCCACATGCTCAGGCGGTAGGTTCCGTCGGCAAGGTTTTCGAGCTTCACTTGATACTCTTTGGTGTTGAATTCGGCCACGGTGTGGTCTTTGCCATCCTCGGTGGGAGCAGCTCTCTCGACATTCACCACGGGCGCCTTGGAAGTTTCAGCCTTCTGGGCGGCCTGCTCGGTTTCGGGAGCGTTGTCACCAGTCTTGGCGGGTTTCTCGTTGCAAGCGGTCATGGCCATCATTGCCACGGCAGCAAAAAGGATAAAATACTTTTTCATTTTTTTTTGATAACTGTTATTGTGATTAATTCGTTTTTCCGTTTTTCCGTTTTTCCGTTTTTCCGCGTGCACGCCATCATTCCACAT
Source organism: uncultured Prevotellaceae bacterium (assembly GCA_947302275.1). Taxonomy (GTDB): domain Bacteria; phylum Bacteroidota; class Bacteroidia; order Bacteroidales; family Muribaculaceae; genus Sodaliphilus. The sequence continues at coordinate 43,208 of CAMYUW010000013.1, forward strand.
ACAGGACCAGCCCCTTGAGGTATTCGCCCTCGGGGTGGTAGATGTTGATGGGATGGTCGGCGGGCTGGGTGAGCTGGTGCAGGATGCGCACCTTGCGGCGCGTCTGAGCGGCTGCACTGAACACGGCCAGTCGGAACTGCTCCTTGTTAACGGCCTGGGAGCAGGAGAAGGTGAACAGGATACTGCCGTGAGGCATTTTCTCCAGTGCCTTGGCGTTCAGGCGACGGTAGCCCACCAGGGCGTTGCGCAGGGCACTCTTGTGCTTGGCAAACGCGGGTGGATCCAGGATGACGAGGTCGTAGGCGTTAGGCTCCATATTGTCGAGAAACTTGAAAGCATCCTCGGCAAATGACTTGTGGCGGCCGTCCTCGGGTGCGAAATTCAGAGCCACATTGTCGTCGGTAAGCCTTACTGCCTTGGCTGAACTGTCTACCGAGTGTACCAGCTGGGCTCCGCCACGCAGGGCATATACCGAGAATCCGCCCGTGTAGCAGAACATGTTGAGAACCCTACGGCCATTGCTGTAATGTTCCAGCAGACGGCGGTTCTCGCGCTGATCGACAAAGAAGCCCGTCTTCTGTCCCTTGAGCCAATCCACATGGAAGCGCAGTCCGTTCTCCAGCGCCTCATCGGTCTCCATGCCGCCGATGATGTAGTCGTTCATCGGGTCGAGATGGGCCTTGTAGGGCAGGGTAGTCTCGCTCTTGTAATAGACATTGCGGATGCCGGGTAACTTGGTCAATCCCTTAGCGATAATGTCGCGGGCAAAGTGCATGCCGGGAGAGTGGGCCTGCATGACAGCAGTGGGACCATAAATGTCCACCACGAGTCCGGGCAGGAAGTCGCCCTCGCCATGAATGAGGCGGAAGGCGTTGTTGTCTTCGCGCTGCAATCCTAACGCTTGGCGCATCCTGTAAGCATCGTTAAGGCGCTGCTCGTAGAATGCCTCGTCGATGGCCCTGTCGTCAAAGGTGAGCATTCTCACGGCGATGCTCCCGATCTGACTGTGTCCGTTGCCTATAAGCGTGCCGTCGTGGGCATACACGGTCACCAGGTCGCCCTCCTCGATGGTGTCGTCGGCAGCCGCGATGGCCCCCGAGAACACCCAGGGATGGAACCGCTGCAGTGACTCTTCCTTGCCGCGCTTGAGTGTAACGGTTTTATAGATCATGTTGTTTAGTTTTTAGTCCTTGGTTTTTAGCCTTTAGTCGTTATCAGGTGATTCGCGACACCTAACACCTAAAACCTAAATAAAGCCTATTTAAAGAAGAATCTGTAGATGTCGTTTCCGTTGGCAAACACCAGCAGGGCTATCAGTAATGCCATGCCGATTGTCTGAGCACGCTCCAGGAACTTGAGGCTGGGCTGGCGGCGAGTGATAATCTCATACAGCAGGAACATCACGTGGCCACCATCCAGGGCGGGAATCGGCAACACGTTCATCACAGCCAGGATGACCGAGATAAAGGCGGTAATGTTCCAGAAATCAACCCAATTCCACGACGGGGGGAAGATACTGCCGATCGTGCCGAAGCCACCAAGGCTCTGAGCTCCTTGCGGAGTGAAGATGAGTTTGAGTTGCTTGACATAGGTCACAAGCTTGTTCCAGCCCATCTCGATACCCCGTGGGATGGATTGCAGGATATTGTAGTTCTTGACCGTCGTCTTATAAATCTTGGTGGGTTCGGTCAGCAGGATACCCAATTTGCCGTTGCTGTCGATGGGGACATTGTCGACCGTGACCGTTTGGCCGTCACGTTCATACTGGAGAGTGACATTCTTTCCCTTGTTTTGTTCCAGCAGGGCCGTGAATTCGGTATAACTGGGGGTGGGGGTGCCGTTGACCGCAATGAGCCGGTCGCCCTCTTTCAGTCCGGCTTTCTCACCGCCCATGCGGGGTTGGGTCTGTGACACGACCACAGGCAAGCGGTAAGTCATGAAGGACTGACCGGCCTCGGCGTCGTTATTGGCCTGGAAGATAAAGTCCTTGGGCAGGTTGATGGTCACAGTGTCCTTGTGGTTGCGCAGCACGGTAATCTGCTTGGCAATCAGCATGGCATTCAGGTCCTCGCTGCTGAAGTAGCCCAAGTGCTTGCCGTCGGCAGTCAAGGGGATGTCGCCATCTACAAAGCCAGCCTTGTGAGCGCTGTCACAGTAGGCCATACCCTCGGTGGCGTCAGTGAAATTGACATATTGTTCACCCACAGCATAAGCGATGCCTGCATAGATGATGATTGCCAGCAGGAAGTTGAACAGCACGCCACCCAGCATGATCAGCAGGCGCTGCCATGCGGGCTTGCTGCGGAATTCATAGGGCTTGGCGGGCTGCTTCATGGCCTCGGTGTTCATCGACTCGTCGATCATACCCGAGATGGCACAATATCCGCCCAGGGGCAGCCAGCCGATACCATACTCGGTGGCTCGCCACGACCGCTTGTCCTCGTCATCGTTAGGGGTTTCCATGGCTCCCATCTCCTTGCCGAAAGAGAACCACTTGACATACTTGCCGGGTTTCCACTTGGCAATAGTCAGCCAGGGATTGAAAAACATATAGAATTTCTCTACCCACACGCCAAACAAGCGGGAGAAGCAATAATGTCCAAATTCATGGATCATCACGAGCAAACCCAGGGAGAGGAAAAATTCAATAACCTTTATCAGTGTCGGATTCATTTATGTTTTAGTTGTAAGTTGTAAGTTTTAAGTTTTAAGTTTTAAGTTTTTAGTTGTAAGTACGATTACTTTCGCCTAACGAATGCGGATGTCTTATCTTTTATCTCTCATCTTTAAACTGCTTGCGCAGCTAGCATGCTCGCTGCTCTAGCCCTGGCGTCGGCATTGCTGGCCACGTAGTCCTCATGGGTGGGATGCGCCACGTGGGGGGCCTGAGCCATCGTCTGTTCAATGATTCTATAGATGTCGGTGAACTTGATTTTGTCTTGCAGGAAGGCGGCCACGGCAATCTCGTTGGCAGCGTTCATTACACAGGGGGCAGTGCCTCCACGGCGGGCAGCCTCATAGGCCGTACCCAACAGCGGGAACTTGTCAAAGTCCGGGCGCTCCAGCGTCAAGTTCGCCATGTTCTCGATGGTCATCTTGCGACAATCGCTCGCCAGGCGGCCATCAGGCAGGCCCAGGGCGTAACGGATGGGCAGATGCATGTCGGGCAGTCCTAGCTGCGCCTTCACCGATCCGTCCTTGAAGGCCACCATCGAGTGGATAATGCTCTGCGGGTGCACCACTATCTCGATGTCGTCGGGCATGATGCCGAAGAGCCAACGCGCCTCAATCATCTCAAAGCCCTTGTTCATCATCGTTGCCGAGTCGATGGTGATTTTGGCACCCATCGACCAGTTGGGATGTTTCAGCGCATCGGCAGCAGTAACGGTCTCCAGCCGCTCACGGGGCACGGTGCGGAAGGGGCCACCCGAGGCCGTGAGCCACAGTTTCTCCACATCCTCCATGCGTTCGCCCACCAGGCACTGGTAGAAGGCGCCGTGCTCGCTGTCAACAGGGTAGAGCACACTGCCAGCGGAGTCCCTCAACAGGCGGTCGATGAGCTCACCGGCCACCACCAGCGTTTCCTTGTTGGCCAGGGCGATGCGCTTGCCTGCTCCGATGGCGGCTATCGTCGATTCCAGCCCGCTATAGCCCACCATGGCGGTCACCACGGTATCGACCTCGGGGGCGGTGACAGCCTGGGCGATGGCAGCGCTGCCTGTGGCCACCTCGATGTCGGTGTCCTCCAGCGCGTCACGCACATACTCATAGTACTGCTCGTCGGCAATAATCACCATGTGGGGGCGCATCTGGCGCGCCTGCTGAATGAGCAGGTCGGCACTGCTGCGGGCCACCAGCAGCCAGGCGTTGAACAGGTCGGGATACTCTGCAATGATGTCGAGCGTCTGCCGCCCGATGGAACCCGTGCTGCCCAGCACCGCGATATTTCGTTTGGTTTCTCCCATACTTTTTTTGTTACAAACTGCGAAGATACAGCATTTTTCCTACATGACAAGCAACGGAAAACATATTTTTAGAGTTCACGCCCTTTGTTTTCGTTTTTTCACTCTTTCCGCACTTTCCACACTTTCCACCATATACGTGTCTTTCCACAAATTCTCCACCCTGGAGTGAAAACCACACGTACATGTGAACAGGGTGGAAAGGGTGGAAAACAGTGGAAAATCTGCCCGTCAACAATGTAGGGATGTGTCATAACCCTCGTATGCTATTATATCCGTGCCACGCACAGAGAAATCAAACAAAATAATTTTTTATTTAAATTTTTGGCTTAATTTCTCGGCTGTAAAGCCGATTAAAAAACTTGAGGCATATTATGACACACCCTCAGTTGAGTATCAGTAGTTTATCTTCATCGTACTCGCGTCTGTTCTAACTCCTGGAGGGAATAACAATTGTCCTCGTTGCTCGCCAGCACCCCTTGTTCCTTGCCGCTGTTGAACAATTGATAGGCTCTGGTCTTCCCGACGCCCAGTTTAGCCTGTATCAGGTTAAGCACATCGCCGCTCGAAAGGGGCATGGTGAAACCCTCAAAGCAGGGAGCCAGCTTGTCATGCAGCTTGGCCTTGTCTTCCTGTTTCTTCAGTTCCAGTTGCAACTGACGGTCGACCGCAGCGTCCATGGGTATGGCTAGGGCATCGAGCTTGAAGCATATGCCGCCGCTGTTGCAGTGACGGCTGATGGGGTGTTTCACCTCAAACACGCTGTCGTGCTTCTCGACAGTGAACACGTCGCTACACTTCTGATAAAGCAGGGTGCCCAGGTGACCCTTCATGTTCTTGTCCATGCTACTCTTGTTCTGGTGCATGACCACGACAATGCAGCATTTGTACTCGTTGGCCATTGCCGCCAGTCTACTGACGATGTCCTGGCTCTCAATTACGTCGTTGTAGTTGTAGATCAGATCGGCAATGCCGTCGATAACGACTAGGTCAGGCTTCTCGTGCGAGACGGCACGACAGATGACATCATAGCGGGAAGGTTCCGAGTTGCTATCGATGGGCGCTGGCTGCAAGCATGCCACCTTGAAGTCGTCGTGGCGGTACTCGGGTGTCATCGCATCAATGGTCTTCTGGACACGTTTGGTGTCGTTGTCCGACTGCTCGGTGTCAAAGAACAGCGCCCGTCCAGTCTCCTGCAGGCTGCGGCAATTGACAAACCGGTCGCTGCCCAGGAAGATGGCAGTCAAGATGTCGCAAAAGAAGGTCTTGCCATTCTTCCACTTGGCGCTCACGGCCACCAGGTTGCCCTTGGGCATCGTGGGCACACCGCCAATCTCAATAAGGTACTCAGGATCGGGATAATCAACATTACGTTCGATGAAATAAGGTTTCATGAACTCGTTGTACTTGTTGTTTAATCTCTCCTCGAGGGAGAGCGCAGCTTCACGACCAATCGCGTCCAGGATTTCTCTTGAGTTTATCATGGTAAAAAAATAATTAAAATAATTAATAAATAGATAATAACACTAGGCTTGCCGTTAGTCTTTAGCAGCGGCTATCGACCGGGGACTTGCCGCTGCAAAGTTACAACACGCAACACCCGAAATCCAAATTATTACTCGAAAAAGTTTGCAAAACACCAATTATTTCACTTCCATTCACTGGCAATAAATGGTTTTTCCACCATTTCCACCCATTCCACCATTTCCACCATATACGCGTCTTTCCACAATTTTCCACCTCGAGTGAAAAGACGCGCACATGTGGAAAGGGCGGAAAAGTGGAAAATACTGGTTACGTGGCATTGCGACCTATAGATGATGCCATCATCTGGAGTGCGGATGCTACCCGATACCGATATCCTGGCATCTGGAACCTAAATACTGTTTAATTTTTTTGTGTATTGTGAATATTTTGTTACATTTGGGGCCAAATAACATCCAAATATTTTTAACCTATATAAATCTTGATCAAAATGGCACAATCTGGATTTTTCAAACTCTCCATGGGCCGCTGGCTCATGATGTTGTTGCTGCTGCTCACATCGGTGGCTGCAAGGGCAGTTGAGGCCTATGCCTGCTACACGCCGTCGAACACGACGCTGACGTTCTACTACGACAACAGCCGCAGTAACCGCACAGGCACGACCTATGACCTGAACACGGGCTATAATAATCCCGGATGGTATACCGATGGCACTTATTCGTCGGTTACCAAGGTGGTGTTCAATTCAAATTTCATCAATGTCTATCCGACATCCACCTACCGTTGGTTTTACAACATGACAAACCTGATGAGCATCACGAGCCTTCAATACCTCATGACCAGCCATGTGATACTAATGAACTACATGTTCTATAATTGCAGCAATTTGACTAGCTTGTACGTGAGCAACTTCAATACCGCCAATGTGGTCGATATGTGTGGCATGTTCTATAATTGCAGCAAGTTGACTAGCTTGAACGTGAGCTACTTCAACACCTCCAAGGTGACCGACATGGGTGGCATGTTCGCGAATTGCTCTGGATTATCAAGTCTTAACGTGACTAACTTCGACACGTCGAGTGCGACAAATTTGGGTGCTATGTTCCAGGGCTGCAGAGGTTTGACCAGTCTTGACCTGAGCAATTTCAACACGGCCAACGTGTCAAGGATGAGCCAAATGTTCGAGGGCTGCAGCGGTTTGACCAGTCTTGACCTGCGCAGCTTCAACACGGCCAACGTGGAGTATATGGATGATATGTTCAGGGCCTGCAGCAACCTTGTCACCATCTTCGCTGACAGCAATTGGAAAACAACGGCTGTCACCTCTTCCGGCAATATGTTTTTGGGCTGTTCCAAAATCAAGGGTGGCAAGGGCACAGCTTACGACGCCAACCATACGAACAAGGAATATGCCCACATCGACGGCGGAACGTACAATCCCGGCTACTTTACCGATTACACCCCCCAAGCCTATGCCTGCTACACGCCGTCGAACACGACGTTGACGTTCTACTACGACAATGTGCGCGGAACCCGCGAGGGCACGACCTACGACCTGAACACGTCAGTTGATGGTTATTCACGTTGGAACAGTATAAGCCAGTCTGTCACCCGAGTGGTGTTTGACCCGTCTTTTGCCACAGCCCGCCCTGAAGGGACTAATTTCTGGTTCAAAGGCATGTCACAGCTAACATCCATTATTGGTATAGAATACCTGAACACATCAGAGGCAATAAGTATGTGGGGCACGTTCGAGGGCTGCTCTGGGTTGACGAGTATCGACTTGAGCCACTTCGACACCCGTAACGTTTCAAAAATGGCCAGGATGTTCTATGGTTGCTCGGGTTTGGCGAGCCTTGACGTGAGTGGTTTCAACACGGCCAGAGTGACCGATATGAATAGCATGTTCAGTAAATGCTCTGGGTTGACGAGTCTTGACGTAAGCAGTTTCAATATCGCTCAAGTGACAGACATGTCCTGGATGTTCAATCGATGCTCTGGGTTGACGAGTCTTGACTTGAGCAGCTTCAACACGGCAAATTTGGCTGCCACGTATGGCATGTTCAACGAATGCAGCAATTTGACCACCATCTATGTCGGTGACGGGTGGAATACGGATTACGTTACCAGCTACGGACAAATGTTCTACCTATGTGAAAAACTGGTGGGAGGCGCTGGCACGACCTATGATGACAGTCACACAGGTATTGAATACGCCCACATCGACGGCGGACCCAGCAACCCGGGCTACCTCACCGATATCAATGCCCCCACCGGGCCCGAGGCCTATGCGGTATATACTGCTGACAACACGACGCTGACGTTCTACTACGACACTGAGCGCAGCACCCGCGAGGGCACGACCTTCGACATGCCGGCCGAAAACAGCCAACCCGGTTGGTACGATGACGTGATTAATGCCGCTGTCACCCAAGCGGTGTTTGATGACTCGTTTGCCGACGCCCGTCTCACGACGACCAATTACATGTTCTTCTACATGACCGGGCTCACGACTATTACAGGAATAGAAAACCTCAATACTTCAAGTGTGACAAGCATGCTTTCCATGTTTGAGGGCTGCGGTGACTTGAGAAACATTGATTTGAGCGGTTTCGATACCGAGAACGTGACAAACATGGGTGCCATGTTCTATTTGTGTAATAGGTTGACTAGCATCGACGTGAGCCATTTCAACACTGATAACGTGACAAACATGTATGCCATGTTCACTGGATGCAGGGGGCTGACCAGCCTTGAACTGAGCAACTTCAACACGGCCAACGTGGTCGATATGAGCTTCATGTTTGCTGGCTGCAATAAATTGATAAGCCTCGACTTGAGCAACTTCAATACCGGCAAGGTGAGAGGCATGCAGTTCATGTTCCAGAACTGCTCAGCGCTCAGCACCATCTATGTAGGCGACGAGTGGAGCACGACGACAGTCAACAGTTCAGACAATATGTTCCAGAACTGTACCAGCCTGGTGGGTGGCCAGGGAACAACTTACGACCCCAACCATACGAACAAGGAATATGCCCACATCGACGGCGGACCCAGCAATCCCGGCTATTTCACCGAGAAGCAGGACTTCCTCCTTGGCGATGTGAACAGCGACCATAACGTGAGCATCGGTGACGTGACCGCTTTGATCGACTACCTGCTGAGTGGCGATGAAACTGGCATTAACCTCAGTGCAGCCGATTGTACCCACGATAACAACGTGAGCATCGGCGATGTGACTGCTCTGATCGACTACCTGCTTTCAGGCAGTTGGTAATAATGCTCGCTGCACTCGCAGTTTAGAGGTTAGAGTTTAGTGATTATAAGACATCCGCATTCCATTTTGAATTGGAGTGCGGATGCCTCTTTAAACTCTAAACTCTAAACTGCGAGCAACGCGAGCATCCCGACGCGGATGCCCTCTAAACTCTAAACTTTAAACTCTAAACTGCTCGCGAAGCGAGCATTAATCGACGCCCAGGTCGTGTAGGGTGCGAGGTGCTGGGGTCTTGGGCATGGGCTGGCGGTCCTTGAGCAGGTCGAGGATAACCTCGATGGCCTTGTCAAGCTGCTGGTCAATGCCGTTGAACTCCATCACGGGGTCGTTGTCAATCAGGATGTCGGGGTCAACGCCGTGGTTCTCGACAATCCAGTTGCCGTGGGTGTCATAGTTGGTGAAGAAGGGCACGCGGATGTCGGTACCGTCCATGTAGGGCAGGGAACCGCTGATGCCCACGATGCCACCCCACGAACGGGTGCCGATGACGGGACCGATCTTGTTCTCCTTGAAGCTCCAGGGGAACAGGTCACCGTCGCTGGCACTGTACTTGTTCACCAGCAGCACCTTGGGACCCACCACCGTGCGCTCGGGAACGGTGCCGTTATAGTTGCTGCCACGGTACATGGTCATGCGGTAAGGCTGACGCAGCAGGCGCTCAATCACCATGGGCGAGATATTGCCACCGCCGTTGCCACGGTCATCGACGATAAGGGCTTCCTTGTCGGTCTGGGCAAAGAAGTAACGGGAGAATTCACGCAGGCCCTCAGGACCCATGTCGGGGATATAGATGTAGCCCACACGGCCACCGGTCTTCTCGCTCACGTAGTCGATGTTGTGCTGTACCCACTCGTGGTGATACAGGGGATACTCGTCCTGGATGGGCTTGACAACCACCTTGCGGTTACCGTTCAGGGTCAACTCGGTCATCACACCGGCCTTGTCGCGCAGCAGGGTATAGACGTTGTTCACGCCTGTGGTGGTCACACCGTCAACAGCGGTGATGACATCGCCCTCCTTGACGTTCATGCCAGGCTCCAGCAGCGGCGAGCGCAGTTCCTCACGGTCAGGCGCGCCACGCAGGATTTTGGTGATTTTGTAGCCGTTAGCCACCTGCTCCAGCTCTGCACCCAGCATACCGATATTGTGCTGGTCGGCCTTGATGTGGTCACCACCGTCAACGTAGGCGTGACCCACGGCCAACTCGCTGATCATACCACCGATAACGTAGGTCAAATCCAGGCGGTTCTTGACGTAGGGCAGCAGGGCGGCATACTTGTCGTGCATGGCCTGCCAATCCACGCCGTGCATATTCTCCAGATAGAAGCCGTCACGATAGGCACGCCAAGCCTCGTTAAAGATCTGGTTCCACTCCTGGTCATAGTTGACCGTGGCAATCATGTCGTCGAGGTTCACCTTATCGTTCAGGTCTGCCTTGCGGGCTGACAGCGGGGCGACATACACGTCCTCGCCCTTGATGAACAGGGCGTTCTTGTTATCGCTCGACGGAATCATGAAGGCGCGTTCGGCCACGAGTTCGTCCTTCTGCTCGGCAAAGTCATACACGCGCACGCTGCCACGACCGCTATACCACAGGTGGCTGCCGTCACACACAAAGTTGCCGTAGCTTCCCGTGCCGACGGGCACCTTGACGATACGGTCGGCAATGCCGTCGATGTCGATGCGAACGGTGTTGGCATCAGCTTGGGGCTTGCCTTTGCCTTTCTTGTCCTTAGGAGCGTCTTTGGGAGCATCCTTGGAATTGTCTTCTCCGGCTTTCACCTGGTCGTCCTTGGGGAGGAAGGGCGAGGGAGTGTCCTTGGCCAGCATCACGAGGTAGATGCCCTCCATCTCACGGTAGGCAAAGTTCCACTCGATGTTGCTGTAGATGGGGTTGAAATCACGGGCCGAAGCAAAAATCAGGTATTTGCCGTCGCTGCTGAATACGGGCGAGTTGCTGTCATACCAGCGGTCGGTCACGGGATACTCTTTGCGCTCGGCAATGTTGTAGAGATAGACCACGCCATACTCGTTGGTACCCTGGCGGTAATAGGTCAGCCACTTGCCGTCAGGCGAGAAACTCGGGGAGGGGATTTCGCCCATCTCGTCGGTGAGCAACACCTGCTTGGCCTGGGTCTTGACATTGAGCAGAGTCATGCGGTTCTTGCGGTCGGTATAGACAATCTGACTACCGTCGGGGCTCCACTCCAGGTCGCGGATGTAGGTGTCGTTGTTAAAGGTCAACTGCTTGGCCTGGTCGCTATCCACAGGGCGCATCCAAATCTCGGTCTCGCCCGTTTGGTCGCTGATGTAGGCGATGTTCTTGCCATCGGGACTCCACAAGGCGTTGCGCTCATGCACGCCAGGGGTGTGGGTGATGTTGCGGGTCACACCGTGCTTGGAGGGCACGTCAAACACCTCGCCACGGGCGCTGACAGCGATACGGCTACCGTCGGGTGCCAGGCTGCCGCCACGCAGGTCGTCCTTGACCTTGCGCTGCTCTTCACGGGCAAAGTTGTTCTCGCTGTTGAGATAAACGGTAATTTTCTCACTGCGCTTGGTCTTGGGGTCGAGTACATAGAGGTAACCGCCGTTCTCAAACACGATCTTGCCGCCGCCACAGTTGGCAAACTTCACATCATATTCAGTAAAGTCGGTCACCTTCTGCGTCGTAGCGGTACGGGTGTTATAGACAAAGATGTTCATGCGGTTGTCGCGATCGCTCATGAAATAGATCTCGTCGCCAATCCACATCGGGTCGATGTCTTGGGCAATGTTATTGGTGATGTTGGTCACCGTCTTGGCCTGGGTGTCATAGATCCAGATGTCGTCGGCCATACCGCCCTTGTAGTATTTCCACGTGCGGAACTCGCGGAAAACGCGGTTATAAGCCATCTTGGAGCCATCGGCATTGTAGGAGCAGAAACCGCCCTCGGGCAGCGGCAACTGCTGAGACATGCTGCCATCTATGGGAGCACACCACAATTTGCCGTCAAAGCTGTCGCTGATGCGGTTACGGTAGATGACGCCCTTGCCGTCAGGGCTCCACGTCATGACGATGTTGTTGGGACCCATACGGTCGCCCCAGTCGTCACGGGGATTGCTGGCCGTGAAGGTGATACGACGGGGTTCACCGCCCTGTGCAGGCATGACATAAACCTCGGTGTTGCCGTCATACTGGCCGGTAAAAGCGATGGTCTGGCCGTCAGGACTGTAACGGGCAAATGCCTCATAACCCTTGTGGGACGTGAGTTTACGTGCCGTGCCGCCAGTAATGGGCACTGTGTAAATGTCACCGGCATAACTGAATGCCACTTCGCTTCCATTAGTTCCAGGGAAGCGCAACAGGCGACCCTCGTCAGCCTGACTCGTTAAAGCGAATGCGACCGCTGTCGCAAACATCAAAATTTTCTGTTTGTACATTTTGGAAAACTATTTAATGGTTGATTGGTTTCGTCATTTCTTTATGATCCTCACGTGTATGGGCTCACAGGTAGTGAACGACTTGGGAAGACGGATCTGGTCAAACTCGATATTGTTCTCGCCCTTGAGCAATTTCACAGCCACCATGTTGCTGTAGGCCAAATCGTTATCATCCATAAGACCTGCACTGGCCATGACCAACGTGCCCATGGGATGGCTGTTGGCACTCACTCGGCGAACGTCAAGGGTGCCTGTGGGACGGTAACCCATGTCAAGCAAATATTCACCTCCCTCGGCAACACTCACCGTAATTTCGGCATGACCATCACTACTCTCAGGGAAAAAGGCCACCTGGGGCGTAAGCCCGAAATGCAACAATGGCTTCGACATGAAGCTGTTGCCGTATTTTCCGGCAATCTCTACCGAGAATTCAGTAAAGGAATCCGATGAAGGTATGGCAAACACCGAATCGCTGACAGCGCTCAACTGGCCATTCACTGACAAACGATAAGGCGTGCCTGGAACATAATCCACAATATGGCAGCTGTCGCTGTCCCATTCAACGGTAGGAGTGAGCGGCAAGACAGCCTCGCCGTGCTGGATGGTTACATGCTGGGAGGCTCTGTCGGCGTGTTTTAAGGTGATGACGATGTGATGGTTACCTTTGATAGAATTGGTCACAAAGGAGCTTTCCAGGGGATCTCCGTTGTCGGTGATCGTTTCCACGTCGTTGCCCGTCCCTTCAATGGTGATGTCGAGCACAGCATTGCGGTAATTCAACCCTTTAAAGGTCTTCTTGCCTGGCATGCATGCTGGTATTGTCGGGGAAAATTCAATGCCTTCGGGGGTGAAGTTCATACCCATGAAAACACGCAGCACCATTGCCGCATTGCTGGCACTGGTACCCAAGTAGTCGGTATTCACATCCTGCAAGTGGATGCCACGCGACTGGTACAAAGCCTGTGCACGATACAGAGCACCCAAGCCGCGACGCAGGGCATTCTCATTGCCTACCCAAGCGGCAGCCAGGTTCCATAGTGCCTGGGTAGTGGCCCAGGACGAATTGCTGAAGAAGGGCTCAAGGGCATTGGCTGCAGGGTAGGAGACATTTACACCCTTATCCGACACTGGTGTGTGGGCAATCAGATTCTCGGCACGGTTATCGTCGGCAATACCCCACAACACGCACATGGCCTGGGAAGTATTATCGGTGAGCGGGGATTTGCGAGGGTAGGCCATGCCATATAGGAAGGAGCTGTAAAAGCCCTTATCCTCATTCCACAGATACTGGTTGATGGCATCCTTGAAGTGCTGGGCATCCCGCTCGTAATCGTTCTCAATGCCCAGTTCGTCACCCATGTTGGAAAGAATTGTATAGGCATTGCTGGTCAAGATGTTATTGCCCAATGACATGCAGGAAAACAGGTCATTGTAGCCCATCCAGGTCATGCGCCGCACTCCCAGCGGTTTTGAGGAGGTATAGCCAGCACCATGAATCAGTCCGGTAGTCTGGTCAAGCAAGACTTCGCGATTGATGCTGAGCGTTTTTTCGATGACGCGATAGCAATAAGAAAGCCATGTGCGGTCACCGGTGGTCTTATAGACTTCCCAAGCTGCGGTTGCCCAGCCAATGTGGTCACTCACCACTGGCCACTGACCCTCACGCTGCATAATGATGCTGTCACGGTCCACAATACGGCGCAATGTTTCCATCGACTGGTGCGGCTTGAGGGCTGCCAGTGAAAGGAAAATGGAGCAATACAAGCGACTGTAATTATTCTGGGACGGCGTGAAATAGCCATTTTTATCAACGGCATCTGCAATCTGGTCGATTGACATCTCATACAGTGCATCCAGCAAGGGCTGGTCACTGCTGTATTCGGGCATCATCACAGGGCGCTCACTGCGACTGGTCCATCGCTTGCCTTCAACAAAATGGATCCTTGATGAATCGATTGAGCGATACAAGCTATCGAGTCGGGACAAAGTGACATTGGATTCGATTCGGCCAGAGGGATGTACACAGGCATATACCGTATCCTCGATGACACTGTCACCTGTCAGCGTGAAAACCTCATTTTGAACAATCACAAAATTACTCATCTGTTTGCGGCCTCCACATGCAGTCAAGCAAGCAAGGCTTACGGCAATCGCTGCAAGCATCCATAACTGACTCTTCTTATTTTTCTTCATTCACCGCAAAGATAGTGCAATTAAAGTGCGGAACAAACAAGTTGACATTATTTATTACATCCGAGTGCCTTTTTTAGTAAAATTTCGCAAATCAACGCTGTTGGCACATGTATTGCCAGTTCAAAAAACAGATATGATTGTGGTTATTGCTAAAAACCATTATGGTTTTATTCTAACCCTTTGAAAGAGAAATAGTAATAAGTGTTTAATTATTTATGTGTTATTATGGAAAAGTCAGTAAACAATCGTCCAACTATGACAAAACGTCATCTTCCTCCTCATGCCTATCATCCCAATCCTTCGCTCGATTGTCATCGTAAAGCCTATATCGCATATCCCAAAATGTGAAAAAAAAGTGGGATACAGGCTTAATGGTCTGTATCCCAGATGCTTTATATAATCCAAGAGATTACTCTCCAAGCAGTTCCTTGGCCATGTTGAGCGCGGCACGACGGCCGTCACCCATGGCGAGGATAACGGTAGCACCACCACGCACGATGTCACCACCGGCATAGAGGTCGCCTACCGACGACTGCATGGTTTCCTCATTCACCACGATGGTGTTGCGCTTGCTGATGTCCAAACCAGGAATCGAGCGGGGCACGAGCTGGTTGGGCGATACGCCAACGGCAACAATCACCAGGTCAACGGGAATCTCCTCGATAGCTCCCTCGATGGGCACGGGGCTGCGACGACCCGATGCATCGGGCTCGCCCAGTTCCATCTTCTGCACGCGCATAGCGACTACGCGGCCCTTGTCGTCACCGATGTACTCGATGGGGTTATGCAGGGTCTTGAACTCAACGCCCTCTTCCTTGGCATGGCCCACCTCCTCACGACGGGCAGGCATTTCCTCCTCGCTGCGGCGATAGATGAGGATGACGCGCTCAGTGCCCATGCGCAGGGCGGTACGGGTCGAGTCCATAGCAGTGTTACCGCCACCGATCACGGCGATGGTCTTGCCACGCAGCACGGGGGTGTCACCGCCACGGCCGGCTTCCATCAGGTTGATGCGGGTCAGGTACTCGTTGCTCGACATGATACCGTTGAGGTTCTCGCCAGGAATGTTCATGAAGCGGGGGAAGCCTGCACCAGAGCCTACGAATACGCCCTTGAAGCCCATCTCGTGCAGGTCCTCATAGCTGATGGTCTTGCCCACGAGGCAGTCCTTCACGAACTCAACGCCCATCTTCCTCAAGCCTTCGATCTCATAGTCCACGATGTGGTTGGGCAGACGGAACTCGGGGATACCATACTTCAACACGCCACCGATCTCGTGCAATGCTTCAAATACGGTAACGCTGAAGCCCTTCTTGGCCATATCGCCAGCAAACGACAGTCCAGAGGGACCACTGCCGATGACAGCTACCTTGATACCGTTGGCGGGAGCCATAGCAGGCACCTCCTGAGGCAGATTGTCACGCTGCCAGTCGGCGGCAAAGCGCTCCAGATAGCCGATAGCCACGGCGGGGTGTTTCATCTTGGTGTGGATGCAACGCGACTCGCACTGCTTCTCCTGCGGGCATACACGGCCGCATACAGCGGGCAACGAACTGGTTTCCTTCAAGGTGGCAGCAGCCTCGCCGAACTCACCACGCTCGATGTTCTTGATGAATTTGGGAATATTGATATTCACGGGGCAACCGGTCACACACTGCGGATTAGCGCAATCTAAGCAACGGCTGGCTTCAACAACGGCCTGCTCAGCACTGATGCCCTGGTTCACCTCCTCGTTGCAGGTGATGCGGTATTTGGGGTCGAGTTGCGGCATCTCCACACGGGGGATGGCTGTACGCTCCTTGGGAGTCTTGGCGTTGCGCAAGTCCACACGCCACTGTTCATTACGGGGATCGATATTATTTTGTTCCATTGTTATTTTTTCTTTTTTAAGTTGTAAGTTGTTAGTTGTAAGTTTTAAGTGTTTAGTCGCTAGTTTCCAGTCTGTAGAGACGCAAAATCTTGCGTCTCCTAGTGCGGATGCTTCTCTAAACTCTAAACTTTAAACTCTAAACTGAGATCAAAGCGAGCATTACTGAGCTCCCTTGAGGCGCATCATCAACTCGTCAAAATCAATCTCATGGGCATTGAACTCGGGACCCTCGACACACACGAAGCGGATCTTGCCGCCCACGGTCACGCGGCAAGCGCCGCACATGCCGGTACCGTCAACCATGATGGCATTGAGCGAAGCCTCGGTGGGCACCTCATACTTCTTGGTCAACAGGGCACAGAACTTCATCATGATGGCGGGACCGATGGTCACGCAGTAATCGACCTTCTCACGCTTGAGAACCTCTTCCATACCTACGGTGACAACACCCTTGTTGCCGTAGCTGCCGTCATCGGTCATGATGATGACCTCGTCGCTCGAAGCGCGCACCTCGTCCTCCAGAATGATGAGGTCCTTGGTACGGCCTGCCAGCACGCTGATTACGCGGTTGCCAGCCTCTTTCATGGCTCGGATAATGGGGAGTAGGGGAGCGGTACCCACACCGCCACCTGCACACAGCACAGTGCCATACTTCTCGATGTGAGTGGCCTGGCCCAGAGGACCTACCACGTCATGCAGGAATTCACCGGGCTCGAGTGCACAGATTTTGCGTGTGCTGTCGCCCACACTCTGGATCACCAATGTGATGGTGCCAGCCTTGGGGTCACTGTCGGCGATGGTTAAGGGAATTCGCTCGCCTTTTTCGCCTGCGCGGACAATCACAAAGTGACCTGCACGGCGTGCCTTGGCGATGAGGGGAGCCTCAACGACAAGCTTAGTCACGTTAGCAGAAAACTGCTCTTTACTAACGACTTTGTTCATTGTTTGTCTTTTAGTTAATTAGTTGATAGAGTTGTTTATGTTGTTTATTGTTGTTCAAGTTGTTTGATGAACTCACGACCGAACTGGCGGCTCTGCTCCAAGGCATCCTGATCAGGTACCCACTGGGCACGGATGCCGTCGTTCACTGGCTCGATGCCTGCGGCCTTCAGGTGCTCGGTAATGAGTTTAGCGGCCTCACCGCTCCAACCGAAGCTGCCGAAGGCGGCACCTTTTTTCTTTTTCAGTTTCATGCCCTTGAGCATCTCCAGGATGCCAGCAATGGCATAGCTGTAGCCATTATTGATGGTGGGTGAGCCCACGAGCACGGCGCGCGAGTGGAACACCTCGGTAAGGATATCGTTCTTGTCGTTGAGGGCGGCGTTGTAGATCTTGACGGTCGTTGTGGGCGACTGCTCACGGATGCCCTCAGCAATGGCTTGTGCCATCAGGCGGGTGCTCTGCCACATGGTATCATAGACGATAGTCACTTGATCCTCCTGATAATTGTCGCTCCATTGCAGGTATTTCTCGATAATGAGACCGGGGTTGTTGCGCCAGATGATGCCGTGGCTCGGGCAAATCATCTTAAGCGGCAGGTTCATCCCCACGACTTCCTTCACCTTGCGGTTGCAGAGCGGGCTGAAGGGAGCGATGATGTTGGCATAGTATTTCTCGGCCTCTTGCAATACCTCGGCCATGCACACCTGATCGTCATAGAGCGATTCGGTGGCATAGTGCTGGCCGAAACCGTCGTTGCTGAACAGGATTTCCTCACCACTCAGGTAGCAGAACATTGTGTCGGGCCAGTGAAGCATCGTTGCCTCGATAAAGGTCAGCGTGGTGTCGCCAAGTTCCAGCGTGTCACCGGTCTTGACATTGACAAAATTCCAGTCCTGATGATAATGGCCGCGAATGATGGCTTCACCCTTTGCTGTGCAGTAAATAGGCGTTTCGGGGATTTCGCGCATCAGGTCAACGAGAGCGCCGCTGTGATCGATCTCGTTGTGGCACATCACTATATAATCGATTTTGTTGAGATCAATCTCCTTCTTGAGGTTAGCTACGAACTCGCGGCTGTAGGGCAGCCACGACGTGTCAATCAACACATTCTTCTTGTCACGAATCAAGTAGGAGTTGTAACTCGATCCACGGTGGGTGGACAACTCATCGCCATGGAACGTCTTCAGTTCCCAATCCACCTTACCTACCCAAGTTACTCTCTCGGTCAGTTTTTTTGCCATTTGTCTATAGTATTGTCAGTTAATAAGTTGATTTCCAAATATCCCGCAAAGGTACTGCTTTTTATTCACAATGGCCTAAAAAATCCAATATTTTTCTTTTTTATTATGAGTGCTTGTGGCCTTGTTGTCCAAAAGCAATTCATGGATTAAGAAAAGAAAAATGCTAATTTGCTGATTTTCAGCAAAACCGATTGACAATTCTAAATCAATAGGGTGGGGCGGAACTGTTAATGAACTGTTAAAACCGTTTTTTGCTTTATGCAAAGCTAATACAATCTGCCTCATGCCGTCAAAGGCAAAAAGCAGAATGCCCTTCTGGGTATGGGTAAATTTGAGCCGTTATGATAGAATTATCAATGGCAGCTCTGATCAACGTCCATAATATTCATTCCACTGATCTTGGTCCCAGTCATCGCGCTCGTCCCAATCACAGTGAGGGCACTTTTTAATGCCATCCTCTTCGATGATTAATTTTTCGCAATTTGGACAAAGTTCCCCGTCGCCGTCATAGTCTTCGGTCCAGCCACATTCAGGGCACTCTCCCTCTTCATCTAAAGGTTCTTCACATAATGGACATAAAGCTTCCTCCTTATCTTCTTCTACCTCTATCTCAATCTCGTCAAAATCTATCTCTTCTTCATCATCACCTCTCTCTTCATCATCATCATGACAGTTAGGGCAAAACTTCTCCCCATCTTCTCCTTCCTCAAATTCTTCTCCACAGTCTGGACAAATTCCTTCGTCTTCATCTCTCTCTTCATCTTCGTCCATTTCGTCCATAGGATTGCAATTGGGGCAATACATGATGCCCTCGCCATTATCTTCCAGTGTTCCTCCGCATTCTGGGCATTCATCCTCATCTACTGGGTCTGGGGCGATTTCGTCGATAGAGATAGCCACCCAAAAATTTCTGAACTCCTCGTCCCATTCATAATCAGTTTTCTCCTCCCAATCATTGCAAACGCTATCAATGGTGTTTTCAACATCACGGAGTTCCTCATCAGTAATATCTTCAGAATTCACACTGACGAGGCATGCATACATTGTCGACCTAGGGAGGATTCCTTCCTTACCCACTGTAATATAGCCATAGCTTTGAAACGCACTGTCTAAAGCCTCATAGAACTGTTCTCCTCGTTTGCGGAGTTCGTCCTTTGTCATAATAATCTTGTCCATAATAAATGCTTTTTAGTAAACAACATCTGCAAATATAGTGCAAATATGCCAAAATGCATATAGATTTTTGGTTATAATCACAATTTATTTATAATTATAATATAATTTTGACCGAAATCAATCATTCTTATATTATTAGTGAACCTCAAAAGTACGATAAATACTTTTGAGGTTCATTATCTATTTTTGGCGCTATTGATTGTGGTCAATCCTTTGCTCCGCCATTAATCGCCGATGATGTCATTCTTGGTCCACTGTGGGTGATCATTGGGTCCCCTGCCGACATACATGGGCTCTATATTCTTGAACAGGCTCCAGATGGGAGCATTCCTGTACTTGTCAATCGATTGCTGTGGCACTTTCAAAACAGCGTGTTCATAGACTTCGGGGGTGAAGGCATTATCGAGAAACATAAATGTTGGAGGAATCTCTGCCTTACAAGTAACGGCAGTGATGTTGGGACAATCTCTGAAAACGACACCGCCTATCACACGCATTTGCTCTCCCAAAGTGACAGTCGTCAAGTTTTGGCATTTTAAAAACACGGCATCGCCCATTTGCATAACACTGTCAGGAACAACAATGTCATGGATATTAGGGCATCCGCAAAATGCATTTGAACCAATGGATTTTAATCCTTCAGACATAGTCACCTTCTGCAGATTAATGCAATGGAAGAAAGCACGGTCAGAAATCCTTTCGACCGTACCAGGGATGGAGACTTGGGTGACAGCGATGCCTTGCATCATCAATTCATTTTCCATGCCAACGATGGTATAGTCTACCCCATTTTTGAAAACAGTCGCAGGGATGTCGATGACATCATGATAGTGAGATAAGTCCGTATCACAACTTGAAGGTGGGTCGTAAGGGAGTCGTTGCTTTTCTTTAGGGATTTTTACACCACGAATAGTCTTATAGTAAGTTCTCCTGCGAGTATGCATAACCGCATTAGAGGTCCCTCTGATGATAATAAACTCCAAATCATTGACATTACCATCAATATTCTGTTTTATTGATATATCTGCCATAATCATTCTAATGGTGCCTCATGCGCCCCCCAGCAGTTGGCATTTATGGGTTTATTTACAGGCGCAGGGACATAGTTCTCACACAAGTGTGGCAACGCGCCCGTTACAAGGTTAAGATATGCAAATATAATGATTCTTTATGATTCGGCATTGATGCCGCTATGATTTAACCTTTATTAACTATAATGAGGTTGATCCGTAGCCGTGTCCTCCATTCACTAATATAAAAACGCGGCAACCGATTGATTAACCCCCAAACAGCATTTTTCTCTAAAAAAAATAGCGACCGCCCACACTAGGCGAGCGGTCGATAGGTGTTCTCACAGGGTGACGGGTTAGGTGATTTCGCCACCGGTATAGAGTTGGTAATATTTGCCCTTGAGGGCCAATAGTTCGTCGTGAGTGCCTCGTTCGATGATGCGTCCTCGTTCCAGGACGATGATACAGTCGCTGTTACGCACGGTAGCGAGGCAATGTGGCTTCCTTCGGGGCTGCTGTAGATGGCATCACCATCCAGGTTATAGACGAAGTCACGATCATAGGAGCCTACCAGCACATAAACGTCACCTTCTATTTTGCCGCCAGGAGTAGGCTCGTCCTTGCTATCCTTACAGCCCATCAGTGCCAACATCACCAGCAGCAATGTCATCAGTTTCTTTGTCTTCTTCATGTGATATCTCTTTATTATATGATTAATTTGTTGCAAAAATACAGGCTTTTCACTTGACAGCAATACCCAAAAGGGTGTTTATCTCATCTCAAAACCCGGCTGATATGATTAGAAGCGGTAACCGATGGAGAGTTGGGCGTTGCCGTTCCTGGCGTTACTGTCTTCATATAGCGGCAATAAGCCTAGGGTGTAGCGGAGTTGTACAAAGACTTTTTCACTGAAATTGTAGGTTGCACCAAGTCCGAGGCCGAAATCAACGCTTCGGTGGCTCATGTTGTACTTTTCATCCCAATGGCCGTTGCTATCTTCCCACTTATCGGTGCATTTATCATAGACCTTTAAACCCAGTTGCGGTCCCAGGTCAATGCTCAACGATTTGGTCACATAATATTTGAACATGACAGGAATGTTGATGTAATTGGTCTGATAAGTCGAGGTTATATCACGTGTCGGTTCCTCGCTCAGCCACCAATCTTTCCATTCACGCTTGGGGCGGGCATGAGTAGCGAACACCACCTCGGGAGCGATAGCAAATTTACTATTGAAGCGATACTCCATGAACACACCAGCTTGAAAGTTCAAAGCGCTCTCGTCGTTGATGTTCTTGCCCCACCGGTGGGTATAGTCCACGCCGACTTTGGGGCCAAAAGTGAATGTCTTCTGCGCCATGGCCGTTCCAGCGGCCATCAGCATGCACACGAGTGCAATCATTGTCTTCTTCATGATTTTCAATATATGATTTTACTGAAAGAGGTTGCCACTGAACTCGTGACGGCTCACTTTGGTGTTAAATGAACCGGAAAAATGTGAGCAGTTCCTATCGATTGTCACATCCACGTCGGTAAGGTCGTAGTGGGTGCCTTGAGTGGCCTTGGCTTCGTCGGCCTTGATGAGGTAGCCTTGATCGGTAATCGTCACTTTCAGGCCATTGTATTCGACAACGGCAGCCTGCACAGCACCATTGACGCCCTGAACAAAATTGCTAATCTGCATGATACAAGTCTTGGCATTGCTGTCCAGCATGAAAAGATAGGATGACATGTTGGTATTAATGGATGCACCCATCGGGTCGATGATGCTTGTAATGACATTGTTGAACAGCAGGTGGGTTGTGCAGACCATGGTGTAATCATCTTGTTGGAAGGTGTATAGCATGATGCCGGTTTGAATGTCGAGGCTCCCGTGCAAGTTTTTAACTCCGTCCCCCAGGTTATCGGTCGTAGAGAAAGAATAGAAATTAATGGGAGAGCCATACGGTGAGGGCATTTCTATCTCGGGCGTGGTGAGCGTGCGTGATTGCCCATCAATATCCTTATAAGTGCTTGTGATTTTGATGGTGCGCATCGCCGTGCGAGCATTAAAGGAGATTTCGACCTCAGCAGTGCCTTGCGAGAAGACGACCACGCCATTCCTGCATGCCCGGTTATTGATGGCAGTAGTGAATTTCTGCTTGTGATCAGACTCATCATCCTTGTTGCAAGCAGTGAGTAAAGACACCGCCAGCACCGCCAGCATCAGTGTCATCAGTTTCTTTGTCGTGTTCATAATTGAACTGTTTTATGTTTTTAATGATGTTGAATTCTTAATTGTTACTACATGGCGAGGCGCAGGCCGATATCGCTTGCTCTTACAGTTTGCGTTGCACGGTCACGGTACCACACGAAGCATTTGTAATAATATGAACCTCCGCGAACTATGCGGTATGCATAGCTTGTCCCATCGGCCATTCTAAATGAGATACTATTTAGGCACCATTCACGCACGTTGCCGCTCATGTCATAGAGGCCCAATTCATTAGGCTTTTTCTGGCCGACAGGATGCGTCATGTTGTCGGTGTTTCCAAGACACCAAGCCACATCATCAATGTTATCACTTCCCGCATAGGGGTAGCCGTGCGTCTTGTTTCCTCCACGGGCTGCAAACTCCCACTCGGCTTCGGTTGGAATCCTGAAGTGTCGCCCCGTGAGTTCGTTCAGCTTTTCAATAAACGCTTGACAGTCATCCCACGATACCCATTCGACAGGTCGGTTCAGGTCATCCTCAAACTCCCCCTCTTTCTCAACCATAAAGATTTCGTTGCTTGAGAAATAACTGGGATTATTGCCCATTACGGCTTGCCACAAAGCTTGTGTGACCTCGGTCTGGCCGATACTGTAGTCGGCAACTGTGACATCAAGGGTCGAATCCTGAAAAAGTACGCCCGTTGGTGTAAGCGGCAATTCCATATTCATCGTAAAGCTGCCGCCCTTGACTTTTACCATATTGAATGACACACCGTTGACCGTGAATGTCTCGATGGCGGATTGCGGCTCGTCCTTCTCATCGCAGGCTGTCAGTGACAGCAGCCCAATAAGCAGTAAATAAAGAATCTTTTTCATAATGATTTCTATCTAAAAATGTTATTCCCCGGCGAGGCGGTTCAGGCTCTCCTTGATGATGGTATAGGAACGGACCAAGTCAACTTCACTGGTATAGTATGTCATGCTCAGATTTCTAATGAAACTGGCGAGCAGGATGCGTTGCTCTTCGGGCAGTTCCTCATCATAATGATAGGCCATAAATGCGCCCAACAGGCAATAAGACTTGTGTGATA